>DATKLB010000238.1:0-3791 GCA_035542615.1 Spirochaetia bacterium | reverse complement strand
GCTCCTGCCGGTGAGCTTCATCGGGGGGTTCATCGGAAGCTTCCTGCAGCAGTTCTCCCTGGGCCTCGCTGCCGCGGTCGCCTTCTCTCTCCTGGAGGCCGTTCTCTTCCTCACCGTGCGGCTTGCCTACACGCCGGATTCGCGAGAGCTGGACTGGCACGATTTCCTGCGCAGTTGGATCCAGCTCCCGCGCGCGATCCAGTGGGGACTGAAGACGTGGCGAAAAGGGTCCGGCATCGTAGCGGCAATCGTCGCAGCCGCCCTGATCCTCATCCTCACGCACCGACCCGAGTACCTTCTCGCCATGATCGCGTATCCGTTCGCACTCGGGCTTCTGTACTACGTCGGCAGAATCGTTCTTTCCCTGCTGCAGTCTCTCACGACGCTGCTGCACGGATGGACGGAGGCCGGACTCGAATGGGTCCGCAATGCGTATGCGCGATCCCTCAGTCGAGTGCTTCGGGGGAGCGTGCTGGTGCTCGCGGGCAGCGGCGCGTTCCTGGTCGTGGTCGCCGTGCTCCTTGCCCCGCGCATTCCTTTCAATTTCGTGCCGAATACGGACGCCGGGTCGATGGAGGTCCACCTGAGAAATCCTCCCGGCACTCCCCTCCAGGTGACGAACGACGGTGTCGGCAGAATCGAGAGTTTTCTGCGGAAGCAGGCCGAGGTGGAGACGGTCCAGTCGATCATTGGCAGCAACCCGAGCGGCATCAGCGGCACGTTCGCGGGGTCAAACGCCGCCAACCTCACCGTCCAGCTCATTCCCATTTCCCGGCGGGCGAACGTCTACTCGCTGATACCGAGCTATCGCGCCGGTCTGTTGAAGCTCTTTCCTGACCAGCCGTCGGCGCAGGTCATCGTCCACTCCGGCGGAGGGTTCGGGGGTGGCGGCTCCTCTTTGCAGCTCAGCATTGTCTCCCCCGACTTCAACACCCTGCTTGCGCGCAATGGCCGGATCCTCCAGGAGATCCAGAAGAATCCCTGGGTGGTTGACGTCTATTCGACGCTGTCCGACACAAGCCTCGAGAACGACTTCGTCCCGGATCCGTCACGCCTGAAGGGAACCGGGATCTCTCCAGCCATGATCGGCGGCGCCCTCCAGACCTACGCCTCCGGCGTGCAGGCATCCACCGTGGTCACCGGCGGCCTCAGCTACCCCATCCAGGTCCAGGCGGATCCGACCACGCTCTCCGGCGTGCGGTCCCTGCTGAACCTGCCCATCTATGCGCCCCTGCTCGGAACCACGCTCCAGGTCGGGCAACTGGGCAGCTTCGAGCTGAACCAGGCGCCCGTCAGCGTCAGCAGGTACAATCGCGCCTACACGGGCAACCTGACGATCACGATGAAGCCTGATGCCCCGCCGGTGCTCGTCGTGAAGAACAGGATAACCCAGGACCTCCAGAGTGCAGGCCTGCTGGAAGGAGGCCTTGCTGTCACCACGAACAATCGATTCAATCCGGTGACGCTCGCAACTCAGCTGATGACGACAGGACCTTTGACATTCCTGCTCGCCCTCTTCCTTGCCTATCTCGTGATGGCGGCGCAGTTCAACTCCTGGCGCTACCCCATCTACCTGCTCCTGCCCGTGCCTCTTGCGCTGGTGGGCGCGCTGCTGATGGTGTCCACGCAGGGAGGCGGGCTGGACATCTTCGGCATGATGGGAATGCTGATGCTGATAGGACTTTCGGCCAAGAACGCCATTCTCTACCTCGACTTCGTCGTGGAGAGGCTCGGCAAGATGCCGTTCCAGGACGCTCTGATTGAAGCGGCTCGGCTGCGATTCCGGCCCATCATCATGACGACGATGACGGTGCTGGTGATCAGCTTCCCGCTGATCCTGGGCCGCGGGGAGGGGTCGGAGTTCGGAAAGAATATGGGCGTGGTCATGCTGGGAGGAATCGTCTTCTCGGCGATCCTGACGTTCTTCGTCGTGCCCGCTGCCTTCTACCTCTTCGAGAGAAAACGCGCCGAGCGGCTTTCGGGCCCGGGGGCTGCTCCCTCCAGGTCTGCCGCGGGCGACGGTTGAGCCGCGCCCGACTTTCGCTCAGGACATGAGCGCGGAGGAGCGAGGGATCATGCAGCGGCACGTTGCCTTCGATGCGCGCCGTCGTTCCCGGGAAAGAGTGAGCCTCAGCGGGCCGCGGCCTGCAACTCCTTGATGTCCAGCTTGCTCATCTTGAGCATCGCCTGCATGACCTTCTGCGCCCGGGCAGGACTCTTGTCCCCCAGGAGCTCGCCAAGGACCGAGGGCACGATCTGCCATGACACTCCGTACTTGTCCTGGAGCCAGCCGCACCGACTCTCTTTCCCTCCGGCTGAGAGCTTTCCCCACAACTCATCTACTTCTTCCTGCGTCTCGCAGTCGACGGAGAACGAAATGGCTTCGTTGAAAGAGAAGGCATGCTCCCTGTTGCTGTCCATGGCCATAAACTCCTGTCCCGCCAGCGAGAACCTGCCGTGCATCACCGTCCCGGCCTCTTCCCCCTGCCCTTCGCCGTAGCGCTGCACCTGGTGGATGGCCGAGCTCGGGAAGATCGAGCCCCAATATTTCATCGCCTCTTCCGCCTTTCCATGCTGCTTCCCGACGAACAGGAAAAACGGAGTAATCCTGGCAGGTCCGCCTGTCAGGTGCAGCTGCCAGGTCAAGCCGTACTTGTCCCCTGTCCACCCGAACTTTTCGCTGAACGGGTATTTCTGCAGCTCCATCAAGACCTTCCCGCCCTTGGAAAGCTTCTTCCACAACGCGTCGATCTCCTGCTCGGTCCTGCATGTGACGAAGAATGAAACCGCGGGAGTGAACGTGAACTGGGGGCCTCCGTTGAGTGCCATGAAAGTCATACCGTCGAGCTGGAAGCTCAAGGTCATGACCTGCCCCCTAGGTCCGGGACCCGCGTCTCCGTATCGGCGAACGCCCCCGATCTTCGAATTGTCAAAGAGAGATGTGTAGAACTTCGCTGCCTCTTCTGCCTGAGTATCGAACCAGAGGAAAGGGGTGATCTTCTGCATGCTTACCTCCTCAGCTTGCTGATAGAAAATACTGCTCCCCGGGGGTCTTGAAGAACTGCGCTTCGGAATCCCGGCGTGTCGAAGGGCCCCGCGAGAACGCTGCCGCCGAGCTCGACAGCCAGCGTTGCGGTTGCGTCCGCATCGTCCGCCCAGAAAACGACGTACGTCTCGGAGGTTTCGTTCGTTGTTCTTCCTCCGGGCAGTAGAGATTTTGGATATCTATCCTGACAAGGATTCCTGTATTTGCAGAAAAGGATCTTGACAAATCAATCATGCTATGGAAAATGGTTACAAATGGTTGCAACCATTTGAGCCAAGGAAACAGAAGTTGGAGACCAAAAGGACCATCATAAAGAACGTAAAAGATTCCGCGCAGTCTCAGGTAGAGTCGTTCCTGCTGGAAAGGATCGAGTCGGAGGCCTGGGCTGTCGGCGTGAAAATCCCTTCTGAGCGAGTGCTTGCCGCCGAGCTCGATGTGAGCCGTACAACGATACGGAATGCCATTCTTGCACTCACCTCGAGGGGCGTTTTCGAGCGCTCCGTAGGACAGGGGACATTCGTGAGGCGCAAGCAGGGCCCGAAGGCTCAACCGCGAGCCTCTACCGGAACCCTCGGCTACGTGGTCTGCAAGGAGAAGTCTGTACGTCGGCCCATCGCTTCCGAAGCCTTCTATTTCGACGTGTTCCTGGGCCTGGAGGAAGAGTCTTCCCGATCCGGCCGGCACACACTGTTCAGCTATCTGGACGACTACGATCCGGAGGAAATCGAGACCTTCCGGGGCCTGC
>DATKLB010000237.1:0-4270 GCA_035542615.1 Spirochaetia bacterium | reverse complement strand
CGGACGCCCGCAGGAAATGGCCGCTCATTCTCTTTCTGCACGGAAGCACGGAAAAAGGAGATGACCTGGCCGTCGTAAAAAGAGAAGGGCTCCCCGCCTATCTGGAAAAGGTAAGAAACTTTCCGTTTGTCGTCATTTCCCCCCAGCTTCCTGCGGACAGGGAGCGATGGGACCCCGTGGAGCTCAAGGCGCTCCTGGACGCCGCGCTCCCTGACCTGCGCATCGATCGGGAGAGGATCTACCTGACAGGATGGAGCCTCGGGGCAAACGGGGTGTGGCGGCTGGCAACGAAATACCCGGATGTGTTCGCGGCCATCGCGCCGGTTGCCGGATGGGGAGATGCGGGGATGGCGAGCGCGTTGAAGAATGTTCCTGTCTGGGCGTTTCATGGAGCCAGGGACACCAACGTCCTTCCACGGGAATCCTCCTCCATGGTGGACGCGTTGCGCAAGAGCGGCGACGAGGTGCGTTTCACGCTCTACCCGGATCTCGAGCACGACTGCTGGATGGCTGCCTATAGGAACGGAAAGTTATACGAATGGTTCCTGCAGCACCACCGGGTCAGAATCGCGACAGGGGCAGGGCTCCGTGGGCAGCATGTTCACAAGTGATGCCGCAGCGCTGAGCATCGCTTTTTCCGCATGTGTAGAACGACGGCAACCCCGCAGACGGCGCCAGATAACAGAGTTTTATCGTCTTTTCAAGGCACGTTTATGGCAGTGCAAAGGCTGCGCGAAGTACCATGAGCGCATGAGAGGAGAGATTTCCATGAAGAGACTCATCCCGCTGGTGTTCCTGGCACTCCCGGTGGCCCTGTTCGCACAGAGCCCCAAGGACCAGGAAGCGGCAATGCTGAAGAAGCTCGGGCTGAACGATTCCCAGGTTTCCCAGGTCTTCGATATCCAGAACAAGACACGGGAGACGGTCCGCCAGGACACCGTTCAGCTGCGGCTCTTGCATGCTCAGATGGAGAAGGCCCTGCTTCCCGCCAGCCCCAACATGCAGGAAGTGAACGGCTACATTTCCCAGATGGCGCAGACCCGCGCCGACCTCATGAAGGCATTCGTCGGAGCAAGGGTTCAGCTTCGACAGATCATCGGGGACGACAATTTCCCCGTCTACACGCGATTCATCATGCAAAGGTACGGCTTCGCGCACCACCGCTTCCTGCGGCCGCGCGGCCCCGAGGAAGGACGCTGGGTGGGAAGTGGTGGACCGATGATGGGCGGCGGCGGATCAATGATGGGCGGCGGTGGGCCATGGATGGGCAGCCCGCTTGCCGATGAACAGGGGGACTGACGGAGGCTCGAGACTCCCCGCACCTACCTTGCCAATCCCGCGGCGCTGCTGACGTGACGGTGCCTCAGGCGGTTTGACGAACGGCTCATCGCGTGCCTACATTGAAATGCGATCGGAGCAACGGCTCACTCAACCTGAGGACCCACATGGTTTCCTCTTCATTCATGGGCTACAATCAAAATCGTGACCTGACAGAAGGGAAGGGATGGGCGAGACGATGTGCACTCGCTGCCGACACGCCCTGGACGAGAAAGACGTGCTGAGCAGCATGACCAGAACCTGCGGGCAGTGCTTCGGCATTCTCCTTTCCGAGCGCGACGAGAAGCTCACGAGCTACCTTGACTCGTTTGCCGCGCCCGCGGCGCTCCTGGCTCCGGATCACACTGTCCTGGCATCAAACCATCGTTTCCAGAGCATGGCGTTTGACCATGACGTTGTCGGGCTGAGAGTCGGGGAAGCCCTGGACTGCATGTATACATCGACCCTGGGGAGATGCGGAGAGACCATCGCCTGCCTTTTGTGCCACCTCAAGCGATCCGTGGCGCAGACTTTGCTGACAGGGCATGGGCTGCAGGGGGTATCGATGAGCTATCCGCACAAAATGGATTCTCGAAAAACAGTGACCGTTATGACCGAAAAAGTCGGAGATGCCGTCCTGCTGATGATCGGACCGCCGCCCGGACCTGAAGCCGTATAGGTCCTTCCGGACGATTCTATCCCTGGGAATCCCTGTTGCCTCCCGGCTTGTAGACAGCAATGAGGGCCCGCTCGAGCAGCAGGGTCATGTTTTCCCTGGGAAGATTCTTGGCCTGGATCATTTTCTCGACCTCTTTCGTCGGATAGAACGCGGTCTTGACCGAGCGCTGGCTCAGCAGGAGCCGATACAACCTGCTGTCCGCGGAAGCCTTCTTTTGGCATTCGCGTCGCAGGCGTTCCCCGTACGTTGCGTACAGGCCGCGAGTGGTCTTGCCGACGTAGAGAATCGTATTTCCCGAAGAGTGGATATAGACGCCGCTCATGTTCGCAAACTCGCCCAGGCAGTCCTTGTTCCAGGAGGTTCCGTCTCTGGCAACGGGTACGGTTTGTGATCTCTGGAGTATCTGCTTCCTGGTCGGTACGCGAATGACAATTTTCATCCCCAAGGTCTCCTTCGAGGCCCTTTCAGCCGGCCGCGTTCCACTGAATCGACTGGACGGAGGCGCGTCCAAGCCCTGTCACTGCGAAGAATCCCTCCAGCCTGTTCATGCGGAGCAGCTTCCTGATCGCCCCGCTTGCGTTGAAGACCGTCAACGATGACCAAACCCCCCCGTCGCGCGACGCAGAGGCCAGGAACGCATGCTTGGATTCTATGCCCGCGCGAGTCGCGCAGTCAAGCAAATCCCTCTGGCCGCGGGGAACCACCGCGGCCCGGAGTGTCGACGCTGGACAGAATCAAATACTTCCATAGAATGGATCCTCATGGGAACGCCCCTGGAAGTCCTTCGCGTCGCAGCCCGGCTGGGCGTCACCTCGTTCGGCGGACCCATAGCGCATCTCGGGTACTTCCACGACGAGTATGTTGTCAGGCGAAGGTGGATCGACGAGCAGAGCTACGCCGACCTCGTTGCCCTGTGCCAGATGATTCCCGGACCGGCGAGCAGCCAGCTTGGAATGGCAATCGGCATCCAGCGCGCGGGATTTCTCGGCGGGATCGCGGCGTGGGCGGGGTTTACCCTTCCCTCGGCGATCGCGATGACAGCGTTCGCGCTCGTGGTGCGAGGAGCTGCCTTCCCCACAGGGGGGTGGCTCCACGGCCTCATGCTCGTGGCGGTGGCAGTTGTGGCGCAGGCTGTGTGGTCCATGGCCCGAACGCTCGCTTCCGACGCTCCTCGGGCTTCAATCGCTTTTGCTGCCGCCATTGCAAGCGTGCTGGTGCCGACCGCTTTTACTCAGATCCTCCTCATCATTGGCGGGGCGATCGCAGGGTTGGTTGTGCTGGGGTCGGCAGAGGGGGATCTCACCGTTCACCCGACTGGGTTTGGATCGATAAACCGCGTCACCGCGGTTTGCTGCCTCGCCGTTTTCGCAGCTCTGCTTGTCGGTCTGCCGGTCCTCAGGTCGCTTGTCGCGTCGCAGTGGGTTGCCGTGATCGACAGCTTCTACCGCAGCGGCTCGCTTGTTTTTGGAGGCGGGCACGTTGTGCTGCCGTTGCTGCAGCGCGAAGTGGTACCGCCCGGATGGATCACGAACGCGGCGTTCATGGCCGGGTACGGTGCCGCGCAGGCGGTCCCGGGACCTCTGTTCAGTTTTGCCGCGTACCTCGGAGCCGCGCTGGCCTCCCCCCCCAACGGCGTCCTCGGGGCAGCCGTCGCGCTTACGGCAATATATCTCCCTTCGTTCCTCCTCGTCATCGGTCTGCTGCCATTCTACGGACTTCTTCGATCGCGACGGGCGATTCGGTCCGCACTCTCCGGAGTCAATGCGGCCGTCGTCGGCATCCTTCTGGCCGCTCTCTACAGGCCGGTCTGGACAAGCGCGATTCTCCGCCCTGCCGATTTCGCCCTGGGGCTGGCTGCCTTCCTGCTGCTGGTGTTCTGGAAAGTGCGGCCTTGGATCATCGTGGTGGGAGGGGCAATTGCGGGGGAAGCCCTGAGTCGCCTCGTTCCAGGATAGAGCAGAATGGCTTGGAGGCGGAATAATGGAATCCGACAACAAGAGGCTTGTCGCCAGGCTTTACCGCGAAGGCTGGGGCTGCGGCAACCTCGCGGTGGTCGACGAAGCGTTCTCGCCCCATCATGTGCTGCATTGGAATGAGGGCGCCCCGACGCTCCAGCATCGAACAGTCGACGAAGTCAAGAGGATCATCACGGAGTACCGAAAGGCGTTTCCGGACCTGGAGGTGAACGTCGACAACATGGTTGCCGAAGGGGACGCGGTCGCTGTCCAGGTGACTTTTGTCGGCACTCACAGGGAAGTCTACGAAGGATTCGCG
>DATKLB010000236.1:0-7030 GCA_035542615.1 Spirochaetia bacterium | reverse complement strand
TCCTCAGCTTCAGGTAGTGCGAGAGTATGGCGAGGCCCAGCGCGATGTTCTCGTTTCGGACAACGATGTCGGACGGCACGGCGAGCTGCGTCGGGGAGAAGTTCCAGATCGCTTTGATCCCAAGGGAGACGATGCGCCCTGCGACTGACTGGGCGGCATCCTTGGGCACACAAATGATGGCGATGCCGACATCGAAGCTCCGCACCACCCTCTGAAGGGATTCCATCGGGAGAATCGTGAACGCGCCCAATATGCTTCCTGTCTTGGCCGGATCGTTGTCGAAGATGGCAACCAGCCGCAGACCGTACTGGGCCAGCCCGGGGTACTGGCTGAGTGCGGACCCCAGGTGGCCGGCGCCGATGAGGATGGCGGTGTTCTCGTAGTTGATGCCGAGGAACTCCTCGATCGCCTTCTTGAGCCCCAGGATCGAGTAGCCGGCTTTGGGCTTCCCCTTGTAGCCGATCAGCGACACGTCTTTTCGCACCTGCGTGTCGTCGATGCGGAAAAACTGGGCGAGGTGACGGGAAGATACGTACGACTCTCCGCGGGCCTGCATCTCGGCGAGGATCTGGTGATAGAGGGGTATTCGCCTCAGGGTTTGTTCAGGAATCGGATGCTCGAGTGTGTCCAGGAACTCTCTCTGTTCCACCGAGTTTCTGTCAGGGAGAAAGCTGCTGGAGCTGGTTCTGGAGGGAAAGGCTCTTTTCAACAGTCCGTATGCTGTCGGCAGCGGGCTGGTACTTGGGATCCACAACCAGGACCTGTTTCCAAAGCTCTATTGCCTTGGCGTAGTTCCCGCCTGCGAACTCATCGACTCCCTGAAGGTAGAGCTGCTCCGCGTGCGCCTCTCTTTCGCCGCGCCCGGAATCCCCAAGATCGAGCCTGGCTTCGACGCTGAACTTGTCCAGCGGGTTCAGCTGTCCGCTCAGATCGAGGTTGTAGTTGACGTCGAAATTGAGAGTCCCCAGTTCCAGCATGGTGCCCAGGCTCAGCCGGGGGTTGTCCGCCTTCATCAGCACGCCCCCCTGGATCGAGAGGAATGGTGTCATTGCGATGTTCGTCCCGACCGCCACGTTCCACGACTCCGCCGGCGGCTGCCAGGCGAACATGAAAGGGTAGTTGAAATCGACGGCGAGGGTCCATGGACGCAGCGGGCTCCAGGCGATTCCCGCGCTGGCCATCTGGGGAAGAGCCTCGTCCGACAGGGTGGTGACTCCCAGGTTCTTGACGGCCGCGCCGACGGAGAAATTGCGGCTGCGCGAGGAATAGAACTTCAGCAGGTTGAAGCTGGTCTGCATCCCGAAGTCTGCCATGACTGCCATGGATGACTGGTTGGCCGCAAACACGGCAGGGATGCTGCGGTATGCGACCTTCAGGTTGCCACCGGCGGAAATGCCGCTGAAGTAGTAGCCGGAAAGAAAATTATAGGATATGTTGAGAGTGCCGACGGATTCGGTTATGTAGTCCTGGGCACCGGCGACGCCCCATTCGTTGTAGGCCGTGAACGGAACGTAGAGGAACTTTCCCGCGACTCCTACCCCCAGGTCGTTGAACCGCATCGTGTACACGAGTCCTTCGAGATTCGAGTCTGCAATCCAGGCGTGGTGATAGAAAGAGAGCTCTGTCCTGCTGAGGCGCGAGCTTGCCGCCGGGTTTGACTCGAGAAACCCGCCGTCCGATGCCATCGCGGTGTATGCTGTGCCCATGCCCTCATACCTGCCGCCCATCGGAATGAGGAGAGTTGGGAACACGGTGAGTCCCGTGTTGGGGTCCGCAAAGTTCTTCAACAGGTTGGACCAGGTCGAATAGAAGTCTGCACTGTCCGCCCAGGAACCTGCGGCAATCGTGACGAGAAGGCTGCAAATGGAGAGTACTTTCGCGCCTTTCATCTTAGCTTCAAGTATACACCGGTTTTTTCCAACAATCCATTTCAGCCATTTGTGCACTCTGTATTCTCGGCAATTCGCCCCCTGTCATTCAGCCGCGGGAGCTATCTTCGGCCGGTGGTACCGTTCAGTAGGGGTAGGGCTACTGCCGAGCGCGTACGGCGTACTCGCCGAACGGGTACTCCCGTACTCGCGTACCTCCGACATCCCTGTCGAGGGGGCGCCTACCGCACGTCCATGTGCTCGGCGCCCCTCCGACATCCCTGTCGAGGGGTGACCAATGGAGTGAATTTGGACGATAATGGCAATGTGGGGTTCTGTGCGGACTCATAGCCTGAAAGCCCTCGGGCTCGTGGTTTGCCTCCTGTTTCTTCCGGCCGCTCCTGCTGTCTGCAGCGGCGCGGGTGAGGCGAGCCTCTCTGACGTCCAGCGCCTGATCGATGAAAAGGATTATCCGGGTGCGCTCAAGCTCCTGGCAAAGATCCAAAGGGAGCATCCGGATCAACGGGACGAGACTCAACCCCTCATCTCGAGGATTATCGCAAACCAGGGAAAGGAGTATGATGAGGTGCTGAAGGAGCTCATCCGTGTCCTCTATGACGAGCAGGATGAGAAGCAGGCGACGCGCCTCATCGGCATCCTCCAGAAGCTCGACCCCCCGAGGGCGGCCGTGGAAGTGCCGAAATCCGCGGCATACGCGAAGTTCCTGAAGCTCATGGACTCGGCTCACGACCTTCTGGCCCAGGGGAAAATCCCCGAGGCAATCGACCTCTACCTTCTGCCCATCAATGACCCGGCAAGGGCGGGCTTCGATATGGAGAAGCCCAGCTTCGAGGCTGCGGGGTACGGAGACCTTGTGATCACGAGCGTGCGCGACGTTACGGCACGGATCGTCGACACCGCCGTCCGAGCCCGCGGGGAAGCGCCGGCGCTTCGGGTTGCCGAGTCGTCGCTCAGCTCCCTCTTGTCCGCGCCGGCCACGGCTCAGAGTGTCGCCCGACTCGACGACGTCCTCTCTCCCCTGCAACTGGTGCGGCAGCAGGAAGGGTCGGTCCTTTCCGCCGCATCGACGCTCGACGGGCTGCGCCGGACCATCAGCGACACCTCCCATGCCGGAGGAGAGACCTACCTGCGGTACCTTGGCTGGCTTTGCCGTGGACGGGCAAAGAAGCCGCCTGAAGGCATCGCGGAGGCGATACGGATGATGTGGGCCGCTGACGCTGCTGCGGCGGCCGACGCTACCGCGGCAGGAGCAAAGACGTCCTGGTCCTCGGCAAAGGGAATGTTCAACCAGGGAAACCTCGCGGCTGCCGATCCGAATCTCCTCGAAGCCTACTATCGCGGGGTCATGGCTGCCAAGGCGATTTCGCTCTCCGCGGCATCCCTGCGCCCGACTGCTGCATGGGAATTCTCTCCCGATGATTCGGCGCGTCTTCGGACTCTGCTGGGAAAGGCGGCAGTGTGCCAGGAGGAAGCGGCAGAATGTTCTTCCCTGCGAGACCTGATCGCGCATGAGAAGGAGGCCGAGTCCCTTCCCTCTGTTGAAACCCAGGACACGCAGGCTCTGACGGCTGGCCGCGCGCGGGCGCAGGTCCTGGTGGACCAGGCCAATCAGGCCCGCGGAGAGTGGCTTGCACGGGTCGATGAGCTCAGCCGCCAGGAGACGCTCGGCCTGGCGCTAGGTCCTCAGGTCGAATCGGCACGAGGAATGGCGGATCGCTTCGCGGCGTTCAGCGCGCAGATCTCCGGAAAGAACCTGAAATACGCAGTCGCACTCGCCCGACGGCAGAAGGGCCAGCTGGATGCGGACCTCTCGCAGGAAATGAAGACCCGGCTCAGCGGTCAGGACAGAATGAATGGAACCGTGGACGGCAAGGCGCCGTCGCAGAACGCCTTTCTCGAGAGAAGACCTGGCGAGGCTTTGAAGCTTTTCAATGACGCCGCGGCCTCCCTCGACTCGATCGCAGCAGAGACGGCGTCGCAGCGAAAAGCCTTGCAGGCTGACCAAAGGTATGCCGAGTCGAGCGACATTCAGTCGATTCTCGCCGACCTCGGCAGCACAGAATCGAGGGTTGCCGCTGAAAGGAGCGAGCTTTCCCGGCTCACTCAGCTTGCCCAGGAGCAGCACGAGGGGGCCCTGGCGAAACGCAAGGAGGCGGATCTTGCCTTCGCTGATGGAAATCGCGCGCTCGAGGCAAGGCAATTCGACAACGCCAAACTGCAGCTCGGAGACGCCCGAGACCTGTATCTCGATTCCCTTCTATTGGAAGAGGACGCGGATGTCCGCAAGCGCTACACCGTCGAGATTCCCGCCCTCATCGCCAGGGTCAACACGACGATCGTGCAGCAATATATCGCGGAGGTGGATGCCCAGGTGAGCGCTGGACGCAAGCTGTTTGCCAACGGCGAGTTCCTCAAGTCGTATCTCACCCTGGAGACCGCGCAGGCTCGCTGGAGAGCGACGCTGGGAGACAGGCCGAACTCCGACCTCGACAGCCTTCTCGAGAGCGTGCGCAATGCGCTTCGGTTGAGTGGAGGCAGAGATCTCCTCCCTGAGGATGCGAGGGCGCCGGCAGTCAACGGGTTCCTCAATCTTGCCAACGCGAGGGTCGCGCAGGCCGAGAAGCTCCAGAAAGGAGACCCTGCCCGAAAAAGCTACCTGGACGACGCGTACTCCAACGTCATGTCTGCGCTCGAGGTGGCCCCCGTGTATCGCGCAGCCAAAGCGCTGCAGCTGCGCATCCGCAAGATGCAAGCGAAGGACGATGCCACTTTCCGGGCCGAAGCGAAAGTAGAGATCGATTCCATCATCGACGAATATCGCAACAAGAAGGGCCAGCCGGAGCGTTTGTATTTCGCGCTCAAAGACTACCAGGACCTGATGCCCGACTATCAACCGCTGAAGGACACGATTGCCGCCCTGGAGATATCCCTGGGGTTCAGGATCCGGCCGCCGTCAGCGGATGAGGTCTCCCGCTCGAATGACGCCTTCTCTCGTGCGCAGGCACTCTATAACCCCGGACTTCCCGACACCTTCAACCTGGCGCTTGCCGACCTCGACACTGCGATACGGCTCAATCCATCCAACGCCCAGGCAATTGCGTTGCGCAGGGCGATCCTCCTCAGACAGGGCAGCCCCGAGGCCAGCGGCATCTCCGGAGAAGTCTTCGCCCGGTTCGCGGAGAGCAAGCGCCTGTACAACACGGAGGACTACGCGGGCGCCTACCAGATCCTGCTGGATCTCGTCAACTCCAACAAGCGCAACGCGAGCTATCCCCCCCTTGCACAGCTGTACCTTCTCACACAGCAGAAGCTGGGGTTGAAATGAGCCCGCGAATCCGTGCCCTGCTCTTTGCGTGTGCCTTCGTTCTGCCCGTTGCGGCCGCGCGGGGCCAGGAGATCTACTGGGAGCGGCCGCAGGTGTTCGACGACCAGGGCGTGCGTTTTACCTATTCCGCTGCCGGAGGCGGGCGCATGGTCGTTTCGTGGGAAGAGGTCGTGCCGGGCCCCACTGCGGGCAGCGGAACGTTCTACCTCTCCCTGGGAGCGAGCACGAATGGAGTCACATGGACATGGCACCGGCGCTTTTTCGGGCCGCTCCAGTATTCGGGGCTCGATCCCGGCGCTGAGCCTCTGCTTTACTCGATGGCCGTCCAAAAGGACGGAAGGATTCTTGTCGCAGTTACGTCGGCCGAAAGAGAGATCACGATCCTCGAGTCGACGGATGCGAACTTGAGCTTTTCCGCGATCGCGCATGTTCCCTCGCAGCTCTCCCTTGTCGCGCCGAGTCTTTTTCTGACAGACAACGGAACGCTACTGCTGTTTGCGACCCGGGAATTGACGGGACACACGGGCCTCTCCCTTGCATGGAGCTCCTCCCGAGACGGGCGCTCCTGGACCGAGTTCGCTCCCTTTGTCGCGCCGGGCGAGCCGGGGGAGGGCATTCAGCTGCAACCCGATCACGCAGTCACCCCGGGCCGGGAGGTCATTGTTTTCCAGGCGCAGAGAGCCGGCGAGGACGATTACCAGCTGTTCCTCAAGGAAAGTCTGGACGGCGGGGAAACCTGGCAGAGGGCTCGAGAGATCACGGGGCTCCCCGAGTTCAAGGAATCGGTTGACGGCGCCGAGTACGTGGCCCACAACTTCACCAACCAGCGGCCGAGCATCGCCCCGGTGGGATCAGGTCTCGGTCTCGCCTGGGAAAGGACTCTCGTTGGCAGGGCGACCGCGGATGTCTACTACTGTGAGCTCGACGGCAGCGGTGGAGTGGTCAGGCCGATGAGTAGGGTCGACTCGACGCCGGGGACGCTCTTTGCCCAGATCATTCCATTCGGTTCCCGGGAGCTCCTCCTCTATGAGCAGAACGCGGCCGGCTCGTTCCGGGTGATTCTCGCGGAGAAAGAAAAAGCCTGGACCTCGCGCGTTGTAGGCCGCGGGCTTTCCGGAAGCTCCGAGTGGCCCCATGCAGTCGCTTTCAAAGGGAGCCTGTACCTGTTCTGGGAAGTGAAAACCAAGGACACGTCCCGGCTTGTAGCGCTTCGGCCAAAGACTTCGGTCACTTCCCCTTCGCTGGTCGCGGTGGGGTTTCAGCCGGGCGTTCCCGTCAGAAGCGATCTCGCCACAGTGCGCTGGCAGCAGCCTGATGACTCGGTTGGGATAGAGTCGTACGACGTTACTGTCAGCTATGGGGAGACGATTGTCGAGAAGAAGCTGCTCGTCGCTGATTCGCCTGACATGACGTACTCGCGGCCCGTGACCAAGGACGGTGCATGGCGCATCGAGGTCGTGGCGCAGGATCTGGCGCGCAACCGCTCGAAGCCTGTGTACCTGGATTTCGTCCGCAAGACGACCGCGCCGCACCCGGTGACGATCGCCCCCCTGCCGACAGACCCTTCAGGATTCCTCCCGTCCAACTCGTTCACGATCAGCTGGGGCCCGTCTGCCGACAGTGACGTCGTGGGCTACACCTGGGAGGAGCAGCGCGTCTCCGCCACCCCGGAGGAGTTCGAGGCAAGCAGGGTGAGTCTGGTGGCGCCGCCCGACAGACCCCTTACGACGGGAACATCCGTCGCCTTCGACAACCTGGAGAACGGCGTCCACGCCGTGACTGTCCAGGCGATCGACCGGGCCGGCAACGTGAGTGA
>DATKLB010000235.1:0-16770 GCA_035542615.1 Spirochaetia bacterium | reverse complement strand
GCCATGAAGGCGCAGATGGACAAGCTGTGCTTCGTCTCCCCTGGGTTCGGAACCGAGCCCAAAGCGAAGCTGGCATCCATGGTCGCTGATGTGACCCCGGGGGATCTTGATTACGTCATGTTCACCAACGGGGGCGCCGAGGCCAACGAGAACGCCATCAAGTCAGCCCGGTGGTTCACGGGCAGGAACAAGATCTACGCTGCCTGGAAGAGCTACCACGGCGCAACGGCGGGGGCGATCACGGTTACCGGGGATCCGCGCCGGTGGCCGGCAGAGCCTGGCATTCCCGGGGTCGTGCACTTCTTCGGCCCGTATCCATATCGATGTCCCTTCGGCTCCAAGGACGAGGTGGAGTGTGGCGAGCGGACGCTTTCGGTCCTCAAAGAGCAGCTCATGTACGACAACCCCAAGTCGGTGGCCGCCATCATCATCGAGCCGATCGTCGGAACGAATGGCATCATTCCTCCTCCTGTCAACTACATGAAGGGTCTGCGGCAGCTCTGCGACGAAAACGGGATCCTCCTGATCGTGGACGAGGTCATGTCCGCGTGGGGAAGGTCGGGGAAGTGGTTCGGCATCGAGCACTACGACATCGTGCCCGACATCATGACGACAGCAAAGGGAATCACGTCCGGATACATCCAGCTCGGCGCGACGATCTGGAGCAAGAAGATCTGGGAGTATTTCCAGGAGCGCAAGTTCGTCAGCGGACTGACCTACACCGGTCACGCGCTGGCATGTGCCTGCGGCATCGCGAACATCGAGGTGTACAAGAAAGAGAACCTGATCCAGAAGTCCGCGGAGAACGGGGATTACCTCGCGAAGAAGCTCAAGGAGCTTGAGAAGAAACATCGCTCGGTCGGGGACACCCGGTGCGTCGGGCTGTGGGCATGCATTGAGCTCGTGTCGGACAAGAAGACGAAGGCTCCGATCGCCGGCTTCAACGACTCCATCAGGAATGTCTCTGGACAGCTCGGGAAGATCTTCATGGAGAACGGTCTCTACCTGTACTGCAACTGGGATTACATCTTCATCTCGCCGCCCATCATCATCAACAGGCAGCAGATCGACGAGATGGTGGCCGTGATCGACAAGGGGCTGGCGTACACAGACACGCTCGCAATGGGTTGACGGGGCCGCGCCGCGTCGGCGCCCGCACCAGCGGCTTCAGATATCTCCAATTTCCAAATCCCTGCCGCCGAAAGGCTCACCCGAAATGTCGGTAGTGTGCGTTTCGACGTGTTCGTGAAATACATGCCTGGGCGAGGATCGGAGGGAGTCGTCTCGGAGTAGGAGTCATTTAAAGTTTTCTCAGATTTTAGAGATTATTATCAAGAACTTTGATCATTTGATAACTTTGATCGTTAGCACTTGTTAGATAAGTCTTATTCTTTTTATCGTTTGCGATCAAATCTTGTTGACTTTGCGTGCAAATCATGATAGCATCACTTCAAGACCTTGGGAGCGAATTGAAACTCATACGAATTGTTCCTGAGGGAAGGAGGTACCACCAATGAAACAGGCTTGCACTGTACTACTCGCCTTGGCCCTGCTGGCTTTCTGTGTGCCTGCATTCGCAGACGATACCGGCTTGCCGCCAGTGCCCCTGAAAGCGGGCTCGCAGTTCAGCGGACCGCTGGCGTATAAAATAGGCACCAAAGCGCGCGTGGCCTACATGCCCCCGATCACCAATCCCTACTACACAGCAATCGGGGAAGGGGTGAAAGCAAAGGGTGCTGAGCTGGGAGTAGATGTCTTTACGCTTGCCCCCACCGCTGAGACGGACATCGCTGCCCAGATGAAGATGCTGCAGGACGTGCCAAGCCAGGGAGTGGCCGCCATCATCCTGTCGACGCATGATGAAAACGCCGCGGGGCCCCTGGTCAAGCAACTGGGAGATCAAGGAATCGCCGTCGTGATTGTCAATTCCGACATCGCTGCCTTTCCTGCTCCTGTCAGTGCGGTCGTCGGCTACAATCAGCGCAAGACCACCCGTGCGCTCGGCGAGTACATCGCGAAAAAGGTCAAGGGAAAGGCAATTGTAGGCGCGCTGGAAGGCTATCCCGGCTATCACTCCACTGAGCGCATCGGCGGCTTCATGGAAGCCTTCAAGAAGTATCCCGGCATGAAAGTCGTAGCCAGCATGCCCACCTCCTGGGACCAGGAAACGGGCAACAAAGTGACTTTGGACATGCTCCAGGCCCATCCGGAAATCAATCTCATCGTAGCGGCCAACGACTACGAGGCCATGGGGGCAGCAGCCGCCGTGAGATCGCTCGGCCGCAAGGATATTCTGATCTACGGCAATGATGGCGACACGACCGCCATGGAACAGATCTATGCCGGCTTGTGGGACGGGACTTCCAACACGGTGCCCTTTGTCATGGGAAAGATAACAATGCAGGTCACCTGGGACATCCTGAACGGCAAGTTCAAGGGCGGCTATGTCCAGACCCCGGGCGTGATCACGACCAAGGACAACGTTCTCCAGTTCCTGAGCCACCCTGAGAATCTGTTCCCCAAGCCCTCCAAAAAGTATTAGACTCTGCGCACCACGGATGTGAAATACAAGAATTGCCCCTGACCGGTCGAAAGACCGGTCAGGGGACACGTGTGTTTGTCTCGATACGGTTGAGCATTGATGGCAAGCGAAGAATCATCGCTCTGGGCGGTGCAGGGGATTTCCAAGTCTTTTCCCGGCGTTCTGGCTCTGGACGATGTATCTTTCGGCATCCAGTCAGGAGAGGTGCACGCTCTCCTGGGAGAGAATGGATCAGGCAAATCGACGCTGGCAAAATGCCTGGCCGGCGTCTACTCTCCTGACAGGGGCCAGATTCTCCATCGCGGAAAGCCGGTAACCTTTCATAGCCCCACGGCGTCTCGTGCGCAGGGGATCGCGACGATCTACCAGGAATTCTCGCTCGTGCCAACTCTTTCCATTGCCGAAAACATCTTCCTCGGCAACTTCAAGACCAGGAAAGGCAGCCGGATGATCGATTGGCCGGCAATGCGAGAGCGTACCAGAGAGGTCCTGGCCCGGTTGTCCCTGAATCTCGATCCGGAAGCGATCGTCAACAGCCTTTCGGTGGCGGGTCAGCAACTGGTGGAAATTGCGAAAGCGTTTTCCATGGATTCGACGCTCCTGATCATGGACGAGCCCACAGCGTCTTTGGGGCTGGCTGAAACGAAGCATCTGATGGACCTGATACGTCGCCTGACAGAACAGAAGAAGGCGGTTATCTATATATCGCATCGTCTTGACGAGGTTTTCGAGATTGCGGATCGCGTGACCATCCTGAAAGACGGCCGCCGCGTGACCACGTCCCCCCTCGCCACCCTGCAGATGGGCGACGTCGTGCGGATGATGATCGGTTTCAATGTCGAGCGGCACTATCCGAAGGAAAGCCACGTCCGGGATGTCCCGTGCCTGGAAATCGAAAACGTTCATTCCGCAAACGGGGTGCATGACGTCAGCTTCACGATCAGGACTGGCGAGGTTTTCGGCCTGGGGGGCATGCTCGGCTCGGGAAGAACCGAGATCGCGCGTGTCATCTATGGCCTCGACAGCATTACGCAGGGAAAGATCCGCCTGAATGGCCGGGAGGTCCGGTTCCGCTCGCCGCGGGAGGCGATCGCGAGCGGGATAGGGCTCATCCCGGAAAACAGGAAGTTCGATGGCAGCTTCTTCAATTTCGAAGGCCCCAAGAACATTACCGTCTCCCGCTTGAAGGGTATTCTCCGGGGTCCCTGGCTGAGCCTGTCGACGGAACGCGCGGTCGGAAGAAAATACATAAAGACCATGAACATCTCGCCGTCGGCGATGGACCGCACGGTGCAGTTCCTGTCCGGCGGGAACCAGCAGAAGGTGATCATCGCCCGGTGGCTCTTTTCGAACGCCCGCCTGCTGATCATGGACGAGCCGACCCAGGGCGTCGATATCGGGGCAAAGTTGGAGGTCTACCGCGTCATCAACGAGTTGACCGCCAGCGGAATCAGCATCCTCCTGATCAGCTCGGATTTTCCCGAGCTGCTCGCAATGAGCGACCGGGTGGCGGTGGTTCGTGACGGCCATGTGCTGCAGGTCACGGAAAGCAAACGTTTGTCTGAATACGAGCTTCTCGGCGCGGCCTCGGGCGTCCGCCGGGAAGGCGAATCAGAATCCTGACGAAGGAAAGAGCGAAGGGAGGGCCGTGTGCGGCGCGCAGAGAAGTATCTTCGAAGCACAATAGCAGGTCCCGTGCTTGTTTTCATTGCCGTGGTTCTGATCGTCGCCGCAATCACACCGGGTCGATTCCTCGCTGCCCGGAATCTGAGCAACCTTTCCCTTCAAGTCTCCATCGTGGCAATTGTTGCCATCGGCGGGACTCTTGTCATCCTCACCGGTGGCATCGACCTTTCCCCCGGCGCAATCGTTGCGCTCGTGTGCGTGGTCCTCGCCGAGCTGGTGAAGAACATGGGAGTGCCGCTTTCTCTGGGCATTCCGCTCGTGCTGGTGCTCGGGCTGTTCCTTGGGCTTGTCAACGGACTCCTGAGCACCTATGGCAAGATCCCCTCCTTCATTGTGACTCTCGCGACCATGAACATATACCGTGGAGCTGCATTCCTGATAACGAAGGCGCTGACGATTTTCTCGGTCTCTCCACATCTGGAGTCCATTTTCTATGGAAAGTTCCTCGGCATCCCGCTGCCGTTCTATTACGTTGTCGTCTCCTACGGAGTCGCGGCTGTGTTTCTCCGAAATACGATTCTCGGCCGTTCGCTCTATGCAGTCGGCGGCAACCAGTCCGCGGCGAACCTCTCGGGAATTCCCGTCAATCGGACGCGGCTCATGGCATTCGTGCTGGCCGGCTTTGCCGCTTCCGTTGCGGGAGTTCTTGAAACGGCCTGGTTGAACTCAGGGTCCGCAAACTACGGGCAGGAACTGGCCCTGGGGAGCATCGGGGCAGCGGTGATCGGGGGAGCCAGCCTCACCGGCGGCGTCGGCAATGTGTTCGCAACTCTTTTCGGGGCGCTGATTGTCGCCATCGCACAGAATGCATTGAATCTTCACGCAGTGCAGGCTGCGTGGCAGGATATAACCCTGGGGCTGGTGCTCATCGGCGCGGTCGGATTGGACATGTGGCGCGGAAACCTCGGCAGCCTTGCCAGCCGGGTCTTTCGTGGATTCTCCCCGGGGGATCGATAACCGCTGTCGCCTCCACCCGAGATGTGCGGGAGGCGCCTCGATCAACGGGACCCGAGCGCAACAACCCTTCGGTTCCGAATCGACTCTATGCAGGAAAGCGCGATCTCGAGCGCCTTTTTCCCGTCGACGCCCGTTGAAACAGGCTGCCTGTCCAGTGCCACGCAGTCTCTGAAATGCCTCATCTCCTCACGTACCCCGTCGCTGCCCGGATAGTGATGCTCCTCGGGAGCCCCGTCCTCCCGCATGAAGATTCGAAGATCGTAGGGCTGATCCAGCATCCCTGAGACCTGGACTATGCCTTTCTCGAAATGCATGTCCAGGTATTCCCTGGTGACGCGCTGATCGGAGGTGCAGCCCCCGCCGATGCCGCCGATCGCCCCGTTTTCGAATCGTATCGCGACGATCGCGGAATCGGGCAGCGTCGTGCGCTCGTAGACGAAAGTGTCTCCCTCAGCATAGACACTGCGCATGTCGCCAAAGAAGTACCGCATGATATCGAATGCATGCACCATGTTTTCGACCACGATTCCCTTTGTGCCCTTTTCATCGAACTTCCACCCGGGGTCCTCGACTTTCCACAATGGGTACGTGTAGAGACCCCAGAGCGGCCGGCCGAGTCTCGGCAGCTCCATCTTCACATGGGCCATCGCCTTCGCGAATCTATGCTTGAATCCGATCATCAATTTCACGCGGTGCTTCGAGCACACCTCGATCATCTGGTCACAGTCCGAAACCGTGTTTGCCATCGGCTTCTCGCAGAAGACATGAACTCCTTTCTCGGCAGCCAGCTTTGTCGGCAGGAGATGATTCGCCGGGATCTCCGCGATGACGGTTGCGTCCATCGGCTCTTTGTCGAACATTGCCCGCAGGTCGCTGTAGAAGTGGGCGCCCTGCAGATCCACTTTCTTTGCCCTCTCCGGGCTTCGGTCATAGATCGCAACGACATCGACGTCGGCGGTCGCGCGAAGGGTGTCCAGGAGTATCCTGCCGAAAAAGCCCATGCCGACGATGCTCACACGGATAGCCATGCGCTCCTCCTCGATTTCTGCTTTCGCGACAACACTCTCTGTATCCTGATGACGCAGGGAAATATAGGGTGACCTGAGAGAATCTGCAAGAGTCCGTCGGCCTGAACCGGCCCCGGACCCACATCGATTATTTCCAGGACCAGAAGGCGGAATCGCCCGGGGCGAGAAGTCTCGGCTTGTGGTTTCCGTCCGCGCGCGCAACATAGACGGAAGGGTCGCCGCCAGCGGAAAAAGCGCTGAACACGACGAACCTGCTGTCAGGTGACCAGATGGTGGCGGATCTCTGGTATTGGTCAAAAAACGGGAGAATAGTGAGGAGGCCCCGGGCCGTGGGGAACCGTGCGATCGTCCATGTCTTTGCTGTAGCCGCGTCGCAGCCGACGATTCGCAGCGTCAGTCCGCCTTCGCGATTCAAAAACATGGGATCCATGTCGGCGGAGGGATCGGGAACGATTGCGGCGAGCTTGCGGCTGTCAGGAGCCCAGAAAAATCCGAGGACGGGGGTCTCCGCAACCTTTATTGATTTCCGAGCGCCATCAAGGGACACGATGCTGAGGAATCCCTGCGGTACGGGCTGTGCGCTGAATGCCGCAAGGTAGGCGATATGTCTGCCGTCGGGCGCGAAAGCAAAATATGCCGCGCCCATATCCCTGGCTATCGTTTGATCCGTGGAGTCGTCGATCCCGTGTACGTGAAGGCTGAAGCCTTTTTCGTCGCTCCTCACATACGCAATGCTCTTCCCGTCCGGCGAGATGTCCGGCGCCTGGAACAGGTCTGTCTCAACAGGGATGTCCGTCTTGCGCGGAGCAGGGTCGATTGTGATCAGGGTCAGGCGCTCGCCCGCCGGGCCGCCGCGCTGGGCGTTTGCATGCGCAGCTATGGAAGCGCTGTCCGACAGCCAGTCCCAGTAGTATGGGGCCCCGCGGTCGAGGGCGGTATAGGATTCCTTTTTTTCCGCGGACGAGACTCCCAGCTCAAGGTCGTCTTTCCCGGCGACCTGGGACAGGAGGCTGATGCGGCGGGAATCCGGAGACCAGGAGAGGTAGAACGGCTGCAGGTCTTTCGTGGTGAAGAGCTGCAGTCGATTGTCCCCGTTGGAGCGAACCGTGTACAGGGACGCCTCCGTGACGGTTCCCGAGTTGATGCTGAAACGGGAGAAAGCCACCCGCTTTCCGTCCGGCGACCACGTCACCGCGGCATAGAGCACCGAGCTTCCCGACTTGGAACCGGCGTCGTCCGTCAGGGCTCGATCTCCGGCTCCGACCTGGTTGATCACGTGGACGTTTCCATCAGGGGCGATAAAGGTGATGAGGCCCGATTTTCTTTCGAAGAACTTCAGAAGCGGGCTCTCCGCCGTCTGCGCCCCGAGCATGTGACAGCATGCGAGCACGCCGCACATGACGGCAATTCCGGGAAGGAAAAGAAGACGCGCTCTCCGCCGCATAGGCTAAGATACGAGTGTTCGTCCCGTGAAGGAAAGGATTCGCGCCTCGCCGGTTTTCAGAATATGTCGATCGATCCAACCCCTGTCTCGACAAGGATTTCCACCTTGTTCGCTGCCTGTTCGTAGTCGGGAGACCGATATCCTCCTCCCGCCTGGGGAAATCGCGTCCTGTCCACATGGACGCCCGCCAGCGCGCTTCGCACCAGGATGGATGCCGCCACCCCGCCGGGGATCCTGAGCCTGACCGCGGCTGCTCCCGATTCCACCGTCACGCGCGTGAAGCCCGCGGATGCGGGGAGGTCCACCGTCGTCGAGCTCGCGCCCGTTTTCACGCGCAGCTCCCGGACCTGGAGCTCGGTCAGGCTGAGTCGGCTCTCGCTGGCTCCTGTCTCCAAAGTCAGGAAGAGAGGGAGACCGGTAGCAAGGGTAAAATCCCAGTCAAGGAGTCCCGCCCAGCCACGCGTCCAGGGGAAAATGTAGTGCGAAACATCCCGGTCTTTGACGCGCATGTCGACGACCAGGCGATCTCCTTCACGCCTGCGCGAAGCCTCGAGGCCGCCCCCGAAAGTACCCGCTAAGAGAAGATCGTTTGCCGCCGCCAGCCCGCCTCCGATAAAGAGGTGCCCCGCGCCGTGGCGCACCGTGACGGCCGCTTCCTTCGCGCCTTCCCGTTGTACAGATGCCTGCTCCCGGGGCACACGGGCGGGGCTTCCGCCCCAGGGGAACCTCGAGATGATCCAGAGCCCTGCGCCGATCAAGACCAGCGGCCAGAATATCCAGCCGATGCCGAACAATGCCTGCAGGAGTGCGGAAATGCCGATCAGGACGAGGACGATCCCGATGACGAAGCTCCACCGTCTCATTGCTTGTGGTTCCTTCTCCGGCGAACGAAGGGCCGCAGGAGGACGAGCACGCCGATCACGATGAGCACTACCGCCCACCAGGGGCCGAGCCAGGGGAGATGTCCCAGAAACGAGCCGAAGAGGAAAAAGAGAAGCAGGCCGATGAGAACAGGCCAGCCCCCGTCCACGATGCCCTTGAGCGGCTTTCCCTCCATCGTTTCACTGAGGAACACGCCGACGCCGCTGAACGCGGGGATCAGGGCCCACGCATAGGACCAGGTGTCCCACGCGCCGGTCTGGTTCTGCCAGTACAGGATCCCGCCGATCCCGCCGATCACGCATGCGGGAACAGCGAGACCGGGCGTCCAGGTAGCCAGCGCGATGACCAGGAAGGCGACGCCGACGCCGATCACGATGACGGGCCAGGAGAAGGTGCCGAACACTCCCGGCGCGGCGCGTGTGACGAGGAAGAATACCCCGAGCGCGATGAGGATTGCCCCCACCACGATGGCGGATTTGGACCGTCCTTCCATATCGACCTCCTTGGAATGGCTCGCCGGCCAGTATAGTCGGCCCGCCGCACGCTGTCGAGGAGAACTGCACAGCGTGCTCGGGCTCCCCGCGCTCGTCCGTGACCCTGCAGATTCAACACCGGGCGCGCGGATCCCTGCCCCCGACATTCCGGCGAACGGGTCGCTTGACATGTACGGTGTCTTTCCATAGTCTGACATGGGTTCTCTGGTCGCCGAAGTGCGTCTCGATCGAGGAACCTTCGAGCACCTGTAGCACAGCAGACTTCCGCATCTTTCAGCCGCATTCGGCTCTCGAGTGGAGGAAAACTCATGTCTCACCTGGCCAACGCAACCGTGTTCGAGTCCGTGTCCCTCTGGGTGGTACTCGGCATTGCCGTCCTCGGGCTCCTGTACGCGCTCCTGCTCCGAACGCAGGTCATGCGCAACGACAAGGGAAGCGAGCTGATGCAGTCCATCTGGAACGCCATCCGCGAGGGAGCGGATGCGTACCTGGGCCGACAGCTGCGGACCATCGTGCCGCTGATCATTGTCCTGACGGCCGTCCTGTTTCTTTCCGTCTACGTCGTGGCACCCAGCGAGGCGGCAAACTCCCGGTTTGCCGGCTACTCCGAGGGGCAGATCAGGCTCTTCGTCGGGCTCGCGCGGGCAATCGCCTTCGTGATGGGCGCGGTCTTCTCGCTCATGGTCGGGCAATTCGGGATGCGCATGGCCGTCCAGGGCAACGTTCGCGTTGCCGCCGCGGCACGCACCAGTTTTGCCGACGCCCTGAAGATCGCGTACCGCTCGGGAACGATCACGGGAATGCTCACCGACGGGCTCGGGCTGCTGGGGGGAACTGCGATCTTCCTCTACATGGGCATGGACGCTCCGGACGCGCTCCTGGGGTTCGGTTTCGGCGGCACGCTGCTCGCCCTGTTCATGAGGGTCGGCGGCGGGATCTACACCAAGGCCGCTGACGTCGGGGCGGACCTGGTCGGCAAGGTGGAGGCGGGCATGCCGGAAGACGACCCGCGAAACGCCGCCGTCATCGCCGATCTCGTGGGCGACAATGTCGGTGACTGCGCCGGGATGGCCGCGGACATCTTCGAGTCCTACGAGGTGACGATCGTCTCGGGCCTGATCCTCGGCGTGGCGCTGGTCTTCCTGACCGGTGACCTGAAGTGGATCATCTTCCCGCTCCTCGTGCGCGGAATCGGAGTGCTTTCCTCGATCATCGGGACATACCTTGTGCGGGGAAAGAAGGGAGGCGGGAATGAGAACGCACTCTCCTCCATCAACCGGGGATTCTATTCATCGGCGGCGATCTCCATGGTCGCCTTTTTCCTTCTCGCGATGTTCTACATGCATGAGTGGCGCGCGTTCCTCTCCGTGGGCGTCGGCATCCTGCTGGCGATAGTGCTGGACGAGCTGACCAAGTACTACACGGACACGCACTATCAGCCGGTCAAGGACATCGCCAACTCAACCCGCACGGGTCCTGCCACCGTCATCCTGCGCGGCCTCGTCGTCGGGTTCGAGGCGACCGTCTGGCAGGCTATCGTGATCGCTCTCACAATCCTGGCGGCCGTGGTTATCTACTGGGGCCAGGACGTCACCTACGTCCTGTACGGAGTGGCAATGACCGGCATCGGTATGCTCACCCTGACGGGCAACAACGTGGCCATGGACTCTTTCGGCCCGATCTCGGACAACGCCAACGGAATCGGCGAGATGGCGGGGTTGGACCAGAAAGCTCGCCAGATCATGGCTGACCTCGACGCGGTGGGAAACACCACCAAGGCCATCACCAAGGGAGTGGCAATCGGCTCCGCTGTCATCGCCGCTGTGTCCCTTTTCGGCTCATTCCTGACCGACGTGTCGCTCGTGCAGAAGGGGCTCGGGTTCGCGAAGGAAACCTGGCTGGCCGTGACGGGCATCCGGATCTCGGTACCCAGCGTGTTTGTCGGCATGCTCATCGGCGGCACGATCCCCTGGCTGTTCTCATCGCTCACCGTGAACTCGGTCGCGAGAGCTGCCGGCCTCATCGTCGAGGAAGTGCGGCGCCAGTTCAGGATCCCGGGGCTGCTGGAAGGCAGGGTGAAGCCGGATTACGGCCAGACCGTGTCGCTGTGCACCTCGGCCGCCCAGCGGGAGCTCATCCCGCTGGCGCTGATCGCCGTCCTCTCCCCGATCGCCGTCGGGCTGCTTCTCCACGTGGAGGCGCTCGGCGGATTCCTTGGCGGCGTCATCCTTTCGGGCCAGCTCCTCGCCGTTTTCATGGCAGACTCGGGCGGCGCGTGGGACAATGCGAAAAAGACGATCGAAGACGGACTGCACGGGGGCAAGGGCTCCGAGGCGCACAAAGCCTCGGTGATCGGAGACACGGTCGGAGACCCGCTCAAGGACACCTCGGGCCCCGCCCTGAACCCGATGATCAAGGTCATCAATCTCGTGTCCCTGCTTGCCGCGCCGCTGCTCATCTCGCTGAAAATGTCCGTCGGTGTGGCCGTGGCTGGCGCGGCGTGCGTGCTCATCGTCCTCGGCTCTTTCTGGTTCTCCAAGCGCGGAGGCTTCGCGGGCAGGGAGAAGGCGGCGGCGAACTTCTAGAGGTTGCCCGTGGGAATCACGGCTCTGATCGCCGAGCTCGGCACACGGGTCATCGGGAGCATCGGCTACGCCGGCGTCTTTCTCCTGATGGTCGCGGAGAGCATGATCCTTCCCGTCCCGAGCGAGGCGGTGATGCCATTCGCCGGGTTCCTCGTGGCGGACCAGGCCCTGGCTCCCGTCCCCGTCGTCGCGTTCGCGACGCTCGGAAGCATTGTCGGATCCATGATCGGGTATGCCATCGGAAAGTTCGGGGGAAGACCGTTCGTCCAGCGGTGGGGCAGGTACCTGCTCCTCGATGAGCGTGACCTTGCGGCCACGGACCGCTTCTTCCAGAGACGCGGCAGCGTGACAATCCTGGTGAGCCGATTCATCCCCGTCGTGCGCCACCTGATCTCCATACCGGCGGGAATGGGCGAGATGCCGCTTCCCGCCTTCATTCTTTTCACGGTGGTGGGCGCAGGCCTGTGGAACGCTTTTCTGACGTGGTGCGGCTATGCGCTGAAGAGGAACTGGGAAACCGTGATGCGCTACAGCCACATCATCGACATCGGAGTGGTTGTCATCCTCGCCGGCCTGCTCGGGCTGTTTCTCGTGCGCCATGTCAGGCGCGGCACCCGGCGAGGGCAGGATTGAGCCGGGTCAACCCCGAGCCTCGACAGCGGAGGATCGACGAGCACGGGATCACGTCCTACGCCGCGGCCGCGATCAAAGATCCTTCATCAGCGTCCTGATCTGGTCCAGGGTCATTCCCCGAGCTGCCGTCGGCAGATACACGAGGCCCGCGCTTCGCCGGCGCGCCAGAGGCCAGCTCTTCAGGAAAGCCAGTTTCTCCGCGCTGATCGCCCCTTCTTCGATGAGCCATCGCCCCAACGGAGTATCGGTCACAGCGAGTGAGGCCGCGTCACCCGTGTAGACGAAGTCGGACATGTCGAGCATGGTCATCACGTGGTTTGCGGACAAGTGATATGTGCGGCGGATCCGCTCCCACCAGACCAGGGCGTCCAGCTTTTCTCCGTCGATGATGGGGGTTTCCGAGCGTGAGGTGATCTCTCGGAAAATGGCCTCATTCACCTCGTCGAAGAACTTGTCCGAGCAATCTGCGCAGCGCACGACCACGGCGAACACGTTGGCCGGAGGCTTGTGACGCAGAACGATTGCCGGCAGGTTCGGGTTCACGATGATGGCACCCGCGATCCTCTTGAAGGATTGTCCCCAGCAGCCAAGGTAGTCCGATTCCGGGACGATGGTTTCCAGGAGCCTTTCCTCGCTTATGCCGAGCTGGCTCATGGCGTCGAACGAGCCCAGCACCCGCGCTTTGTCACGCCGGACGCAGAAGTGCTCCTCCATCCGCGAGCGGATCTCCGGGTAACGCGAGAGCTCGCCGAAAGGATCCCGGGCGAACCGGAACTGCGACGGGTAGTGCCGCTCGAGGATCTTGTCGCGCTCGAACACCGTCGCCGGCAGGTTGGCGCAGTAGATGATCTTTCCGTGAGCTCTGAGCCCCGCGAGAATTGCCCGCTCGTACAAGACGGTATTCGTCTCCGGGCGCACATATGCCACGGCAAACGCTGGACGGGGTCCCGGGTCTGTGAAGCTGCACTCGCGCGCCGGATACGGGATGATGATGTCGGGTTTCATTGCCGGACCCGCCGATTGCGTCCCCACATGTTCAAAATGGCGCGCGTTCAGCGGGATGTCAAGGAACGACCTCCCGGCGCGGCATCCGTTGTATTGACCGGGCTGGGACGGCGCATTATACAGGTCTCATGACCGCGCGAGTGCGGAACGACTCGCTGACGCTGGATGCGCTCTGGAAGGCGACGCTGCTTGTTTCCCTTCCTTTCGGGGCGCTGTCCTTCGCGCTCCCCATCTACGGCAGGATGTTGAAAGCTTCGGCGCTTGAGATCGGCGCGCTGTTTTCTGCCGTCGCGCTCGTTCCCGTCATCATCAGGCCGTTCCTCGGCCGCATTCTCGACCGCTGGGGCCGGCGGCCTTTTTTCCTCGCCGGGCTCGCTTCCTACACGGTCTCGATGGTCCTGATCTGCGTTGCAAAGTCAATGTTGGTTCTCGGCATTGGACGATTCGTGCAGGGCATTGGCCAGGCGCTTCTCTGGCTTTCCGCGTACGCAATCGTCGCCGATGTCTCCCAGGCGGACCGCAGGGGCAGGGGCTTCGGCGCAATCGATGAGGCTATGAACCGCGGCTCCCTGATCGGCGTCATGCCGGGCCTCGTGGGCATCGGCCTCATGCAGTTCGCCGGTCTTGCCTGGGGGACAGTCTGGCCGGTTCTGTTCGGCGGCTATGCGGTAGCGGCGTTCTGCGGCCTTCTGCTCGGAGTCCGTCATGTCGAGGAGACGCGTCCCGCTGTGAAAGAGAAGGTCGCTCCCACCCGGCCAATAACGCTTCAGATCGCGACCCTCATGGGGATCGTATTCGTCACGGGGGCCTCCACCGCCATGGTGTGGCCTATCATCGTGATCTTTCTCCAAGACAGGCTCCGAGCAGGGGCGATCATGATGGCGTTTGCCTACCTGCCTGCCGCGCTGATCTTGAGCTTTCTTCCCTCGCGCCTTGGCAGGATCACGGATCGGTTCGGACGCAAGCCGATGATGGCCATCGGTCTGGTCATTGGAGCGGCGGCTTCCGCGCTGATGCCTCAGCTCTCGAGCATCGTCCTGCTGGCAATCCTGTGGGGAGTCGACTCCCTCGGTTTCACCGCCTCTTCACCCGCGGAGCGTGCCTTCGTCGCCGATATCGCGGGAAGCGACGCGCGCGGCGTCAGCTACGGGCTGTATACGTTCGCCTATTTTCTGGGAACCGCGATCGGACCTCTGGCCGGGGGGTGGCTGTACGACAACCTGGGGAGGTCTTTCCCTTTTTACGCGAACAGCGTGATGCTCCTGCTGGCCGCCGCTCTCGTCATGACCCTGCTTCGAGAGCCGGTGGTCCTCGGTCGGACGCCGTCCCCAGGCACGCTGCGAGTGTCTCGACTGTTTCATCGACAGACCGGGCAGCCTCCTCGGAGAGACCGGCATCGAACTCCAGGGACCGGGGCTGGATCCCAATGATTGCGACCCTGCATCCTGTTTCGTCGTGGAGGTAGCCCGCCAGTACCGTGAGGGAGAGCGCGTGCGTGCCGAAGGACATGCCGACGATCTGCTCGGGGCTCAGGAGCCGAACGGATCCCGGAACATCCCCCATGTCCGCGCTGTCGATAATGATGAGGTGAGACGGGGAGATCTTCCTGATCCCCCCCGTGAGATTCTCAGGCGCAGTGCCGCCGTCAAGCACAGTCACGCCCGGCAGGTGAAGCGATTCCACGCGCCGGGCGATCCGAACGCCTACGACGTCGTCCCCCCGAAGCTCCGAACCGACGCCAAGCAGCACGACCCGGCGCTCTTCGCCAGGCCTGTCAGGCCGGGGGCTCAGCGCTCTCGCCAGGGCACGCGCCAGATGCGGGTTCGGCATGGAAGAGGTAGTTCGCTACTGCTGCTCGACGACGACTATGTCAACCCGTCGGTTGTACGATCTGCCCTCCGGGGTGTCGTTCGACTGGATCGGCCTCGTGTCTCCGTAGGCCGACTCCGAAAGCCTCTCAGATGGCACACCGTAGTCCTCCAGGGATTGGAGCACCGAGAGAGCCCGTTCGCCGGAGAGCTGCCAGTTTGAAGCCCATTTTTTCGGATCCGGAGGCACGTTGTCGGTATGACCCTCCACGATCACGGAGTTTGGTATTTTCGCCAGGAAGTCGCTGACCTCCTGGAGCACCGGCATGGCATCCGCGCCGAGCTCGGCTGACGCCGAGCCGAAGTACAAGTCCGCCATGAGCGAAATGGCAAATCCCCTGTCTGTTGGAATCACGCGCACCCTGCCCGATTTCACGAGATTCTGCAGGGAGGAAAGAGCCTGGGTCTGCAGCGTGGACTGGCCGCCGGTTCCCTGTTTTCTCCCAGCTCCCCGTGATTCGACTTTCTGCCCCGAGGTGACCCCCGGCAGCACGCCCACCCCTCCCGTCGTGTTCTGGTCGAAGATCGTGAACTCCCCACCGTTGAACACGCTGGCAAGGGCCTGGGCGAGCTGCGTGTACTTTGCGGTGTCGATGCTGCTCATGGCGTACAGAATGATGAAGAACAGCATGAGAAGCGTGATCATGTCGGCATAGGTGAGCAGCCACCGCATGAGATCTTCATGATGCTCGGGTGGCCTGCGTATTTTCCTGGCCATAGTCGTCCCTTCGGGCTAGTCGGGCCTCGCTTCGTCCAGCGCTTTCTTGTCCCGCTCCTCGAGGAAACCCTCGATTTTTTCCTTCACGAGCGCCGGGCTTTCTCCCTGCTGGATGGAGCGCACACCGACGATGATGAGCTGCTTCTCCAGCCGGAATTGTTTTACCTGGTTTTTCAGCTTGTTGGCAATAGGCAGCCAGATGAGGTTGGCGAACGAGATGCCATACAGGGTCGCAATGAACGCAACAGCAATGGACCGACCCAGCTCCTTGGTGTCCGCCCCCAGCCTGCCCAGAACGAGGACGAGTCCCATGACCGTACCGATAATCCCCATGGTCGGGGAAAATCCTCCCGCCGTCTCGAACAGGGCCGCATCCTCCATCTTTCTCTGCTCCATGATGGCAAGGTCGCTCTCCAGGACTTCCACGAGGATTTCGGATTCGGTGCCGTCCACGACGAGCCGCAGGCCTTTTCGTAACGTCTCGTCCTCGAGGTCCTCGACGGTGTCCTCGAGGCTCAGGATCCCGTCTCTGCGCGCTTTTTCGGCAAACTCCAGGAGCTGCTGTGCGAGCTGGGGCGAGGGGCCCGGGACCCTTTGCATCGACTGGCGGACCAGCCGCGGAATGCCGAGCACTTCCTTGAGGCTGTACGATATGGTGCAGGCGCCCAGAGTTCCCGTGACGATGATGATAAGGGCGCTGACTCCCACGAGGCCCATCGGGTTCCCTCCCTCCAGGAGGAACCCCAGGAGAAGGCCCCCGAAGCCCATGATGAGCCCGATTACCGTCGATGTATCAGAGCTTCTTCTCGCCATCGAATGCTCCTTGCCGGACTGCAATTCTCCATTCTAGAGATTCGGTGAGTCTTCCGCCTGACATGAGGAGGATCGGGGGGGTCAATTTTCCATCTGCACGAGGGAATCGAACTTG
>DATKLB010000234.1:0-21005 GCA_035542615.1 Spirochaetia bacterium | reverse complement strand
GCCTGCCAATGAAGTTCCTGTTGGACGAGCTTGCGCACACCTGGCGTCCGGTGAGCTTGTCCGGATTCATCGCCAGGCACATCGAGCAGCCGGCATCCCGCCATTCGAATCCGGCCTCGCGGAATACGTCAGGAAGGCCTTCGGCATTTGCCTGGCGCTGGACGGCGCGCGAGCCGGGGACCACGAGAGCCCTCACCCGGGAGGACACTTTTCTCCCCTTCACCACCCGTGCAGCCTCCCGCAGGTCGCTGATCCTTCCGTTCGTGCATGACCCGATGAAGGCGACGTCGACCGCCAGCCCCTGGATGGGCTCGCCCTCCTGGAACCCCGTGTGATCGTACGCCTTCCTGAGCGCGTCCTGATCCGCCGGCCTGGCCTCGGAGATTTTCGGGAGCTTTCCCGAAACCCCCACGGCCTGCCCCGGGTTGATTCCCCAGGCCACCATCGGCTCCAGCGTGCTGCCGTCGATGTGATGCGTGTCAGCGTAGGCCGCATCCGGGTCAGATGCCATGCTCTTCCAGAACGTCACTGCCGCATCGAAGTCTTTGCCCGCGGGGGCGAAACGCCTGCCTTTCAGATACTCGAAGGTCACGGAATCCGGATTGATGTAGCCGGCCCGGGCGCCCCCTTCGATGCTCATGTTGCACATGGTGAGGCGCGCCTCCATGGGCAGCGCTTCCACCGCCGGCCCCGCGTACTCGTAGGCGAAACCGATCCCGCCGTTCACACCCAGGTCGGCGATGATCCGGATGATCAGGTCCTTCGCAGTTACCCCCGGGGGAAGCGCTCCGCTTACCTCGATTCTGCGAACGTTCGGCCGGGAGAGTGCAAGGGTCTGGGTGGCGAGGATGTCTCGTATCTGCGACGTGCCCACCCCGAAGGCGATCGCTCCCAGCGCCCCGTGGGTCGAGGTGTGCGAGTCCCCGCATGCAATGGTCATCCCCGGCTGCGTAATCCCCAGCTCGGGACCGATGATATGAACGATACCCTGGTCGTCCGTGTTCCCGAAGAACATGATTCCGTGCGCCCTGACGTTCTTCTCGATGGCGCGCATCATCTGCTCCGCCAGCTCGTCGGCGAATGGCCGGGGCTGACCGTCGGTGGGCACGATGTGGTCCACGGTGGCAAAGGTGCGCTCGGGAAAGAGCACCTTCAGCCCCCGGTCGGACAGTGCCTGGAAGGCCTGCGGCGAGGTGACCTCATGAACGAGGTGCAGGCCGATGAACAGCTGGTCCTGCCCCGAGGGCAGGGTTCCGACCTTGTGCAGGTCCCACACCTTGTCGAGCAGCGTTCTTCCCATGACTCAGGTAACCTCCTCACCGCGTGCCATGAGCACTTTGCCGGTGCGCACCATCTCGATCACCCCGTAGCCTCCCAGCATCCTGTGCAGGGCGTCCAGCTTCTCCGTGCTCCCCGTGATCTGCGCCGTCAGCGCGTTTTCCGAGAGGTCGAGCACGTGGCCCTTGAATGTATGCACCACGTCGAGCACCTCCGTGCGCTTCTCGGGGGGACAGCGCACCTTGACCAGGGCGAGCTCCCGCTGGATCACGTCCCTTCCCGTGTTGTCAATCGCGTGCACCACATCCACCAGCTTGGCAAGCTGCTTCAGGATGTGCCCGATTGTCCTCTCGTCCCCGGTGGCAACGATGTTCATGTGGGAAAAATCCGGGTCGTCGGCTTCCGAGACGACGAGGCTGTCGATGTTGAAACCGCGCCGGGCGAACACAAGAGCAACGCGGTTCAGCACGCCGAACTTGTTGGCCACGTACAGGCTCACCAGGTGCTTGCGGACAGTCGGCGCGGCCGGCATCAGGAACGGCCCTTCACCTTCTCGGGTCCCAGGATCATGTCTTTCATCGCTGCGCCGGCCGGAATCATGGGAAACACGTTATCCTCTTTTGCCACTTCCGCGTCAATGACCACCGGCCCCTCCGTCCAGGCCAGCGCCTTCTCCAGCACCGCGGTGACTTCCCTGTTCCTCCTGATCCGAAACGCCTTGCAGCCGTAGCTCTCCGCGAGCTTCACGAAATCCGGGTTCCCCACTAGGTCGACGCCTGACAGGCGGTTTTCCCAGAAAAGGTTCTGCCACTGGCGCACCATCCCGAGGTAGTGGTTGTTGATGATCAGGACTTTGATCGGAAGCTTCAGGTTGACCGCGGTGGAAAGCTCGTACATGGTCATCTGGAACCCGCCGTCCCCGACGATCGCGCAGACCAGGTCATTGGGCCGGGCAAGCTGTGCGCCGATTGCCGCGGGGAAGCCGAATCCCATGGTGCCCGCTCCGCCCGACGAGATCCACGCGAACCTCTCGTCGGTGCGGTAGAACTGGGCCGCCCACATCTGGTGCTGACCAACATCCGTCGTGACGATGGCTTTGCCCTGGGTAAGCCGGTACAGCTCGTCGATCACGTACTGCGCCTCGAAGGTCCCTTTCCTGTGGTAGCGCAGCGGATGCGCCTTCTTCCATCCCTCGATCCGCTCGCGCCACTCCCGCGTGTCCCCGGGAGCGAGTTGCCTGTTCATCTCGGCAAGGACGGCCTTTGCGTCTCCCACGATCGAGCAATCCATGGAATAGACCTTCTCGATCTCAGCGGGATCGATGTCGATGTGGATCTTCAACGCGTCGGGGCAGAAGGTGTCAGGGGTGCCGGTGATCCTGTCGTCCCAGCGGGATCCCACTGACATGATCAGGTCGCAGTCGACGACGGCCTTGTTCGCGTACGCCGTGCCGTGCATGCCGAGCATCCCCATGCTGAGCGGATGGGTCTCCGGGAACGCTCCCTTTCCCAGGAGCGTGTTGGTCACCGGGATCTGCATGGTCTCCACGAGGACTCTCAGCTCCGGCCCTGCCCCGGAAATCACGGCTCCGTGACCGACCAGCAGCACGGGTCGCTTCGCCTGGTGGAGGAGCTTCGCCGCGCACGCGATCTGTTCGTGATCCCCTGTCTCGGGCACATGGTATCCGGGGAGGTGGAAGTCTTCGTCGGTTCGCAGCTCGATCGTCGCATTCGAGCAGTTGCGCGGGATGTCCACGAGCACTGGTCCCGGACGGCCGGAGCTGGCAAGGTAGAACGCTTCCCGCATGACGCGGGGTATCTCTGTCGGGTCCTTGACCAGGTACGAGTGCTTGACCACGGGAAGCGAAATTCCCGTGACGTCCGCCTCCTGGAACGCGTCCAGCCCGAGGTCCCTCACGCTGGCCTGGCCCGTGAGCACGACCATGGGAACCGAGTCCATCTTTGCCGTCAGAATGCCGGTGATGGTATTCGTGGCACCTGGACCGGAGGTCACCAGGACGACGCCGGGCTCTCCGCACGCGCGAGCGAAGCCGTCCGCCATGTGCGTGGCCCCCTGCTCGTGCCTGGTCAGAACGAGCTGGATGGAAGAATCGACCAGGGCGTCGAACAGCGGGATGGCCGCGCCTCCCGGGAGGCCGAAGACGTACTTCACTCCCTGCTGCTGCAGTATGTGCACCACTGCCTGGGCGCCCGTGAAGGAGCGCTTTGTCTTCGCATCTCCCATATGCCGAAATCCTGTCCTTTCCTGAGCCTAGGCTTCTAAAGTACTAGGAGATTTCGCGCGCGCCAACGGGCACGACGGTGAGGATAGTGAGTCGAATCCTTGACTGCGTCCGGCAAAAACTCTATGACGGTGTGACGTATGAGCTACAAGGAATGGCCGTTCGCGGAAGCGGAGAGGATCATCGCCCGCCTCTCGCGCACCGGCAAGTCAGCGGTGGTCGCCGAAACCGGCTACGGGCCATCCGGCCTTCCTCACATCGGGACCTTCGGCGAGGTAGCCCGCACGTCCTTTGTGCTGCAGGCGCTTTCGACCCTGGCGCCGCGGCTGACCTCCACGATCATAGCCTTTTCCGACGACATGGACGGCCTTCGCGAAGTGCCGAAGAACCTGCCGAACGCCGAGATGTTGCAGCAGCACCTGGGAAAACCCCTGACATCGATTCCTGATCCTTTCGGCGAGGAGCGCTCCTTTGCCCACTCCATGAACAGAAAGCTGCGTGAGTTCCTCGATTCCTTCGGCTTCCGTTACCAGTTCGCGTCTTCCACCGAGATGTACGCCTCGGGAGCTTTCGATCAAGGACTGCGGCAGGTCATTGCGCATTACGACGAGATCGCCGCCCTGTTTCGCGCGACGATCGCGGAGGAGAAGCGCGCGGCGTGGAGCCCTTTTTTCCCCGTCTGTGGAAACTGCGGCCGGATCTACACGACCCGGGTCACCGGCTACGATCCCAAAACGTGCACGATCTCCTATACCTGCGACATCGACGCTCCCGGGAAGTACCTGTCCTGCGGCCATTCAGAGACAACCACGATCATGGGCGGCACGTGCAAGGTCGGGTGGAAAGTCGACTGGGCGTTGCGCTGGTTTTGCCTGGGAGTCGACTACGAGATGCACGGGGAGGACCTCCTGGAATCCGCCCGCGTGTCAGCCCCGATCGTGAGGATCCTTGGCAGCGAGCCGCCGGAGCTCTTCAAGTACGAGCTGTTCCTCGATGAAAATGGAAAGAAAATCTCCAAGAAGATCGGCAACGGGGTCTCCATCGAGCAGTGGCTCCGCTATGCGCCCGTGGACTCGCTCTTGTACTTCATGTATCTCAAGCCGCAGCAGGCCAAACGGATGGGGCTGCCCCTGCTGCCCGAGATCATCGACCAGTACCTGGAGCTGGTGGAGTCGTGGGACGGTTCGGAAGATTCGCCGGTGCCTTTCATCTCGCGCCTGTCCAGCAGAGGGCACGCCGGGAAACTGGCAGACAGGAAGAGCGTGACCTACTCGCTGATCCTGGAGCTGATCATGGCCCTCAACCAGGATGATCCCCGGATCGTGCGCGACTATCTCCTGAGATACCAGCCCGATATCGCCGGCAACATCTCCTACTACGAGCAGCTGATCGAGGACGCCATGGCCTATTACCGGGAGGTGCTGCTCCCGGGAAGAAAGACCGAACCGGCCGGGCACGAGATGGACGAGGCACTCGCGGCGCTTCGGGACATCCTTGTACCCCTCAGGGACAGCGGCGTCACGCCTGATGCGGATTCCCTGCAGACCATGGCCTTCCAGGTGGCCAAGGACCGCTCACTTTCGATGAAGGACTGGTTTCGCACGCTCTACCGTGTTTTCCTGGGGCAGTCCCAGGGACCGCGTATCGGAAGCTTCATTTCGCTTCTCGGGTTCGAGAAGACGATCGAGCGGCTGAACGCGCACCTGGACGCCCGCTAGGAGAGGCATATGGCGGAAAAAAGCGGCGATGTGAAGACGCTCCGGGCAGCGGAAAGCGTTCTCGCCGGGGAAAAGCAGAAGAACTGGGGGAAACGAATCCTGCCCTTCCTCGGTCCTGCCTTCATAGCCTCTGTCGCCTACATCGATCCAGGCAATTTCGCAACGAACGTTCAAGGAGGCTCGGAGTTCGGCCTGATGCTCCTGTGGGTGATCCTTGCCGCGAATCTCATGGCCATGCTGCTGCAGAGCCTCTCGGCAAAGCTGGGAATAGCCACGGGAAAGAACCTTGCCGAGCACTGCAGGGAACGCCTGCCCCGCTGGCTCGTGGTCGTGATGTGGATCGTGGCCGAAATCGCCGCCATGGCGACGGATCTGGCCGAGTTCCTCGGGGCGACTCTCGGATTTTCCCTCCTCTTCGGCATCCCCCTGTGGCTGGGAGTTATCCTCACCGCGATCGCCACCATTCTCATTCTCAGCCTCGAGCGATTCGGCTTCCGCCCACTGGAGGCGGTGATCACCGCGCTTGTCGGCGTCATCGCGGTCAGCTACGTGGTCGAGATGGTGCTCGTCCGCCCGCCACTCGGCCAGGTGCTCTTTCACTCCTTCGTGCCGCAGCTCGCCGGCACAGAGAGCGTTCTCCTCGCGGTCGGGATCATCGGGGCAACCGTGATGCCGCACGTCATTTTCCTGCACTCCTCCCTCACGCAGAGCCGCATCGTGGTGAAGGAGCCGCTCAAGCTGCGCCGCCTTTTTCGATTCGAGATCACCGACGTGGTGATCGCAATGGGGCTGGCGGGAATCATCAACATGGCCATGCTCATCATGGCGTCCCAGACCTTTCACGTGCATGGGATGACGAACATCGCGACCATCGAGGACGCCCACAAGACCCTGCAGCCCCTTCTGGGGCCAGCCGCGAGCTGGGTATTCGCGATCTCGCTCCTGGCATCCGGCCTGTCCTCCTCTTCGGTCGGGACCATGGCAGGCCAGGTCATCATGCAGGGCTTCATCCATCGCCAGATCCCCGCGTGGATCCGCAGGGTCGTCACCATGGTGCCGTCGGTCCTCGTCATCATCCTCGGGATCGACCCGACGCGCGCGCTCGTGCTCAGCCAGGTCGTTCTCAGCTTCGCGCTGCCTTTTCCCGTCATTCCCCTTGTTTTCTTCACGCGGAGGAAGGACGTGATGGGGGTCCTCGCCAACAAGCCACTGACGACCGTCGCGGCGGGTCTGGCGGCGGTCCTGATCCTGGGGCTGAACGTGTATCTTCTGTACCAGACCTTCAATGGAGGGTAAGGCGATGTTCCGGCACATCCTCGTCCCCCTGGACGGCTCGCGGCTGGCCGAGTCCGCCCTGGGGATGGCAGCGTCGCTCGCAAGGCGCTTCGACGCTTCTCTGACCCTCATCCACGTGATCGAGCAAGGAGCCCCTTCGGAGGTGCACAGCGAGCGGCACCTTGTATCCGCGGAGGAAGCGCAGGCGTATCTCGATGAGGTGTCTCGCCTGTCCACCCTCGCGGGTCTTCGTGTGTCGACCCACGTGCATACCGCCGAGGTGAAGGACGTCGCGGACAGCATCACCGAGCATTCGGCGGAGCTCGCTCCGGACCTCATCGTCATGAGCACTCATGGCAGGGGAGGAGCCCGAAGGCTCATTTTCGGAGACATCGCCCAGCAGATCATCAGCCGGGGGGAGACGCCCGTGCTCGTGGTGCGTCCCTCCGCGGATGCGCGCGCCGAAGGAACGAGCGCTGACTGGCGGATCATCCTTGCTCCCATCGACGGAGATCCGTCCCACGAGAGGGGTCTGCCGGTTGCGAGCGACCTCGCCATCGCCTTTCACTGTCGTCTTCACCTGCTGATGGTCGTGCCGACCATCGGAAAGCTCTCCGGGTTCCAGGGGGCTCTCTCCCTCCTTCTGCCGGGCACCACCCGGGTCAAGCTTGAAATGGACAGCGCCGGCGCGCGGGACTACCTGGCCTCGAAGGAAAAGGAGCTTCAGCGGGCGGGAGTCCTGGCAGGGAGCGAGATGTCACGGGGAGACCCCGCGAGAGCGATCGTCAAGGAGGCGCGCCGCCTGTCGGCAGATCTCGTCGTGCTCGGCACGCACGGCCGCGCGGGCACTGACGCATTCTGGGCCGGGAGCGTCGCCGCCCAGGTCGTCGCTCGCGCGCGAGCGCCTCTTCTGCTTGTTCCGCTCAAGGAGTCCCGGACGGAGTCGTGAGGGGCTGGACGGCAGGGTCAGATTCCGGCTCGGGAACGGAGGGCATCGAGCCGACAGCGGCAGACTGCATCAGGTATCTTTCCATCGTCTGCACGAGCGATGTCTCCGTTTCCGTCCTGGTCAGGCCGGTGAGGCTGAACAGCCCTTCCTTCGAGTGAACCACTCCTGGCCATGTGCTGCGTGCGCTGGTGAATCCGGCCGCCCTCGCGGCCTCCACGACCCGCTCGTCGTATTGGCCGAAGGGGTACGCGAGGGAAGTCACCGCGGCGCCGGTCTGCGCTTCGATGATCTCTTTTGACCCCAGGATCTCGTGCCGGAGAGTCTCCTCGGTGCGGAGGCGGGTGAGGTAGGGATGCGTGATGGTGTGGGCGCCGAGCTTCATTCCCTCTTTCTGCATCTCCCTGATCTGGTCCCAGGTCATGTGATTCTTCATTCCGACGACCACGACCCAGATATAGAAAGTCGCCGTGAACCCGTACTTCTTGAGAAGGGGGAAGGCATAGAGGTACTGGCCCTCCCAGTCGTCGTCGAACGAAAGGATGACAGGCTTCGCCGGCAGAGGCGCGCCAGCCGTGATATGATTGACCAGATCGTCGAAGCTGACCGATGAATAGCCGTTCTGCACAAGCCATGTCAGCTCGGACTCCAGCGTGTCGGGAGTGGCGACATAGCGGCGCACGCGAGGGGTATCGCTCTCGACGTACGGCCTGATCGAGTGATACACGAGGATGGGTACAATCGTGCTCGACGTCCCCTCCCCGTCTCGCGGCTCGGGGGGGATGAGTCTCTTGTGGCGGGTCAGCGGGCTGGAGGCCTGCGCGAACACCAGGGAATGCATGCACAGCACAGCGAGCACAAGCGCAGGAAGCTTCATCGGGCCCCTGTATGTCACATATCGGTAGCAGAGGTCAAGCGGGAACAGGGAGGAAACCATGGCGCAGGAAACGGTCATCATGCTTCACCGGTCGTTCTTCTCCGACAGGGAGAGAAAAATCGCGGAGCTGGGAGAGCTTTCGGCGAGTCTCTTTCTCTACGACTCGGGCGTCGCGGCCCTCCGTATGGAGAACGCGCGCGGCCAGGTGACGATCCTGCCTTTCCAGGGACAACAGATCTGGGACGCCCGGTTCGACGACCGCGTGCTCGCGATGAAGTCCATGTTCACGCAGCCGCACCCCACGCGGGAATACCTGGCGACGTACGGAGGATTCCTCATCCACTGCGGGGCAACGGCAATGGGCGTGCCCACGAAAGAGGATTCCCATCCGCTCCACGGCGAGCTGCCCAACGCACCGTACGACAGCGCGTTCCTGGCAATCGGCTCGGATGAGCGGGGGCCCTACTTTGCCCTGGGCGGGGAGTATCGTCACACCGTAGCATTCAACTTCGACTACCTCGCGCGGCCGCGGGTCAAGCTGCACGCCGGTGAATCGCTTCTACCGGTGTCCCTGGAGATCGTCAACTGCAAGAAGACTCCCATGGACCTGATGTACCTCGCTCACGTGAACTTTCGTCCTCTGGACAACGGAAGGCTCGTGTACACGGCCCCCTGCACTCCGCAGACCGTGAGAGTCCGCACGGCGCTGCCCTCCCACATCAAGCCGCCCGCGGGGCACCGGGAGTTCCTTTCCCAGCTCGCCGCCAACCCGGGGCTGCACAACGTGCTCGCCCCGGGGCTCGCTTTCGATCCCGAGGTCGTTCTCTATCTCGGCTACAGGACAGACACGCAAGGCTGGGCGCACAGCATGATGGTGCACCCGGATGGGTGGGCGAGCTACATCCGCCACAGGCCTGACCAGCTCGATCACGGCGTACGCTGGATCAGCCGCACGGCAGACCAGGACTGCCTGGGCATTGTCCTGCCGGCAACGGCCGAGCCGGAGGGCTACACCGCGGAAAAGGCGAAAGGAAACGTGCGCAGCCTCGCCGGCGGCGCGACAGCCAGGTTCGACCTCGAGGTCGGCCTGCTCGCGCCGGCGCGCGCGAAGGAGATGGAGACCGCCATCGAGCACATCCTGGCCGGTCGCTGAAGGGCTTGTCCGGCGGCCTCGCCCGCGCGCTCCGCGTTCTACCTCGCGGCCCCGGCCGATTGCTCCAGCGCTTCCTTTGCCTTTGGAACCGTTTCGTCGGGCTTCACGCGGTACCAGGCGTGCAGGATCACGCCTTTCTCATCGACAAGGAACGACGAACGGATGATTCCCATGGACTTCTTCCCGTACAAGTTCTTTTCTCCCCACACGCCGTATGCGTCCGCGGTGGCGTGGTCCGTGTCCGCGAGAAGGGGAAACCCCAGGGAGTATTTCACGTCGAACTTCTTCTGGTCTTCCGGCGTATCGGGGCTGATCCCGAGCGTGGCGACTGAAAGCTTTCGGAAATCCTGGCGCGCGTCACGGATCGCGCAGGACTGCGTGGTGCATCCCGGCGTGTCCGCCTTCGGGTAGAAGTACAGGAGGACCTTCTGTCCCCGAAAATCGGAAAGCTTTACGATCTTTCCGCTCTGGTCGCGCAGGGAGAACTCAGGCGCTCGCGCGCCTTCGGTGAGCCTTTGTTCCATGTGGGAAAATGTACGGCGCTGCGCCGACTGTCGTCAAACACTCCACTCCGCAGCCGGCGGGCACAATGATGCCATCGGCCTATTCCCGGGGTTGTGGTCGCGACGTATATTGTAGCGATGGTGCATCGGATCGCGGACAAAGTGCCTGTCATCGACGACAGCGCCTTCGTCGCATGGAACGCGGAGGTAGCGGGCGATGTGCGGCTCGCGGCCGCTTGCAGCGTCTGGTTCAGCGCGACGCTCCGAGGCGACCTGGCGGGAATCACGGTCGGCGCAGGGTCGAATGTCCAGGACGGCGCCACCCTTCATGTCGACACCGGACTGCCGCTCACCATCGGGGACAGGGTCACGATCGGGCACAACGCGGTGCTGCATGGCTGCACGATCGGTGACGACTGCCTCATCGGGATGGGAGCCGTCGTGCTGAGCGGCGCGTCGATCGGCAGGGAAAGCATCGTCGGCGCCGGCGCCCTGGTGACCGAGGGCAAGACGTTTCCGCCCCGGTCCGTGATCCTGGGAAGTCCCGCCAAGGCGACGCGCAGCGTCGACGATGAAATGCTGGAGAAGATCAGGGAAAACGGGCGCGCGTACCAGTCACTCGCCCGTCAGGCCGCGGCGGAGTATCATGAAGTGAACGGGGTCCCGGCTGCCGGGAGGTGATACCCGGTGGGCATATCACCAGGGTCAAAGTGAGGGCTGTAATCGTTTTCTGAGCATCGGCAGCTCGTGCTCGAGCATCGGCGTCATCGCTCCTGTCCCCATCAATCCGTCGATCTCCCGAAAGGAAAAGAAACGCACCTCTTCGATCTCGTCGGGGTGGGGGGAGATCTTTCCATCACAGGGAAGGGTGTAACATCGGGCGAACTCGGTCTCGAAAGAATTGCCGTAGAGGTAATCGTAGAGAAACTCCGCCCCGGAAGCGTCGATTCCCAGCTCTTCGCGGGCCTCCCGTCTGAGGGCAGACCGAACCTCTTCTCCCGCCCTCACGTGGCCTCCCACCGACGTATCCCAGAGGCCGGGATTGGTATCCTTGGCCTGCGCCCTCTTCTGCAACAGGAGTCTCCCGCCGGAATCGAAAACGTGCAGGTGAACCACGAGGTGAATGAGCAGCGGATTCCCGTGGCATTCCTCCCGGGTCGCCTGGCCGACGGGACGGCCCTGCCTGTCGACGAGCTGGAACTGCTCGATCACCGGCCCCCTTGCTTTCCCAGGTTGCAGGATACGAACGTGTCCAGTGATGTGATTGCCGAGCGGATGTCGGAGTACACCGGAAGCCCTCCTTCCTCGAGCGCGGCGACGAAGTCCCCGTAGTAGCGGCCGGCGTTCACCGACACAACCATGGGCTTGGCGTGCCGGGCCGCGATGTCCACGAGCCGGTGCGCGAGGCCATCGGGATCTCGGCAGGTTTCCGGAACAGTCTTGAGGGAAACGGCGTGGGGGACGATGGCAACGAAAACGCAGTCCACCGCGTCATCTTCGATGACCGCCTCGACGAACTGCGCGTACATGGCATCGTCAGCCATGGGGGTGATGTCGAGGAACGGAGAGGAGACGTCCACGAGGCCGTGCCTGTTGATCTGGCCGAGCCTCTCCACCGTGCCCGGCCCCAGCATGGCCTGGGTGAGCCCCTGCAGCTCGTCCGCCCCAACAGTGGACTCGAAGCCCGCGTTCACGACACCGGCCACCCGGTTGCCGCGCGGCGTCCGGGAGGCAAGAAGCGCGAACGTCTTGATCAGGTCGTAGTACGACTCGATCGTCTCCGCCAGGATGACTCCAGCCTGCAGGCAGGCGGCCCGAAAAACGCTGTAGTTTCCCGACATCGATGCGGTGTGGGAGGCAGCCGACCGCGCGCCCGCTTCCGTGCGGCCGCCCTTGTACGCGATGACCGGCTTCGTCGATTGCCGCGCCCTGTCGAAGAACGCGCGGCCCTCTCCGGAATCCAGGCCTTCCAGGTAGACGGCCATCACGTCGACGGCGGGATCCTTCTCGAAGTAGGAGAGCAGGTCCCCGACGCGAACGTCGACCTTGTTCCCGAAGCTCACGACGCAGCGCAGCGGCCTGCAGTTGCGAAGCTTGTCGATGACCGTGACGGCCAGCGCTCCGCTCTGGGTCAGGAGCACGGCATTCGATCTGTCCGACGAACGGACTTCGAGTCTCTTTTCATTGATGAAAAGTGTGTTGATCCCCGGATAGTCGCTGCCCGCCGCATGATAGACCCCCATGCAGTTCGGACCCATGATCCTGATGCCGCTGGGCAGAGCCTCCAGCAGCGAGCGCGCGTACTCAGGGTACGGTGTCGATGAAGGCACCCCCGGGATAAGAATGACCGCGCGGACTGTGCTGCCCGCGAGGCTTCGCAGAAACTCCGGCGCGGCTTGAGCCGGAGCCGCGTACACTGCCAGCTCGACGGACGCGGGAAGCTCCCGGAGGTCCTTGTAGAGGGGATGCTCCCTGGCCCCGAATCTCAGCGTTCCGCCGCGCGGGTTGACCAGGTACAGATCCCCGGGACGCAGCTCGTGCAGCAGCTCCGCGATGTCGCGGGCAAGGTTGTACTTCGACACGTCGGAGGACACGCCCATGACCGCGACCCCGCGAGGCCGAAAGAAAGCATCGAGGTTGGACACATCCACCCGGGTGCTGCCGTGCCGCCCGTCGCTGCCCGCCTCGAACTCAGCGAGGCCGTCAATGGCCACGAAACGGCCATCCGAGGAGATCGCGAACGGATTGACCTCGAAGGCCGTGATGGCGAACCGGGTCTGAGCGGCCATGGGCGAATACGCGAGCGCGAGCGCGCTGAACCCGGCCATGGCGCACGCCATGTGCTCGAGGTACTCGGGGTGTCCGATCTGCTCGAACTTGTGCCGTATGTGCATGCTGCGGGTGAATGCCAGCGCCTGTGGGTACTCCATGGGGGGAAGAAAGAGGTTGGCCGGGTCATAGTGCGCGGCAAAGAACTCGGCGTCGTCTCCTCCTTTGCTCACGGTGAGCACAGGCCCGAATGCGGGGTCCTCCCGGAACCCGATGAGCACCTCGTAGCCGATGGCCTGCGTGTGCGGGATGTATTCCACGATGAGGAAGCCCGCTATCCGGGGAGCCTCGTCCGCCGTGAAGTGCGACGCCACTTCCTCCCGCATCCTGGACAGGACGAACTGTACATACAGGGGATCAGCGGCTGAAGCTTTTTTCACGCCGCCCAGCTTCTGCTTGTGCGGAATGTCGGGAGAGACGATCTTGACGATGATGGCGTGGCCGAACCCGCGCAAGGACTGCTCGTTCACCTCGGAAAGATCCCTCACAAAAAGGAACCGCGGAACGGTGAGCCCCAGCGCGGAAAGGATCCCATAGACCTCGTGCTCGAAGAGAGACTTCCTGCCCTCCCGATCGGCGCAATCAAGGATCCCGTCGATCGTCGTGACGGCCGCCGATGTGAGACCTTGCATGGCAATTCCCCCGTTGTGTGTGCTTGTCCACAGCGTATCACGATTGACCGTTTCGCGACAGGGCGCAGCAGCGAGCCGCGCGGAAGCGGCCGCCGCGGAAGCAGCCATGGGCGGCTCCAGTCGAAGAATGGAATCCAGGAGGAACGTTCGATCCGCCCCGCGCAATCGACAACGCGCCCTGATGCCGATCGCTCCGCCGACAACGGTGAATGCCAGGGGCAGGATTTCCCTGACGGTGATCTCCCCGCGCGAGCTCCTGTACTCGATCCTGACATCGACCCCGGCACGCGCGGCGGCATCCAGCCGCACGGCGAGCCCCGCGAGCCGTGGAACGTGACAGATGAAATCCAGGGGAGACCCGCTTGCCGATGCGAGCAGCGATGGAGAGGCATCCTCTCCGAGCACCTCCCGGCAGCGAAGGAAAAGCTGCCGGCAGGCGTGGGCATCCGCGAGAGCCCGGTGCGCTCCCGGCTCCAGGCGGAGGTCCCAAGCGAGGTCCCGCAGGCTGTAGCTGGACCGGGCGGGAAACGCGCGCCGGGCCAGGCCGCGGGTATCCAGCACGGGTCCGGCGGGCGGAATCCTGCCCGTGCGGCCGATATCCGCCGAGAGAAACCCGACGTCGAAAACAGCGTTGTGCGCCACGGGCGTGCCCCGGCCGAGAAAGACGAGGAACTCCGGAAGCACCAGGTCGATGGGAGGCGAGCCCTTCACCATCCGGTCAGTGATTCCGTTCACCCGGGAGGCCGACGTGGGGATGGGAGCTCCCGGGTCGACGAGCATCTGGAAACACCCCAGGACCCCACGGCCTTCGAACTCCACGGCCGCGAGCTCGACGACACGGTCGACCCCCGGAATGAGACCAGTGGTTTCAACATCGAATGCAACGTAGTGAATGGCCGATCTCCCCTGTCAGAACAGCGAATCGTATTCTGCTCTGCGCTTTTCCTTCTGGTCCGCGATCCACGCCTTGTCAGCGAAGTCCACGCGGCAGACGGTCAAAGCGCCAGGACCTCTTTGCGGGTTCTCATGTCTTCTTCGACTTTGCGGAAATCCTGAGCCATGGCCGAAGAGGCGACAACGATGAGCACCCAGACCACCGGGAGGAGGCGCGGCCGCACCGTGTCACTCTCCCTTGAGCTTTTCCGGGGTTGCCTCTCCCAGGAGGAGCTTGCAGATGTTCTTGTAGCCAACCCTGCGATACGATCGCAGGATATCCGCGAACCGCTCGTATGCCTGGGGCTGATCTGCCTTGAGCTTTTCCAGGCGGGCGAGAACTTCCCGCAGATCTTCCAGGGAGGCAAGTGCCGGCATATCTTCCTCCGTTCCTGGGTGAAGTGGAGAGCCCAGGCTTCCATGATTTTGCGTCAAAGATATGGTCCGCTCCGGAGACTTGTCAAGGAGAACGGAATGCGGATACTCGGTAACCGTGACGGAGAAGCTGTTTTATCATGATCCCACCCTCCTGGAGTTCGACGCCTCCATCATTGAATACGTTGCAAACGGCACGCTGCTTGAGGTAGTGCTGGACCGTACGGCGTTTTTCCCCGGCGGCGGGGGGCAGCCTGCAGACAGAGGCACCCTGGGCGGGGCTCGGGTCGTGGACGTGAAAGAACGGGACGGTGATATCGTGCACGTCGTCGAAGCAACGGGACCCTGGGCCGCGGGCGCCGCTCCCCCGGGTCCCTGCGCCGGCGTCGTGGACGGTGCGCGTCGACGCGACTTCATGATCCAGCACACGGGGCAACATGTGCTCTCGCAGGCCCTGCTCGCGACGGGGCAGCTTCCCACCGTGTCCGTGCACTTCGGCGATGAGACGACGACCATCGAGCTGGACGCGCCGTCGGTGCCGCAGACAGTCCTCCGCCGGGCGGAGGCCCTTGCGAACTCCATCGTGCGGGAGAACCGACCGATCAGGATCCACGATGTGGACCCGTCCGAAGCATCGCGATTTCCCCTTCGACGGACTCCCCCCGAGGTGGGGCGCCTGCGCATCGTCGAGGTTGGCTCGTATGACTGGGCCGCGTGCAGCGGTCTGCATGTGGCAACAACAGGCGAGATCATCCTCATCAAGATCGTCGGCCAGGAGAAAATCCGTGGACGCGCGCGGATCCACGCGCTGATTGGAGCTCGGGCAATGGACGATTACGGAAGGAAGATCGCCGTGGTGCAGAACCTCACCCGACTCCTCACCTGCGGTGAGTCCGACATCGCTTCCCGAGTGGAGGAGCTTCTGCGAGGCGCGCGGGAAAACGAGCGCGACCTCAAGAAGCTGCGCATGGAGCGCGCCGTCTCTGATGCTGATTCGATCGGGCAGTCGCGCCTGGTGTGCAGGGTGCTCGAGAATGCCGGGTCCGACTATCTCAAGGCATTCGCCGAGAGGGTCGTTGCTTCCCCCGGAAGAGCAGTCGTCGTGGTGGACCGCACCGCCGACGGCTTTCAGTGGATCGTTGCGCACTCTCTGGGTAACGGCCTTGCGCTCCCGCAGCTCGTGACGCCGCTTTTTCCGCAGGCAGGAGCCCGGGGCGGCGGCCGAGGGGCGTGGATGCAGGGCGCCGGCCTCCCTGCCGAGGCGGCATCCGGCTTCGCGGACGCGGTTGCCGATGCAGTTTCACGCACGCTGGAAAGGGGGACATGATGAAGCTGCGGTTCGCCTACAACTCTCCGGTCATCCTGTCCTTCGCTATCATCGCTTCCGTGGTCCTTCTCATCGACCAGATCTCCGGCGGGGTGTTCATCCGCACGTTCTTCACTCTCTACCCCGATTTCAGCTTCGCGTCTCCTCTTTCGTGGCTGCGCCTCTTCACCTACGTCATCGGCCACGCGAACTGGAACCACCTCATCAGCAACTTTTCCTTCATCCTGCTCATCGGCCCCGTGCTGGAAGAGAAGTACGGCTCGCTTCCCATCCTCGCGATGATGCTGGTCACCGCGCTGGCCACCGCGGCGCTCAACCTCCTGCTGGTGCACACCGGGTTGTACGGCGCCAGCGGCATCGTGTTCATGCTGATCCTGCTCAGCTCCTTCACCAACATCCGCCAGGGCGCGATCCCGCTCACCTTTATCCTCATCGTGGCGTTGTACCTGGTCAGGGAGTTCGTGAACGCCCTCACCCCGAGCACGGTTTCCCAGCTCGCGCATATCGCCGGCGGCGTCATCGGAGGAGTGTTCGGTTTCGTCATTTCCCGATCGGAAAAGACGCCGGCGCTGCCCGCCGCTGGGCCCGGCAAGAAGGAGTAGCTCATGCTGGCCAACTCACCGCGGGCGCTCAGCTCCGCGCTCTGTGCCCTTCTGTTCTCGTGCCTCTTGCCGGTCGGCCTCGCCGCACAGGCCGAGGAAAAGGACGCCGTCGTGCCGCTCACGCGTCTCGTTCTGTTCACGAGCGGCGTTGGGTACTTCCAGCACGACGGCGTGGTCGACGGCAACGCCCGCACGGAGCTGACATTCTCCACGAGCCAGATCAACGACCTGCTGAAAAGCCTCGTCCTGCGCGACATGGACGGCGGCGCGATTTCCAGCGTCACCTACTCCTCGCGGGACCCCATCACGCGGACGCTCAAGGGCTTCTCCCTGGACCTCACGACCAATCCTTCTCTCACGGCGCTCCTGGCCCAGGCCCGGGGCGAGCCCGTCGAAGCCGCCCTCACGGGGGGATCGAAAGTGACAGGGGCCATCGTCGGTGTGGAGTCCCGGCAGGTCGTGACATCAGGAAGAGAACCCGTGGCGGCGGATTTCCTGACGCTCAACACCTCCACGGGCATCGCCAGTCTCGCCCTCTCGGACATCGCCGGGATCCGCTTCCTGCGGAAAGAGCTGCAGGACGACCTGGCGCAGGCGCTCCAGGTCCTGTCATCGTCGCACGGGATCGAAAAGAAGAAGCTCGTGCTGCACTTCAGCGGCACCGGCAGGCGCCGCGTCAGCGTTGGCTACATACTGGAATCTCCAGTCTGGAAAACAAGCTATCGCCTGGTTCTCGGAGAGGGGGCGTCCCATCTGCTGCAGGGATGGGCCCTCGTGGAGAACACGACGGACGGAGACTGGAAGAACGTGGGCCTCAGTCTTGTCTCGGGCCGGCCGATCACCTTCACCATGGACCTGTACCAGCCCCTGTACATCCAGAGACCCGAGGTGCAGCTCGAGCTGTACCAGTCCCTTGTTCCGAAGACGAACGAAATGGCCATGGAGGAAGCCGCGCCTGAGGCAGAGACCGCGGAAGCTCCCGCGCCCGCGCGCCCGGCACCAGCGCCCATGGCCAAAGCTGCCGCCTCCATGGCTGCCAGGGGCGCGGCTGGTGTTGAAGGCGCGCGGCAGGAGTTTTCCATCTCCCAGGGAGTGACAGCCGCCGCCCAGGCGGGACAGCTCGGCGAGCTCTTCCAGTACACCATAGAAAGGCCGGTCACGCTTCCGCGGCAGCAGTCGGCGATGCTGCCCATCCTGAACCAGCAGGTGGGCGGAGACCGTGTTTCGCTGTACAACGAGGCCACGCAGCCGAAGTTCCCCCTGAACGCGGTACGCCTCAAGAACTCGAGCAGCCTCCACCTCATGCAAGGCCCGATCACGGTGTTCGACGGGGGAAGCTACGCCGGTGATGCCCAGATCAGCGACCTCGCTCCGGGAGCAGATCAGCTGATCACGTATGCAATCGATCTCGACACGGAAGTCGAAGCCGCTCCCGGACCGACGCCCGAGACCCTCGTGTCGGTGAAGATCTCCCGTGGACTTTTCCTGTATACGAACAAGCAGCAGATCGAACGGGACTACACGGTGCGCAATCGCGGGACGAAAGACCGCGTGGTCCTCGTCGAGCACTCCTACCAGCCTGAGTGGACCCTGGACAGCCCGAAGGAGCCCGCGGAGCGGACACGGAACGCGTACCGTTTTGCGCTGGCGGTGGCAGCCGGCAAGACCGGCAAGCTGTCCGTCATCCAGACGCGCACCGTTGCCCAGAGCGTCTCCTTGTCGACTCTTTCGGCCGACACGGTGGCGTTCTACCTGTCGAGCTCTGTCGTGAGCCAGTCGGTGAAAGCCGCCCTGCAGAAACTCTCGGCGATGATGCAGAAGATCTCGGACACCGTCTCGCAGCGCACGCGTCGGGAAGCCCGCGTGAACGAGATCTCCCAGGACCAGGCCCGAATCAGGGCGAACATGGGGCAGCTGTCCCAGACCTCCGACCTGTACAAGCGCTACGTCAAGACTCTCGGAGACGAGGAGGATGAGCTTGGCAGGCTCAGGGACGAGATCGCAAAGCTGCGCGATCAGGAGGCGGCACAGAACCGGCAGGCTGCCGACTTCATCCAGTCGGTGGAGGCCCAGTAGGCTTCCCGGGGAATCAAGCGCTCTCCTGCTCCGTCCGACACTAGAAGGTGTGATGGAGCATCCGCGCCGTGTCCGATCTCGCGCTGCGATCCCCTGACACCCGTCTTTCTGAAGACGGGGAGATACTCAGGCTCATTGGCGAGCTGCGCGATGTGTTCGAGAACAACTTCGACCGCACGTGGTTCAGCCTGATCCTCGACGGAATTCCCATCGACCTGCGGACGGTCAGAAACATCCGTGATCTCGTGTCCCTCAATGCGATCTACCCGGGGGACGAGTGGCAGGTCGCGCGGGGGATCCAGGAGCTGGAAGCCTTTCACGCCACGGTGAAGCGTTTCCTGCTGCCGGTTCTCAAGGAGAGGCTCGGGATCTCCTGGCTTCTGCCGCAAAAGCGGGTCAAAGACCCGCACCAGTACATCCTCCGCAAGTTCGTGGCATTCACGTTCCCCTACAACCTGGAGCGGTTGCGCCGGCTGACCGTGAAGCTCAAAGCGAGGCTCCTGCTGCACTATCCGACCCTTTCCTGACGTGGTACATTCCGGGTGATGGGTGACTCGGCCTCGCCGGTGCGGCCCACACTTGATTTCTCGGCCTCGCATGCGCTGTCCCGCCGGCTCATCGAGGGGCTTTCCACTGTCATCCGAGGCAAGAGAACGGTCCTCGAATACCTTGTGACCTGCATCCTCGCCGGAGGCCATCTTCTCATCGAGGACGTTCCGGGTCTCGGCAAGACGACGCTCGCCAAGACGGTGGCCCGCCTGGTATCGCGATCGCGCAAGGGCAGCCACGTCGTCTTCCGGCGCATTCAGTTCACCCCTGATCTTCTCCCCTATGACATCACCGGCGTCGACGTCTTCGATCCCTCCAACGGCACGTTCGTCTTTTCCCCGGGCCCCGTCTTCACGAACGTCCTCCTGGCTGACGAGATCAACAGGACGACCCCCAAGGTACAGTCTGCCCTCCTGGAGGTGATGGCCGAGGGGCAGGTAACGATCGGAAACAAGACGCACCGCCTGGATCCGTTTTTCTTCGTGATGGCCACGCAGAACCCCGTGGAGATGGAGGGCGTCTACCCGCTGCCCATTGCGCAGATCGACCGCTTCCTGATGAAGCTGCGCGTCGGGTATCCCGAACCAGACGTCGAAGTGGAGATCGTCCGGGATGACCCCTCTCACACGGTGATGCCCGAGATCCAGGCCGTGTGCGGCAGGGAGGAGATCCTGGGCGCGCGAGATGCCGTGGGCAGGGTCTTCTGCGACGAAAAGCTGATCCGGGCCGGAGTCGGCATTTCCGCGGCAACGCGCGGCCACCCTGGCATCGCCCTGGGCTCTTCCCCCCGGGGGAGCCTGATGCTCATCCGGGCAGCGAGAGCGTTGGCACTGGTCAGGGGGCGCGAGTACGTCGTGGACCAGGACCTGATCGACCTCGCGCCGCTGGTCATAGCCCACCGCCTGCGCCTGAAGGACTCGCGCCTGGACCCGCAGACCATGGCCCGTGAGATCACGATGTCCCAGCTCTCTCACATTCCCTACTGACGCAGCGCTCATGGCATCCCGGCAGAGCGCAGGCATGAAACCCCGGTCGGCGTCTCCCGTGACGGCTCCGCTGACTGCGCTGCGAGTCGCTCGGGCGGTCCTGCCCTTCTCCCCTCGCGGACTGGCCCTCTCAGCGATCGCCGCGGTGCTTCTTGCCGTGGGACTTGCCCGCGCGGACCTCGCTTCCCTGTTCTGGGGAGCGAGCTTCCTCCTCTACACGGTGTACGCCCTTGCGGCAAGCCATATCTGCATGCTTCTCCTTCGGCGCACACGACGCGCGGTGCCTGATTTCCTCACAGTGATTCTCCCGGCATCGGGCCTGAGCCCGGATGATTCCGGAGAAGCGCTGGTTTCCGCGCGGCTCCCCCGGTTGCTGGCACCAGGCTTCGTCGTCTGGTTCAGCCTTCCTCTCTCGTGGCACGAGCGCTCAGAGACATCGATTGCCTGCCGACTCTCCAGCGGGAGGCGGGATCGCAGGATACCTTTTCTGGCCGCCAGACGCGGGACCTACCGCTCGAGCTCGGCCGCCCTGGAGGTCCGCGACGTTCTGGGCTTCACGGCGAACCGGCTTTCCGTGCCGCTGGCCGAGACCCTCACCGTGTATCCCACGGTGACCAGCGGGCAGTCGTGGAGGTTCCTGACGGAGGGCGAAGACCCCGCGGCGGTCACGAGACCGCGGCGCCGCAGCGAAGAGCTGCTGGAGG
>DATKLB010000233.1:0-15032 GCA_035542615.1 Spirochaetia bacterium | reverse complement strand
CGATCGAGCCCCACCAGGTCCTGCCGGCCGTCACGGCCATCCTGGTGGACAAGTACGGGTATGTGTGCCGGTCTCACAACCTAACGGAGAACTTCGACAATTTCGACTACGCCGCCAGCGAGGTCGGCAAGTGGCGGGCCCTGGACCTCGTGGTCATGTACTTCCATCCCGAGCTCGGCGTCGTGACCATCAACCCGAAGAACCGCTCCCACTGGGAGAGTGTTCGCAGCCTGAAGAAGAACGAGCTGGTGACCGTGTTCGCGGGCGCCTTTGACGAGACGGACGGGGACCCGAAATACCAGGAAGGCATCAACCTGCTTCTGTCCATCCTGCAGGGCTCCAGGATCAGGACACCCCCCGCCTTTACGAAAGGCAGGTTCGTGCTGAAGAAGCTGGCCGTGCAGCTTCCCCCTCCAGCTCCCGTCCGCGGCCCGAAGCCAAAGGGCAGGCGGCCAACGGCGCTCCTCGAAGCCGCCGCCGCGGCAGCGACTGCAACCACAATGCCACCCGCGCTCCAGTCCTACGTGGCGCAGCAGACGGCGGCGGCAGCGGCACCGGCAGCGCCGAAACGGGTTGTTGCGGCAGCTACCGCTCCCCGGAAGATGACTCCCATGTACTCCATTCCCGTCACGAACGAGCTCTTCCACAACGGGAACGTGGAGGCCTGGAAGAAGATCATCCAGAGCTACACGACCAAGTATCCGGGCCTTGAAGTCTATGTCTTCTACGAAGGCGAGAGGATTCACGATATCAATACCCTCTTCAAATGGGGCAAAGTAAAACATGGCAGCTCTATCATGATCGCGATTGCGGGAGACGACATCAGGGACGTCGCAAAGCTCCAGCGCTACCTCAAGCAGGGTGCCAGCCACCTGTTCGAGGCTTTCCTCAAGGGACAGGTTGGCGCAGTCCTGAACCTCTTCTGATGAGACAGAAATTTCTCGCGGAGCGCACGGAGAACCGTGTGCGGCCGCGGCCGCACAAAGGGAAGGTTGAAGCATGAAGAAGAACATCCACTTCTTTGCCAAGGGTGAGGCGAATCTGAAGCCGCAGGTCCTGGACCGAATCGGGATCCGCGGGCGCCTGGCCGTGGACCTCGCCGATCTCGACCTGCCAATCCTCCCCGGGTTCCTCATCGACGCAGACGTTGCGATGCACCTGGAGGACTTTACTATCTGGGCCGCGCTGCAGCCCTGGTTCGACAAGCTTGCGAAGCTCACGGGGAAGACCTTCGGGGACACGGACAACCCCATGCTCGTGAAGATCGTCGTCAGCCCGAACCTCGTCATCGCCCAGTACCCGACGCTCCACAATTACGGTCTGACCGACACGACGCTGCCGGGGTTCGTCCGCTACGTCGGTGAGAACTTTGCCTGGCACGAGCAGCAGTTCCTCACCCGGGGGAACCTCGAGATCGAGCTGGCCATTGCGGAGCTCGAGGAAAAGGAGAAGGACGCCAGGACCATCAGGCAGGCAATCAAGGATCTCGACAGGGATCTGGATTCCGACATGGACGCGAAGAAGCGCCAGGAATCCCTCAAGCGGTACAAGGCGATGCTGCCGGCCGGCTTCTTCAGGGACCCCTTCGATCAGCTGGAGATAGCGCTGAAGCGAATCAGCCATCTCCTCGCGATCAATGACCAGAACCAGCAGGATACCGCGCTTCTCATCCAGCCCATGGTGTACGGAAACTACGGAAAGGACGCTTTCTACGGGCAGTTCTTCACGCGCAACATCGTCACGGGCAACAAGGAGATCCAGGGAGAATACTTCCAGAACAAGTTCAACGCCATCGGGGCCAGCGGGTCGGACATTTCGAAGGTGTCGAAGAATTACCATGACGAGATGGAAAAGATCTCCCGCAAGGTGGAGGACCACTTCAAGGAGATCCGGTCCATCAGATTTACCGTCGAAAACAAGCGCCTCTGGTTGATCGACCAGCGCTCGGTCATGGCCAAGTCGACTCAGGCAGACATCCAGCTTCTTCTTGACCTCCACGCGCGAAAGATTGTCGATGACGCCTACGTCGTCAAGAACATAAAGCCGGGGCAGCTCAACGAGATCCTGCACCCCATCATCGATTTCACGTCCGTGAAGGGGTTGACCCCGTTGACCGGCGGGATCACGGGTGCTCCCGGTGCGGCAATCGGGAGGGTGTTCTTCAACACCGAGAGGCTCCTGGACGCGTTCAAGCTCGCACAGCAGAAGGGCACTGACATGAAGTTTATCCTTTGTCTGCCGGCGTCCTTCGCTGAAGACGTCAAAGCCATCGAGGTGGCGACGGGTGTCCTTTCCTCCGAAGGCGGGTACTCTGCTCATGCCTCTGTCGTTGCCCGCCAGTACGGGAAGGTCTCCCTTGTGAAGCCCGGGATGAAGATCAAGGGAACCAGCGCGACGATCGGCAGCAAGGTCATCAAGGAAGGCGACTACATCACTTTGAACGTGCCGTTCTACGGGGCTCCCTCCATGTACCTGGGAAAGGCAGAGCTGATCGAGCCCGACCCGGAGGAGTCCGGGATGCTCGACTTCCTGAAGCTCGTGGACAAGTTCGTTACCCGCTTCACGGTTCGGGCCAACGCGGACAAGCCGCGAGACGCCGCGCTCGCCAGGAAGTTCGGCGCGCGGGGAATCGGGCTTGTACGCACCGAGCATATGTTCTTCGAGGAAAAGCGGATCAATGTGTTCCGCGAGATGGTCCTTTCCGATTCGGTTGAGGAGCGAAAGAAGGCCCTGGCAAAGCTGCAGCCTATGCAGAAAGCGGACTTCTACAAGCTGTTCAAGATCATGGAGGATTATCCGGTCATCATCCGGCTCCTCGACGCGCCCCTGCACGAGTTCCTTCCCCACAACGACCAGGAGCTCGACAAGTTCATGCAGTATCTCAACGCGGGGAAGACCAGCAAGGTCCCCGAGAAGGACGTGCGCTCCCGCAGCGAGGCCCTGCACGAGTTCAACCCCATGCTAGGCCACCGCGGCTGCCGCATTGCGGTTTCGTATCCCGAGATCTACGAGATGCAGGTGCGGGCGATTTTCGAAGCCGTCTATACTCTGCGCAAGGAAGGCGTCAAGGTCGAACCAGAAATCATGATCCCGATCATCATGAACGAAAGCGAGCTGAAGCTGATCATCTACGGCAAAAAAATCGAGGGCAAGTCAATTCGCGGCCTGGTCGACGTGGAGCGCGACGTGCGGGAGAGCTTCAAAGCGAAGGCGGTCCCGTACAAGATCGGAACCATGGTTGAGCTGCCTGCCGCCGCCCTCGGCGCCGGAGACCTCGCCCACTATGCGCAGTTCTTTTCTTTCGGGACAAACGATCTGACCCAGACAACGATCGGACTCTCGCGGGACGATTTCAACTCCTTCATGCCGGACTATACCCAGTTCGACCTGCTGGAAGGCAACCCGTTCCAGAACCTGAACCCCCAGGTGAAGGAGTTGATCGCGGTGGCGGTCACGAGGGGGAGGATGACGAGGCCTGATCTCGAAGTGGGGCTGTGCGGAGAGCACGGGGCGATCCCTGAGAACATCCGGTTCTGCATGGAGGCAGGGCTCGACTACGTGTCCTGTTCCCCCTACCAGGTGCCTCTCTCAAAGCTCGCTGTCGCGCAGCTGAACATCGAAAGGGAAGGAAAGTAAGGAAACGCGGCCGGGCATGCCCCGGCAGCGCCCAGCCCTGGCACGCCACGGGCATGCGGCTGCCCCTCGTCAGGACGGCTGAGGGCGGCCGAGGCCAGGGACGGCCGAAAGGCCGCCGCTCTATTTCGCGTTCCAGATCGTGAACTTTTTCAACCCTGCCACCACGAGCTTCGCTGCCTTGTCTGCTTCCGATTTCGAAACGCCCGCTTCCTTGTTCAGAGCAGTCGAGAAAAACTTCTCGACCGTGGCAAGGACGTCCGGCTGGTTGTAGACCAGAAAAGCGACATTCTCTCCTGTCGGCTTGATGATGGTGAACGACCCGTAGGTCATCATCGGGTTCTTGCTCACCATGACCTTCGTCTGGTTCTTTGTGGTCAGAATGTCCAGCTCGGCGAAGCGGTGCGGTATCTGGTCCTTGGCTGTCCGTCGGAAAGGCTCCTGGTGCTTCTGTGCGTAGCTGGGAGGCTCGGCCAGAACGTAGATCTTGTTTCCGTCTGTCTGAAAAGTCAGGCCGTCGTTGGTCAGCACGATGCTCTTGACCCCGCTGTAGCCGATGATCTCGTAACGCGAATAGGCGGAATGCTCATCCAGGAAAGACGATATGATGTATCCTCCGTCGCTCGCAAGCTTTCCTTCCGCATATGCCTTGAAAAGATCCACTGCCTTCTGCGTTGCCATCAGAGGTGTCCTCCATCACGCGGCTCGAGCTCCTCACCCGCGGCCGCCTTTCCCTCAAGTATATTCGTTTTTCCCTCCGATGCAACGAACTACCGGGGAGCGGGATCTTTCGCTCCGGATTCTTTTCTCAGGGCGGCGGCTTTCGCAAGAAACTTGTCCGCATACTCGTCGTTGCCCATGCGCCGGTAGACCATTCCCAGGTTGCGATTCGCCCGCCAGTCCTTTGGCGAGAGAGAGACCGCGCGGCGAAACAGTTCGGCTGACTTGTCCAGGATGTTTTCCTGGTAGTTGAGCACCCCGAGCATGAGCAGAAGAGAAAGGCTTTCGCCGTTCTTCTTCATGAAGCTTTCCATGGCCTTGATGCCGGTCTTTCGCGCTCCGATCTTGTCCAGGCAGTAGACCGCGGCTTTCATGAGCTCCTGAGAGCCGGGATCCGTGCTGAGGAGATCGCGCAGGATGACGAGGGCCTCGGCATATCGCCCGCTCCTGCGGTAGCACACGGCCAGAGTCGATTTCAGCTTCGCGTTATGGGGCTCACGGGGCAGCAGCAGGCCGATCTGCTCGCCGGCCTCTGCGAACGACTCCATGCGCAGCAGGAGGCGCACGAGCTGCCTTCGAGCCGCCTTGTCGTCCGGATCCAGATCCAGGTAGCGCCGAAGGGTGTCGCGCTGCAGTTCGACCTTGCCGGCCGCTCCATAGATGTCGGCGAGCGCCTCGAGCGCGTCCAGGTCGTCCTCCGAAATCCGAAGGACGCGCTTGTACCATCCCTCGGCCAGCTCGGGAAGACCGGCCCGAACGTAGGATGCGGCGAGCTCGGCCATGAGCTCGACATCCGGTCCGCGCGCCCGGATCTGCTGCTGCAGCTCGCTGAGAACGTTTTCAATGGCTCCGTCGGTCCGGGCGAGCGCGAGGCAGTAAAAATACCTGGCGGTCTCGTCGGCCGGATTTTTCTGGAGCACGCGATTCGTCTCCCTGAGAAGCTCTTCGAAATCGCCCCTCTCCCAGAGCACCGCGAGGAGCCCGTAGCGGATCTCGACGGAATCCTTGTCTTTCTCCAGGGCCCGCAGGAAATGGTTCTTCGCTTTCGAAAGCTCCCCGAGATTGCGATAGGATTCGCCGACGAGGGTGTGCAGTTGGGCGTTTCCATAGTCGTCCTTGAGAAGGCGAACCCCGTAGAAGATGGTTTCCCGGTAGCGTCTCTCGCGAAACAGGTTGATCGTGATGAATCGTAGAACATCGCGGGTATTGCTCTCAGGGCTGACGCTGCTCTTGAGCAGCTGGGTTCCGATGCGCAGCTCCTCTGCGGCCTGCTTTTTCTGATCCTGCGACAACAGGACCAGGGCCTTCTGCAGGTGAAGGAAGGGATCTTGAGGCGACATCGCGGAAGCGGCGTCGATGTGGTACAGAGAGGCTTTGGTGTTTCCCAGGTCCTTGTAGATCGACGCCAGGTACAGGTGGGGAAGAATGCTTGACCTGCGCTGCTCCAGGACCTCGCTGAACAGCCTCGCCGAGTCGTCGAGCTGGCCCCGGTAGAACAGCCGGATGGCGAGCACGAGCGCGGTGTTGAGGTAGCCGACCTGCAGGCGAAGGTTCTGGGGATCGAGCTCGAGAGCCTTCGCGAAGCACCAGATCGCTTTCTCCGACCGCCGCGCTCTCAGCCACGCCAGCCCCAGGAGGCCGAATGCCGAAGCAAACCGCGGGTTCACTTCCGTGGCGCGCCGCAGGTGCCGGATTGCCGGTTGGAGAGCTTCCAGGGCCATATACGCGCGGCCGAGGAAAAAATGGCCCTGGGCGGAGCCTGGCCTCTGCTGGACGAAGAAGTTTAGCGCCTGGATCGCTCGGGCGTGCTCGCCCAGAGCATGGTAGCTGCGACCCAGATACAGCAGCGCCTGGGGGTAGCGGTCCGTGCTTCCGACGATTCGAAGGAGGATTTCGACGGCCCTGGCATAGTCGCGCTTTCGGCCCGCATCGACAGCTTCGTCGAAGAGCGCGGCGTAGTTCTTCGCTTCCGGCACGGTGCAACTCTTCCGGGAGTATATCACGGCGGCGAATTGCTTTACAAAGGGTCTGCGTTACACTACACATTGCACCATGCGGGCAGTGCAGAACCTCGCACAGATCACGCGTAAGCAGATCGTCCTTGCGGACAGACTTGCAATCGGCATTCGCCTCGGCGCAAGCGCGATCGTCCTGGTGCTCTGCCTGGCGTCGGGTCTGGCGGTTCCCTCCATCGTCTCAGCTTCGGTGTTCTTCGGGCTCGGACTCTATTCGCTCATAGCGGCGGTGCTCCTCACGCACAAGCGGGACCCCGCTCCACTTTTCATTCCTTCTCTGGTCCTTGATTCGGCCGGCGTGACGCTGAATGGATTGTCCGCCGTCCGTTCGCTCGGGTTCATGCCGGCCCTGCCGGTTCTCATCGTCCTGGAAGGTTACTGCGCGGGAATCGCGATTCTCTCCGCACTTCGTCTTTCGACGCGGGACGTCATCTGGGCGGGTGGAATGGCGGTGCTCGCCCCGCTCATCGTCACCGTTGCCGCCTTCATTCTTTCTCCGGGGTCTGGCGCGTCGGCCCTGTTTTTTGTCCCGATTCTGAACTGCTTCATTGCCGCTTTCGCGGGGGTCATCGCGCACCAGGGACGCGCAGCACTCGAGGAGAACCTCGTGACCGAGGATCTCCTGCGGGCCAGCAGAAGGCTGAAGATGACAATGGACATCGTGGCCGCCTCCGTCTTCACCCTCCACCGGCTCATGAACAAGCTTGGAGAGGTTTCCGCGACGGTGTCTTCGGGAGTGCTCAACCAGGCCGCAGGGATCGAGCAGGTGTCCACCGCGGCCGAGCAACTCCAGGCAGCCATGGAGACGATTTCGCTGGCAACGGAAAAATCGGCGGTCTCCATCGGGAAGACGGCGCACATCTCGGAGAGCGGGAACACGATCATGCAGACGATCATCAGGGAGATCCTCGGGATCCACGAGGTGGTCGACAAGATGGTGGCGGCTCTTGCGCGCATCAACGACATCGCCGACCAGACAAACCTTCTTGCCCTCAACGCGGCCATTGAGGCGTCGCGGACTGGTGACGAGCACAGCGGGTTCTCCGTCGTGGCTGATGAGATCCGCCAGCTCGCGGAGAAATCCGCTCGGACGGCCAGCGAGCTGAGCGCCTGGGTGAAGCAGATCGAGAACGTGATCCAGACGGGGGGAGAGTCGTCGCGCGAGGCTGGCAAAATTTTCGACTCGATTGCCCGGGAGCTTGGCTCGTACGCCGGTTTCATCCACGAGCTGTCCGGTTCCGTCAAGACACAGCTGGCCAGGAACAGGGAGTTCGCCGATGCAATCGAGAACATCAGGTCCGTGATCGAGGACAACCGCGCCACCGCAGAATCCGTCTCACGCGTCATCGGCAACCTCAGGAAAGAGATGGTGAAGCTCGAAGAGCTGGTTGATGACAAGGTGCAGGAAGTGGAGAAGCTCTACCGAGACGCCCAGACCTCCGCGTGAGAGGACGTCCCGTGCTTTGCGCGCAACCGGGCGGGCCATGCCTTTGACAAGGCCGCCGGGTTCATATGAGAATGGCACATGGAAACCCGGAGCATCTACGCGAACCTGTCGCCTCTGGACCATCGCTACTCCCTGTCCGATCCCGAGCTCTTCGAACGACTCTCATCGTGGCTGAGCGAGGACGCAGCGGTCCGCTCCTGTATTCGCGTGGAGCTCGCGCTGCTGAAGACTCTGCTTGATCGCCTTGGGAAAAAGCCAGAAGTCATGCAGCAGGGTTCCCTCATCGACGCGGCTGCCGACGCCATTTCCCCCGCTGAGGTGTACGCAGAAGAGGCGAAGACGCACCACAACATCAGGGCGCTGGTGAATGTGATGAAGCGCCATCTCCCCGCCGATGTCCGCCCGTTCGTGCACCTGGGGGCGACATCGGCGGACATCCTCGACACGGCAGCGGCGTTGCGGTACCGCGATGTGGTTCAGACAACGATCCTTCCTCTCCTGCTGGACCTCGAGGAAGAGCTGACGCGCAGAGCGCTGGAAGAGGCCGATACTCCTCAGATCGGCCGAACGCACGGCCAGCATGCCGTGCCCATCACTTTCGGTTTCGCGATGGCGGAGTACGTCTCCCGGCTCGGAAAAAGCATCGAGAGAATTGCGAAGAAAGCCGCCAACCTGAGAGGCAAGCTGGCAGGGGCTGTCGGCGCCTACAACGCCACATCGTTGATCGCCGGCGATCCGCGGGAGCTGGAACGGGAGTTCCTCGAGGCACTGGGACTTCTCGCTTCTGAGCACTCGACTCAGCTGGTCGAACCCGAGTACCTGCTGGAGCTCCTCCTGGAGCTGAACACGGCATTCGGGATCATCGCCAACCTGGCTGACGATCTCCGTCACCTCCAGAGATCAGAGATCGCCGAGGTCCGTGAAGAGTTCACGACGACCCAGGTCGGGTCCTCGACGATGCCGCAGAAGAGAAATCCCTGGAACTCGGAGCATGTGAAAAGCCTTTGGAAAGAGTTCTGTCCCAGAGTGCTCACGTTCTTCATGGACCAGATCTCCGAGCATCAGCGGGATCTCACAAGCTCGGCCTCCTCGCGGTTCATCGCCGAGTACATGGCTGGGCTGGCCCTGGCTGCAGGGCGCATGCGCTCCGTGGTACGTTCCCTTGCGGTGGACCGCAAACGGATGGCGCAGAACCTGGCGAGCGAGGGAGAGCTCATCTTCTCGGAGCCGATCTATATTTTGCTCGCGCTGGGCGGTGATCCCGATGCTCACGAGGCGGTCCGCAAGGCAACGCTTCAGGCAGGAAAATCTCACGAGAGGCTTACCGATGTGCTGCGGCAGGACGGCGAGGCGTGGGGCAAGCTCGCGCGGCAGCTTTCGCTGGCACGGGGGGTCGATCCGGCCACCTTCTTTGCCGATCCGGCGAACTACAGCGGAATTGCGGCGAAGCAGGCACGCGCACTGGCAGGCAAATACTCCGACGCCTGCGCGCGGTTGAGAAAGGAACTTGCGGGCCGATGGACAAGATCCTGATTCTCGATTTTGGAAGCCAGAGCACGCAGCTGATCGGACGGAGGATCAGGCAGCTCGGAGTGTACAGCGAGATCGTACCAGGTGACATTCGCTTCGAGGCCATCGACCTGCGCGATGTTCGCGGAGTGATCCTGTCCGGTTCTCCCTTTTCCGTGTACGAAACGGGAGCTCCGCGAGCCGACAGGCGCATCTACGATGCCGGCATGCCGCTGCTGGGCATCTGCTATGGCTTCCAGAGCATGAGCGCTGATTATGGGGGCTCGGTCGCGTCCCTCGGGAGCAAGGAGTACGGCAGGGCGCGGATCGAGCTCCTGGAAAGAACAGCCCTCTTTGCGAGAGTACCGGGAGACTCTTTTGTCTCCTGGATGAGTCACGGAGACTCGGTCACGGAAGCCCCCGCGGGGTTTCGGGTCATAGCCCGATCCGAGAATGGTCTTGCCGCCGCGTTCGCGAACGAGGAGCGCAGGATGTGGGGCGTTCAATTCCATCCCGAGGCGAGCCACTGCGAGCACGGCCAGCGGATCCTCGAAGCATTCGCTCTCGACATTTGCGGCGCACGAGCAGAGTGGAACATGGAATCCTTTCTGCGAATCGAAAGTGATCGCCTTCGCCGGACAGTGGGGCAGAAGGACGTGGTATTGCTCATATCCGGGGGCGTGGACTCCTGCGTCGTTGCGGCGCTGCTCCTGCGAAGTCTCGATCCTGAGCGCGTGCACCTCATGTACATCGACACCGGGTTGATGCGTGACGGAGAGTCTCAGGAGGTCATGCGAAACCTGGCCGATCTCGGTGCGCGCCACCTGCACTGCGTCGATGCCTCCGAGGAGTTCTATGCTGGTCTTGCCGGGGTGACGGATCCTGAGAAAAAGAGGCGTGTGATTGGCGATCTCTTCATCACGGTCCAGGAAGCTCGCATCACCGAGCTGGGTATCCGCGATTCCTTTCTCGCCCAGGGCACCCTGTACACGGATCTCGTGGAATCGGGGAAGGGCGTCGGGAGCAAGGCGAAAATCATAAAGACACATCACAATGTCCGCTCCCCCCTGGTAGAGGCAAAACGCGCGCAGGGGCGCATCATCGAGCCGCTCTCGTCCCTTTACAAGGACGAGGTGCGCGAGCTGGGCTCTGCACTCGGTCTCTCGACGGATGTCGTGCAGCGCCATCCTTTTCCCGGCCCGGGCCTCGCAGTGAGAGTTCTCGGCGAAGTGAACCGCGAAAAATGCGATCTCCTGAGGGCGGCAGACGCAATCTTCATTTCCGAGCTGAGACGCCGGGGTTTCTATGACCGCATCTGGCAGGCTTTCTGCGTCCTCCTGCCCATCCGTTCGGTGGGAGTCTCGGGAGACATGCGCCGGTACGGCCACGTGCTGGCCCTTCGCGCGGTTGCGTCGCTGGATGCCATCACCGCTGATGTCTATCCGCTGCCCATGGCCGATCTTCTGGAGATTTCGTCGCTCATCACCAACAGAGTTCCCGAGATCGGCCGGGTAGTCTACGACATTTCCAGCAAGCCCCCGGCAACCATCGAATGGGAGTAGAGGTCGGCAGGCAGGTCCTCGTGCGAGACCGTCACTCAAGAAAATGGCCGTACGTTGCCGATATTGAGGAAAGCAGAGGTTAGAGAGATGCCGGGAGAATTGCCGGAAGACCCTTCCGTGCCGCAAATGCTCGAGTGGCTTTTGGCGACATGGGGCATGACCAAGTCCGACCTGGCCAGGATGTTCCAGAGGACCCAGTCGACAATCCATCACTGGCTCACGACGGGGCAGGTTTCCCATCGCAACCTGATGAAGATACGCTCCAGCTTCTACTTCCTGCACGATTCCCGTGATCCTCATGCAAACGAACGCAAGTGCGAGCGGTGCGGAAAGTGGCTTCCCCAGACTGAGTTCCGAAGGGGAAAGGCGATCTGCCATTCGTGCGAGAACTCCCGTACCCTTCAGTACTACTGGTCTCACCGCGAAGAGCAGCTTTCCAAGAGGAAAGCGAAGAACTGGTACAACAGAAAGCGCGTGAGGTCGTAGCAGGGCAGGGGAGCGCAGGCTGCGGGGCCTCCTCTCGAGCTGCGGCTGCAACCTCCGTCATCAATCGCCGCACTGGATATTCGATGGGGAATCCGGTATAGTCCCGGCAAGGACCAGAAAATGCGAAAGGCCTCCCTCCTGTGCATCGTCGTGGCAGTGCTTCTCAGCTCGTGCATCGGGATCGACAGCCGCCTGACGATTCAAGACAACGGATCTGGAACCCTGACCCTGACCTACCGGGTTTCGCAGCTCGTGGTCAATCTTGGCAGCCCCGTCGAGGCGAAAAATGTCGTGCCCCTTCCGCTCTCCCGGGCTGACTTCGACAGGTCGCTGGAGGCTGCAAACGGCAAGGTTCGACTGGCGAAGTTCGACAGGTCAGAGGACGCCAAGGATGTCACAATCCGGGCCGAGCTCGCATTCGATTCTCTGGAGGCCCTCGCGAAGCTCAGCGCCTTTCGCGGCGCGGACATTCACGCGGGAACGGACGGTGACAATTACACTTTTTCGCAGCTGATCGCAAAGGCTCCTCGCGAGCCGATCGCGGATGACTCCCTTCGGATGGTAGACGCTTTCTTCGGAGGCTATGACCTGACGTTCAGAGTCGAAGCGCCGAAGCCTGTCAAGTCGAATACCCTGGGGACACTGTCCGACGACAAACGAATCCTCACCTACAAAACGAGCATCAAGGATCTGGTTCGCGCGAAAAGTGATGTTGTCCTTTCGATGACCTGGTAAGGAGCTCGGCGACTGCGCAGGGAGAGCTGCCTTTCCCGGCGGGCTGAGGCCAGGGGTCACAGAGACGGTGAAGCAATTCATGAAAGCGTATCTTTTTCTATAAAACGATTAAGACGTTGATCGGACGGAAGGCAGCGGAGGTTTACCATCCATGCATCGTTTGTTGCTGGCTGTAATTCTCGCCATTCCCGCAATCGCGGTTTTTGCTCAAGCGTCGGCGGGCAGGTCAGAGGATTGGATTCTTTATGAGCGGGCAAACGCCATGGTTGCCCAGCACGAATACGGCAAAGCCTTACAGCTATACAAAGAAGCAATAGTAGCTGCTGGGATCTTTCCAGAAGCAGAGGTGGGCATAGGGGACGTCTTCTTCGAAGAAGGCGAGTTTCAGCTTGCTAGAATGCAGTACGAAAAGGCATACAATATAAAAAAAGGCTTTCAAATCCCGGAAACGCAGTATCAAGTCTTGTACAAACTGTCGGGCCTCTTTGAAAGCCGTGAGATGTACCGGCCCATGGAGGACGCCCTGCTGAAAGTCGTCTCGGACGACAAGAGGTTCTCGGCGTCCGAAAACTCCAGGCTGAAAACCCAGATCGAAAAGAATTATCTCGATAAGGGAATCGATCGCGTGCTCTTCCTTTACCAGTTCAATGTTGGCTTTGCCACAGAGGCTCACTCGCGGCTGGGATGGTTCTACTATCGCTCGGGCAGGTACGGCCAGGCCGTCCAGCAGCTGCTCTATGCCGTCATCTACCGCGCAGCGGAAATAAGCGCGGCGCTCCATGACAGGGATGCGGATTACCAGTTCAAGACACTTTCCGACGCTCTCAGCGCTGTCGAGGACAGCAAACAGCTTTCATCGTACGTGGCAAACAGCGGGTTCTTCAAGGATCTGTATTACCTGGCCGGGTCTTCCTACGCAGCAGGGTATCCGACTCATGCCACCGACCTGTGGAGGCTGATATCTACCTCGAAGATCGCTGGAAAGTATGCGGGTTTGGCGGCACGGCAAATGAGGAAGCCCTGGACCGAGGAGCTTCTGGGAGTTGGTCAGAAGAGTACGAACAATTGACTCAACCGGTCTTCGTGATCTTTGTCGTTGGGTTGGGTTCTGACGTAGGGAAGCAAGAGTCTTCCACGCCTTCTTAAAGTAGACAGAATATTGATTATCGGAAGTGAAAAGAATCTTGATTTGCGATAAGAAGAATGAATGGCGATGAGATGTCGACAGGCCTCTTGTCGGCTCGGACTATGCCCCCCTGGTATGCTTCCTGGCAGATGTTTTCTTTGCGGCTTTGTGCGCCGATGATTTCGCCTTTGCCCGCTTGGTCCCCGAGGGAAGCGTTCGAGCATAGTCAGCAGCCTCGGCCGCGATTTTTCTGAAGCGTGACTCGTCCCGATACAGCGATTCGGCAATGACAAAATAGTCTTTCATGGGTCGTCCGGGCATGGGCTCGAGCGCGGAAAGAGACGGATCAACCCTGCGGAGGCTTGTAACCTGATCTGGAGAAAGCCTCAGGAAAACTTTGTCCTGGAACAGTCCGGCGAACATGTTCTTGTTGATGAAAAACGCAGGGTATCCGAACATCGGTCGCTTCTCGCACTCGATGCCCTGCATGAGCTTTTCGATGGTCACTTTGAGCTCCTCGGGAGCCTTCACCCATTTCATCCTGCCCTCGCCTCCGTGAGAGATATGCTATTCAGGAAATCTGGACATGGCAATACTTTCCTTTCGCATCGTCGAAGCCCCGTGGTATATTGAACCTACATGGAAAGGTCAGTGACTCTCGGCAAGGCCGCTCGCGGCGCAATTGCCGCCGCGCTGATGATCTTTGCGGCCACGGCAGCGAATGCACAGATGGAAGCCCCCGAAGGTGTCTGGACACTCACGGGATTCGCCATACGAACATATTGGTGGGGACTCGTCCCCTCGGGCGGAGACTTCGCTACCCTCTACAATGGGATGCGAATCTTGCCTGGCCTGGACACCATTCTGGAAAACGACCTCGGCGCCGGTTACGAGACCGACAACTTCTATACCAACCCTGACGGCAGTCCGTATTGGGGACCCTCTGATGGCTCTGCGGTCCTGTTCGATCGTCTCCAGATTCTGGAAGGTCTCGGCATCCGGCAAGGCATTCTCTGGGACACCGAGCGCAATCGCAACCTCGTGGAAGGCTTCCTGTTCTACCGGCTCCACTATGACAGGAATTACCCCGGAGCAGGAGCGCTTGTCTCCGCCTCGGCTTTCCCGGATCGCAACCAGATCCTGAGCAACTCCTTCCAGGCGGGGGTTTCCGCAAGCACTCTCGACAAGGACCAGGTTCACAAGACCTGGGACGGCCTCTACGGGGAAGCTTCCGTACAGTGGGCGCCATCTTTCTTTTTCAACAGCATCGGGGGTGCGAATTTCTACCGGTTGAACCTGACATTAAAGGGATTTCGCACATTGTATGCGGCTCCTGCAAAGGGGGAGTCGAACTTTTTCAGTCTGTATATTTTCAGCCTTTATGTTGGAGACTTCATTTCTGTCGACTACGCGGGCGGAGACTCGATCCCGTTCTACGTCCTGGAAAGCACCGGCGGCCTGAAGCCGCGCGCCACCACCGATGACTGGGTCAGAGGTTTCGAGACAGGCTCGTACGGTACAACATTCAAGGCGGTGAACAATTTCGACATCCGAATCCAGGGACCAGCGGTGATCTGGCCTTCCGTTGTCCCCGGGCTGTATGCGTTCACAGACGCGGGCTATTACAGCGGTTTCTATCAGGACCCGACCAACACCCCGGGCGGATTGCTTGTCTCCGTCGGCGCGGGAGCTTATCTCGATTTCTTCGACCTGACCAACCTCACGGGATACATCGCGTTCCCGGTGTCTGGGCATCGCGTGGATGGCGCCCGGTACGAAATCAGCTTCCATTTCAATCT
>DATKLB010000232.1:0-4580 GCA_035542615.1 Spirochaetia bacterium | reverse complement strand
GGCGCTCCAAAGATGTCACCGACAAACTTCGAGTACTCCGCCCAGTTCATCCCGAACTGGAACTCCAGCGTGATTCCCGTGACCACCCCGACGGCGAAGTTGACGAGAAACATCCGGCTCCAGTAGCGAGTCATCTTCAGATACGTCTCGTCGCCGCTGCGGGCGTACAGCGTCTCCATGATCGCGACCAGCACACTGAGGCCGAGGGTGAGCGGAACGAAGAGGAAGTGAAACACCGCAACCGTTGCGAACTGTATTCGAGAGAGCGTTTCGACGACCATGTCTCCCCCTGGTTGGCATTAGCATATTCCTTGCGGGTTGTCAACGAAGGATAGTTGAGCGTACACTCACCAGGGATGACGGGCACGTCGCTATGGCTGCGGCAGAACGGCAGGCGGGTTCGACGGCCTCTTGCGTTGACGATTGCGCTCGGTGAGCTCTCGGGAGTCCTCCTGGTCCTGCAGACCGCCCTCCTGGTGCGGATCATCGACGCGGTCATTTTTCGCCACGCTGCGATTGCATCACTCTCAGTCTTCTTCCTCGGCCTGCTTGCCGCCGTGCCAGCGCGGTTTGTCGTCATGTGGGCATCGCGCCGGGCCGGCTACGAGTGCGCATCGCGGGTCAAGCGTCTCGTGCGCGGGGAAGCTGTCGGGCACCTTCGGGCACGTGGACCCATCGCGCTCGCAGGGATGAAGACCGGGGAGGTGGTCACTGTCGCGGTCGACGGGGTGGAGGCACTCGAAGGCTACTACGCCCGCTACCTTCCCCAGCGCGCCCTCTCGACGCTGCTGCCGTTCACCGTCCTCGCCTGTGTCTTTCCACTCGACTGGATATCCGGACTCACTCTGGTCCTGACAGCCGTTTTCCTGCCGGTGAGCATGATCGTCATCGGGGAGGAGTCGCACGCGAGGAACCAGCGCCTCTGGGCAACCCTCGCGCGGATGAGCGGCAGGTTCCTGGACATCCTGCAGGGGCTCACAACCATCAGGATGTTCGGCGCTGCCCGCCGGGAGGCCGCCGAGATCGAGCGTGCCACGGACGAGTACCGGACGGCAACCATGTCGGTCCTGCGCATCGCCTTTCTGTCCTCGTTCATGCTCGAGCTCCTGTCCGCGCTCAGCATCGCAATCGTGGCGATCCTTTCGGGACTGCGTCTCATGGCGGGGACCATGCAGTTCGCGCCGGCATACTTCATCCTCCTCATTGCGCCGGAATACTTCCTTGTCCTTCGGACTCTCGGAACCTTCTATCATACGCGCATGGAGGGGATGAGCGCCGCGGAGCGGATCATCGCGCTCCTGGGGGCGCGCGAACCCGCGGCCGCTGCAACGGCCGCCTCGGCTGCCGAGCGGAGGCCGAGGTTGCTCCCGCCTTCGGAAGGAGGGGGGAGCCTGGTCGTATTCGAGGAGGTCTCTTTTTCGTACGGCCCGAGGACCGTCCTCGAAGGAATCTCTTTTGTTCTCCCGGCAGGCTCGCAGGTTGCTCTCACGGGCCCGAGCGGCATCGGAAAGTCCACTGTGCTCGCTCTCCTCCTGCAGTTCATTGAGCCTGGCAGTGGCCGCGTCCTCGTCGATGGCTTGCCCCTGCAGCTTCGAGATCCCAAAGAATGGCGGAAGCGGATCGCATGGCTTCCCCAGAGACCGACTCTCTTCCACGGGACGATCCGGGACAACATCAGGCTCGGACGGCTCGACGCGAGCGACCCGGAAATCGAGAACGCCGCGCGCCTTGCCTGTATGGAGGAGTTTCTCTGTCGCCTTGCCGCTGGGCTGGACACGATTGTCGGCGAGGCCGGTCAGGGGCTTTCCGTCGGTCAAGTCCAGAGAGTGGCTTTGGCGCGCATGTTCCTCCGAGACCCTGGCCTGATTCTTCTCGACGAGCCCGCCGCGCACCTGGATCCGCACAGCGCAGAACAGGTGATGTCCTCCATCGGTCTTCTGGCAAGGGGCCGCACGGTGCTCATGGCGACGCACCGGGGGTCGGCAGGCATGGAGCGCACACTCGTGCTGGCCGGCGGAAGGGTGCGGGAAGAACCATGAAAGATCTGCTTCGCGTCGCGCGGCTTGCGCTTCCGCTGTGGCGTTGGGTGCTCTTGGGAGTATTTCTGTCCCTGGCCACAACCCTTGCCCACATCGGTCTGCTTGCTCTCTCCAGTTGGTTCATTGCTTCCATGGCAATCGCCGGCATTGCCGGCGCCGTAATGAACTACTCGACGCCGTCGGCCGGCGTTCGAGCCCTTGCGATCGCCCGGGCGGGAGGACGATACGCCGAGCGGCTGGTGAATCACGATACGACGTTCAGGATCCTCGCTGCCCTGCGAGTATGGTTTTTCCGACGCATCGAGCCTCTTGCCCCTGCCGCGCTGCAGTTGCGCAGAGGCGGAGACCTGCTCAGCAGGGCTCGCGCCGATATCGACACGCTGGACGATTTCTATGTCAGAGGGGTCATCCCCTCCCTTGTCGCCCTGCTTTCTGTGGGCTGCATCTTTCCCTTCCTCTTCCATTTCGATGCCCGGCTCGCCGTGGTGAGTCTTGCGGGGCTCGTATCCGCCGGCGCAATACTTCCTCTGGGCATTTCGCGGCGCGCGGGACGGCCGGGTCGAGAGCGCGTGGAATGGGCCGCTGACCTGCGGGCCTGCATTGTCGAGCAGATTCAGGGAATGGCGGAGCTGGAGGCCCTTGGCGCGGGCGAGTTTCAGGCCGCCCGGATCACTGAGGCGGAGCGGGAAATGGACCGCAGGCAGCGCAGGCTCAACTCTCTGGACGGGATTGCCGAGGCGCAGATCACCGCCGTCAGCACACTCGCCGCGGGAGCAGCGGCTCTTATCCTGGCACAACGCGTCGGCGAGGCCGGGCTGCCGGGTCCGGATCTGGCCATGCTCACCGTCGTGGTGCTGGCGAGCTTCGAGACGGTCAGGCCGCTTCCCGGCGTCCTTCAGAGACTCGGCGAGATGGCGGCAGCCGCGCGCAGGCTGTTCGAGATCATCGACGAGAAACCGAAGGTCGCAGAAACCGTTGCCGCGCGCCCGGTCGGAAGTCCTGACCACGGCGTCTCCGCCCCGGTCGATCTGATCATTCGCGACTTGAGGTTCCGCTATTCGCCTGATTTCCCCTGGGTCCTTCGCGGGCTCTCCCTGGAGGCGCCGGCAGGGATCAGGCTCGGCGTGGCTGGCCCCACAGGTGCGGGCAAGAGCACTTTCGTGTGGGTCCTTCTGCGTTTCTGGGAGTACGAGGACGGAAGCATCCGGGTCGTCTTCCATGACGCCGGATCTCCGCGCGAGGAGGAGCTTCGTTCGCTGGGCAGCGAGGAGGCGCGCGCACTCTTCTCCGTCGTCCCGCAATCGCCGTATCTTTTCCACGCATCGATCAGGGAGAACCTCCTCCTCGCGAACCCTGCCGCCCGGGACGAAGAGCTGTGGTCCGCGCTGGACTCGGCGGCGCTTTCGGGCATGGTCTCATCCCTGCCGGCAGGGCTCGACACGATCGTCGGGGAAACCGGTCGGGAGATCTCGGGGGGAGAGGCTCAGCGACTCGCGGTTGCGCGAGCACTCCTCAGGGACGCGCCTGCGTACGTTTTCGACGAGCCCACCGAGGGGCTGGACGATCGGACTGCCGAAACAATGCTGGCGTCGATCGACAGGAGACTTTCCGGCCGAACGCTCATCATCATCAGCCACCGTCCGCGGGACCATCGCGGAGTGAGCAGAACTCATCGCCTGGAGCTGCCGGGCGAAAGGAGCCCGTGAATGACAACGCAGGAGGTCGGGATGGCAATCGTGGCCGCACCACTCGACTCGGCGGAGGCCATTGCAAGGACCATCGTGGAGCAGAAGCTTGCCGCGTGTGCGCAGATCACCTCGCCGGTCACCAGCCTCTACTGGTGGAAAGGGAAGGTCGAGGAGGGGCCTGAGAGACTTATCCTCCTCAAGACGGAACGCAGCCGTATCCCCCGAATCCGTGATCTGCTCCGGACCGTTCACCCCTACGAAGTTCCCGAGCTCATTTTTCTGGCGGTCACAGCCGGAAGCGATGCCTATCTGGCCTGGCTTTCCGAGGTGATGTCAGTTTAAGATGTTTTAACCCTCCCATAACGCGCTCTCAATCTCCCGCTGATACTTTCAGCGTGGAGGTAATGAAACATGAAGAACACGTTGAAGTACCTGACGGTGTCGGCCGCGGCGGTGATTGCCGTCGGAGCGCTCCTTCTGTTTACGCCGATCAGTGGCTTCACGCAGGTGCGCGAAGGTTCGTCGACGCAGGCCAAGCAGCTGACTGGCACGACAACCCCGATCCAGACGCAGTCCGGGGCCGGCCTTGAGTCGCTGCAGAGCTCGCTGCGAAGCGTGGCCGCGCGTGTGCTGCCCACGGTGGTGGAGATCAACGTCACTGCGGTCATCACGCAGAAAGTCCCGCAGTTCAGCTTTCCGTTCGATTTCCCCTTTCCCTTCAACCAGCAGCCGCAAGGCAACGGGGGAGAGAGAAAGTTTCAACAGTCAGGCCTCGGCTCGGGGATCATCGTCCAGCGCGCCGGGGATCGCTACTACGTGCTGACCAACAACCACGTCGTGAAGGACGCAACGG
>DATKLB010000231.1:0-3064 GCA_035542615.1 Spirochaetia bacterium | reverse complement strand
GCGAACCTGGGCGCCGGCAGTGTTCGGGTGTTCCGCGAGATCGAAATACCGCTTATCCGCGGAGCGTTCTTATCATCGTTCACCGTCTCGTTCATCCGGGCAGCAACGACGCTCAGCGTCGTCGTCTTCCTTGCGACCTCATCGAACGGAGTAGCAACATTCAGCATCATGAACCTTGTGAACGACGGTTTCTACGGGAAGGCGGCAGCCCTGACGACCACCCTGCTTCTCGCTTCCTTCGCCGCCCTCGGGGCCGCACGGTTCGCGGCGGGCCGACCCGCCGAGCTCTTCAAGATCTAGAGCCGGGAGACGCATCGTGACGGGGCCGCATGTTCGCATTGAGGGAGTCAGCAAGAGCTTCGGTCGTACTCGCGCCCTGGACAACGTTTCGCTGGAGGTGCCGCAGGGAAGCTTCACGACTTTTCTCGGACCGAGCGGCTGCGGCAAGACGACGCTCCTGAGAACGATCGCGGGCTTCTACGAGCCGGACAGCGGTACCATCTCCATCGGAGGCAGGCTGATGAACGGAGTTGCCTCCCACCTTCGACGCGCGGTCATGGTGTTCCAGGACTATGCGCTGTTTCCCCACCTGAGCGCCGCGGAGAACATCGTTTATGGCCTGAAGATCAGGAAAATCCCTCCATCGCACGTCAGGGAGCGGCTCTCCCGGATCGCCTCGCGGCTTTCAGTCGAGGGTGTGCTTTCGCAGACGCCGATGCAGCTCTCCGGGGGCCAGCAGCAGAGAGTCGCGCTCGCCCGGGCGCTCGTGATGGAGCCCGAGGTGCTCCTCCTGGACGAGCCTCTGTCGAACCTGGACGCGAAACTGCGCGTGTCCGTTCGCGCCGAGCTGCGCCGGCTCCAGAAGAGTCTCGGCATCACAACGATCTACGTGACCCACGACCAGACGGAGGCTCTGGCCATGTCGGACCAGGTCGTCATCATGAACAAGGGTGGGATCGTCCAGGTCGACTCTCCGCGGCGGGTCTATCTTGCGCCGCGTGATCCGTTCGTCGCCTCTTTCGTCGGCATGGCGAACCTCTTCCCCGCGCGCGTGCTCCAGGTTTCTCCATCCGAGGTTCTCTGCGAGACCCAGGGACTGAGGATGCGCGCCGCTCGTCCGGCCTCGGGTCTGGAGCCGGGCGAGGCGGTGACCCTCTCGGTGCGGCCCGAACACATCCGCATATCCGTCGAGGAACCGCCGCCGTCTGCCGGCTCCTTGACAGTCTTCCAGGGCACGATCGTGACCAGCCTCTTTGAGGGCGCGTATGTGAGGTACTGGGTCGATACGGGGGGCCACGAGCTCGTCGTGGACGACTGGCGTGGCGAAAACGACGGTGGTCTCCGCGGACCCGTGTACCTCTCCTTTGAGGGGCACAAAGTGCACATCATGCCTGATGAGGACGGCAAAGCAGCGCGTCCCTCGCGGTAGAACAGGAGAACCGGCGCTTGCGTCCGGTAGCCTTGCCCGGAGCAGAATTCATTCTCTCCTAACAGAATGCTCACCGTGCGCTAACTCTGCTTGTATATGGTCTGCCCGCGCGTTCGGACGCGCAACACAGGTTTCCATGAAAGGAAGGAGAACCATGAAGAAGATTCTGCTCATCCTTGCCGTCGCCCTGATCGCGACCGGCGCGATATCTGCGGCGGACAAGCCCCTGGTCATCGTCTGGTATCCCAACAACTCCAGCGACGACGTCAAGGCCGCCCGCCAGGTTATCGATGATCTCATCTCGAAAGCCACCGGCCGCCCGGTTGTCGACAAGCTCACCACCGATTACGTCATCGCGATAGAGGCCATAGCCACTGGCAACGCCGCGATCTGCTACCCGGGAGCGGTCGGGTATATCCAGGCTGAAATGAAGAACCCCCACGTGGTGCCGCTCGTGACGAACTCCAGCCCGAAGGGAACCCTCGATGATTCTGTCTACTACAGCAGGCTGGCGGTGCGGACAGCGGATGCCCCGAAGTACATGACCAACGGCGCATACTCCATCGACAACATCAAGGGCAAGACCATGTCGTACGTTTCCTCGAGCTCAACGTCCGGCTTCATGGTCCCGAGCACGATGATCAAGGCTTACTTCGCGAAGAAAATGGGCTGGAGCGCCGACCAGAAAGTCGAGGACCTGTTCCTGCAGGGAGGGTCCGACCAGTTCTTCGGTCAGGTCATTTTCGGACAATCCCACCAGGGCTCCATTTTCAACGTTCTCAGCGGCAAGGCGGATGTGTGCGCCGTGGACGATACTGACGTCGACCGGTATTTCGACCTCGTCTCCGGCAAAGCAAACGCCCCGGGAGCTGTCTACGTCACCAAGTCGGACGCCGCTGCGCCTTTTGACACGGTGCCGGGAACCTCATTTACCGTCATCGCGGGTTTCACGGTGAAGCAGGCCCCGATTGTCGTCAATACGGACCTGGTCAATCCCGCCATGTTCAAGGCCCTTCGTGCGGCATTCACTTCGGACGCTGTGGCGAACAACCCGAAGATCTTCGTGCCCAAAGACTACAAGGACGAGAACGGAAACCCGGTCAAGGGTTTCTTCACGAAGACGGACAAGGAACGCTTTCTCCCTGTCGATGCTGCCTGGTACGACTCGATCCGCATGATGATGAAATAGAGACATACGTTCCATGAATACGCTCGGCCCCGGGGGCTGTACACCGGGGCCGATTTTTCACGGAGGAGAGCGGATGGCCATACTCGAGATCACTCATCTCTCAAAAAAGTACAAGGACGTGACCGCCCTCGTGGACGTCAACCTCAAGGTCCGGGCAGGAGAGTTCGTCACGGTGATCGGACGGTCCGGCGCGGGCAAGTCCACCCTCTTGCGCTGCGTGAACCGGCTCGTGGAGGCCAATTCCGGCAGGATCGAGTTCGACGGAGTGGAGGTCCTGAAGCTGAGAAAAAGCGATCTCCGCCACCTGCGCACGCGAATCGGGATGATCTTCCAGCACTTCAATCTCGTCTATCGGCTCACCGTCATCGAGAATGTCCTCCACGGTCGTCTGGGCTACATGCGCGGGGTGGACGGGATCGTCGGGCGCTACAGCGAGCTCGACAAGG
>DATKLB010000230.1:0-12918 GCA_035542615.1 Spirochaetia bacterium | reverse complement strand
AGCTGGAACTCTTTGCGGTCTCCCATACGTCTCCCCCTCCGTGGAGACGGGGAACATCGCCACCGTCAGAACACTCAAAGTGCGACAGTGGCCTTTTCCGACCCCTGCCCGTTCTCTAATTCCTTTCGGGATGAGTGGATTCGAACCACCGCTCTCCTGCTCCCAAAGCAGGCGCCTTAGCCGCTAGGCTACATCCCGCGAGCAGCCGCCGTCGCGATCGCGGTGATTGCTTTCGCAACGCGCCTGCGCCACCCGGTGGAAACGTACGTCATTCCTCCGGCGCGGTCAAGAAGCGCTGGGCAGCAGAACGATGCGGAGGGCGGCGCCTCGACGCTGTGCGCTGGCAACGCGGGGCTACCTGTCCCCCATCAGCTCTTTCAGGAAATAGCTTTTGTCCGCTCCTTCGCGAAGAACGACCAGAAGGGTGTCGTCTCCTCCCACTGTGCCGATGACATCACGGATCTTCAGCTGATCGATGCCGAAAGCAATTCCCGGAGCGTGGCCCATCTTTGTCTTGATGACCGCCAGGTTCGCCGAGAAATCGATGCTCACGATCTGGCGTCTCATGTCGTCGCGGACATAGGGATCAGGAGCCGCTTCCACCGGCGGATCCACCGAGTATACGTAGTCCCCGCCCGCGTCCGGCACGCGTGCCACGCCGAGGAACTTCATGTCCCGGGACAGCGTGGCCTGTGTCACCTCGATGCCTTCCTTTTCCAGGCGTACCAGGAGCTCTTCCTGGCTGTGGATCTTTTCCGCGTGCAGGATGCTGTGGATCAACCGGCGTCGCGCCTCCTGACCTTTCAGATCAGCCTCCTCGCGAATTGCAGACTCTCAACGCGGCGGACCCCGATCGGGTGGCCGCGGCGGAATATTTATGAGAGAGGCGAATTGAAATGCGGAATCGTGCCCATTGTCAAGGACCTGCGCATCCGTGCCCGGAGAAGCCTGTCAGTACACCAGGCTGGCGCCGTAGTATCCCAGGGCGGTGACGATTGCGAAGCACACCACATAGAGGCAAAGAGCAACGATCGCTCTTGGGCTTCGCCAGGGCCCTCTGGAAAAACCCGCGGTCTCCACTTGTCGACCGTTTCCGAGAAACAGGGCGATGAGCAGGATGATGAAGAGCGCTCCTGCCAGGATCATCTTGATGACGATCGGCGCCATCCACTGCCCGTTCATCTTTTCCCGCCAGTCCATGTAGCCGAACAACGCGGTCGGAACGACGCTGATCGTTGCGAGCACCGCGTTGTGCCACGCGGTCAGCTTCAGTCGCGGACGCCCGAATATCAGCGATATCAGGCCGAAAACCATGACCGCTATGACGACTCCGATGGTGACATGAGCGGCAATGGGATGAACGGGGTGATCGTAGCCGAACCGGGCCAGAAGCTGATAGAAGGCGTGGATCATGGCCAAGATATAATCATGAGTCGGGTCAAAGTAAAGGGAAACTGCGCACGCGAACCGCTGCTCCCCTCGACTTTTGCATGCTGCCGGCGTAGATTCTGTCATGAACGGTGGAGTTTCACCAGCGGGGAGGAGGTCGATGCAGACGTCCAATGCCGAGGGAAAACCTGACGCGAAGCTGGCCGCTCGGGCCCGAAAAATCGCCCGAGCCCTTATCGCCGAATACCCTGACGCCCGATGCATGCTCGACCACAAGGATGCGTTCCAACTCCTTGCCGCGACGATCCTCGCGGCGCAGTGCACAGACGAGCGCGTCAACAAGGTAACACCGGCGCTGTTCAAGCGGTTCCCCACCCCTGCGGCAATGGCCCGGGCGCCGCTCGAAGAGCTCGAGGACCTGATCCGATCGACAGGTTTCTTCCATAACAAGGCGAAAAGCATAAAGGGCGCTTCCGAGGCTCTGGCAAAAAACTTCACTGACAGCTTTCCCTCCCGGATGGAGGATTTGCTCACCCTGCCGGGCGTTGGCAGGAAAACCGCGAACGTCGTCCTCGGCACGTGCTTCGGCACCCCGGCGATTATCGTCGACACGCACTTCCGGCGTGTCACCCAGCGTCTCGGACTGACCTCCAGTGATGATCCCGATCGCATCGAAGAGGAGATCGGCGCTCTTCTCCCGCGAAAGGACTGGACTGCCTTTTCCTACGCGGTCACGTTCCACGGGCGCCGCTGCTGCACGGCGCGCAATCCCGATCATGCGCGCTGCCCCGTGCGTGCGTTGTGTCCCTCGAGGGACGTGTAGGATGGCCTCGCCGAAGATCAGCATCTACGGAACGTCGCGGATTTTCGAGGGCAACCTGACGACATCGATCCTGAACACTCTCCTGCGAAATGGATTTCCCATAGAGACGGTCTGCGGCGGAAAGGCGCAGTGCGGAAGGGACATCATCCGCATACGATCCGGGGAACGATTCTTCAGCCCCCTCAGGGAAAGGGAAGCTCAGCTCCTGGGACTCCTGGCCGCCCAGGGAGAGCCCGCGGGGCCTGACATCCGCCTTGCCTGCCAGAGCTACGTCTATGGCGACGTGGAAATCGAGGTGCTGCACGTGGCTGGCCGGGCCGGCCGCTTGATTTGACCGCCCTTCGTGGTATACTAGGCTTGGATGATCCGCAGAATTTCCCAAAAAGTCCTACTCCTCATGATCCTCGGGCTGATACTCTCGTGCGGAGATCAGTCGCTGTTCATGTCTTTGAACAACACCCCTTCAGACCTCCAGTTGACGACAGTTGTTGACGGGCAGATCCTCACGGACGGCAAAGGAGTCCCGTTGACCGTTGCAGCCCAGGATGCATCGAAAGTAAAGGACCTGGAGATGGAGGTCACGATCACCTCGCCGACGGGCCAGAGTGTCTGGCACAGCAGGCAGGCCGTGCCCGCTGTCAACGAGCCGTTGTATGTTCAGCCGCCGTCGCTGCCGCTGGGTCAGTACCGGATGGACCTCGTGCTGTATTCCTCCGGCGAAGCCACCCAGAAGAAGAGCGCCACCTTCTTCGTGGCAACGGGGGGATGGAAAATCGCCGGCATCAAGAGTTATCCGCCGGTCAGTACCTCCTCGGGGAAGGTTCTCCTGACCGCGGACCTGCAATACCCGAACGGCTCGGATCCCTGGCTGCGCTGGTCGTGGAAGGGCAAAGTCATCAAAAAGGGGGCCCTCAGCCAGGGACTGGGCAAGGTTCTCTGGACCGTTCCGTCCGACGAAGGCGTCTACACGATCACGCTGGAAATGTTCCCCGTTGCGCCTGCGGGTGATTCGGATTACTCATTCGGCTCCTCGATCTCCCTGTCAACGGACGTCTATGTTTCGACGGGAAGCCGGACTGGCGCCGGCGACCTCGGGTCGGCGGATTCATACCTGACGCTGCTGAGACTTCAGGGGACCTTGGACGACGCAGGCGTGGGTGCAAAAAAGGCGGGCAGAACCTCTGCCTCGGCAATCGGAGCGCCTGAAATCGTATCCTCGGAGACCGGCTTCGGATATCGCCTTGCCAACGGCGCGGGTTTCTCCCTGGGTTGGCTCGCACTTCCCGTTGACGGCGGCAGCCTACATCCCTTTACGGCGAGCTTCGGCATCAGCTTCGACAGCTTTGCGGCACAGAATACCATCCTGGCCGCTTCGACCACGAACGGGACCTTCACGTTCATCATTTCGATCGACGGAACGACCCATGCTCCCCAGGCGGTCCTCCAGGCAGCAGGAGGCCAGCCGGTCACAATCCCCTGGTCCGGCGTCGGACTCCTGACCGGCCAGAGGTACCTCCTCTCACTCAGCATCGTCCCGCAGGGACAGACGATCGTGGCGCTATGGTTCGTGAACGGCGAACTGCAGTCCTCGCGCACCCTGCCCTTTGCATCGCCTACCATCTCCGAGGATGGCACAACAGTCATCGGCGGGCCGAATGGTTTCACGGGAGTGATCGACGAGTTCGGCATCTATTTCCGCGACGACCAGGGCAGGCCATCGCCGGATCCTGCCCAGTACCTGAGGGTTGCCCAGCGCAAGTACGGCCAGAACCTTGTCTTTGCAAGCGGGTTCGAGGGAGTCTACCTCCCCGCCGGCATGGCCCTCGAAGGAAAAGCGGCAATCACTCCGGGAGCCGCCACTCTTTCTACCGACAGTGCCCTCGTGCTTCCGAGCATCAAGATGGGAGGCGGATCCGTCACCCTCACGGTGGACCTCGGCGCGGACTCGTCGCGGAACGCAACCCTGAGGCTCGGATGGGCAGGGGATTCCACGGCCTCGACCGATTTCCCCGTGATCGCGGATAGCGGCGAGCTGAAGCTCAAGGCGGTCTTGAACGGGCAATCCCTGCTGGTCTCCACCTCCGCGGGCGAGAAGACCATATCGGTTGCGGGTTCGGCAGGCGGCTCCCCTTCGCTTGTCGTACGCCTCGTGAACCCGCCGACCGCCCGAACATCGCTTGCCGTTCTCAGGGTGCTGGCGGTCAGGGACAAGATCTGAGCGCCGCCGAAAACCGGACCTACCTGATCAGCTTTTTCAAGAGCGGGTCGCGCTTTCGCCATTCCCTGTCCACTTTCACTCTCATGTCGAGCTTCACCGTCCACGGGAATATCTGCGACAACTCTTCTTCCGCCTGCCGAACGATGCCGCGAATCTTCTCTCCGCCACGGCCCACAATGATGCCCTTTTGCGATTCTCTCTCGACACAGATGAATCCCCGGGCCCACATCGTGCTCCCCTCGTCCCGCATTTCCAGGTCCTCGACCCTCACGTAGATTGCGTGGGGGACCTCCTCCCGTGTCTCGAGCATGACTTTCTCACGCACGATCTCAGACACTCTGAACTCCGGGGTCTGGTCCGTGTAGTAGTCGGAGGGATACATTTGATCGCCGGTCGGGCTGAGCTCGAAGAGTTTGCTGCGCAGGCCGTCGAGCCCCTCTTGCGTGAGGGCCGAGACCTCGAAGACCGGCGCTCCGGGCAGCAGAAGGCGCGCCGCTTCCCGTGCGGCGGCCCAGCCCTCCCCCGCGTGGTCCTTCTTGTTCAGGCACAGGACCGCCGGCTTTCCTGATCGGAGCACCGCCGTAAGGATGGACTTCTCTTCCTCCCCTGCCGCCCGGCTTCCATCGACAACGGCGAGGACGATGTCGACCTCCTTGAGTGCCGCGGATACGAGTCCCGCCATGTACGTGTTGATCTTCTTTGCCGAGAGATGGAACCCCGGGGTGTCGATGAAGACGATCTGGCCCTCGGGAGAAGTGACGATGCCCCGAACTCGGTTGCGCGTCGTCTGCGGAACGGGGGAAACGATGGAAACCTTGCCGCCGCACAACGAGTTCACCAGCGTGGATTTGCCCGCGGAAGGACGGCCGACCACGGCGATGACCGAGGATTTCAAGGCTCCCCCGCGGTTCTGGTCGGTCACCCCTTCTTCCAGTAGCGGTCATAGAAGAGAGCGAGCTTGCGGCGAACATCGTAGGGAACCAGGGAGAGGTCAGTCATGATGGCGCTCCGCGCGGCATGCCGGCACTCACAATCGTTTCGGTTCCGGAGTGCGGCAACGATGTCCGGGAACATCGCCTGGACCGCCGCGGTGTTGCTCTTCATCGTTTCGACGACTTTTTCCACGCTCACGCTCTCCTCGATTGACTTCCAGACGTCGTAGTCGGTCACCATCGCGACGGTTGCGTAGCAGATTTCCGCCTCTCGGGCGAGCCTGGCCTCCGGTATCGCTGTCATGCCGATCAGCCCGGCCCCCCACGACCGGTGGAGGCGGGACTCCGCCCTGGTGGAAAACGTCGGACCCTCCATGCAGACGTACGTGCCGGACACGTGATGGGGGTGGCCATGCTCCTTCAAGACTCGCGCCATTGCTTCCCGCATGCCGGTGCAGAATGGATCGGCAAACCCGACGTGGCCCACAATGCCCTGCCCGAAGAAACTTCCGGGTTTCCGTGCCGTTTTGTCGATCAACCCGTCGCACAGAACGAAGTCCCCCGGGGAAAAGCTTTCGGAAAGCGAGCCGACGGCGCTTACGGAGATGATCTGCTCGACCCCAAGGGACTTGAGGGCCCAGATGTTGGCCGGGGAAGGGACCTCGGAAGGCTGGTACCTGTGGCCTTTGCCGTGCCGGGGGAGAAAAGCGACCGGCTCGCCCGCCACCTCGGCGATCGTAACGAGGTCAGAGGGCAGGCCCCACGGGGTCGGCACCTCGGTTTCCTCCAGAAACCGCACGCCCGCCATCGAATCCAGTCCGGTTCCTCCGATCAAAGCAATCCGCGCCTTCATCCGCGTCCTCCCCGCGCTATAGTGCTGGAAACTCGCGCCCCGCGCAATGGGAGACAGCTACACACGCGATCACCTCTTCTGAGCCCGGGGAGTCCTGGTTTTTCCGCGCCGGCGGGGCTTTTTCGTTGACACCCGGAGAAGGCAATGTATACTATACCTGTTTTTGGGAGCCTTCCGCCCCACAACCTCCAGAAAAAAGTGGAGGACGGAAGATTGACGGGTGGCCGGGGCAGAGATGCCCCGGCCTTTTTTTCGAAACGCTCGCAAGAGTACGGCCGGCGCGGGCGCCGGGTGCAGTCACTGAGGTCAATCACGCGCGGCCGCGTGACATTCGCCGGGAAATTTCTTATTGTAAGCGGTAGTATGAACATGCAGGACAAGCCGGTAGAACCGGAGGTTTCCCCCCGCGTCGACGAAGGGATGTTCTTTTCCCGGATGCTCAAGTCCCGCACCGTCATGGTTTCGGGCGAAATCAACAAACCGCTCGCGGAGCGGGTCATTCGCTCCCTCATCCTCCTGGAGGAGGAGAGCCCTGATCCCATCCGCGTCTACATCGACTCTCCCGGCGGAGACGCGGACGCGGGCTACGCCATCTTCGACATGATGCGGTTCGTGAAACCGCAGATCACCGTGATCGGAATGGGACTCGTGGCGAGCGCGGCCGCAATCATCCTCCTTGCAGCCCCCCGGGATCGCCGCGTGGGCCTTCCTAACTCTCATTACCTGATCCACCAGCCCATGAGCGGCACGCGAGGCGTTGCCACAGAGATCGAGATCCATGCCAAAGAGATCGAAAAGCTGCGCGCAAAGATCAACAAGCTGATCGCGGAGGAGACGGGTCAGCCTCTGGAGAAAGTGGAGAAGGATACGGACCGCGACTATTGGATGAACGCCGAAGAGGCGGTCTCCTACGGCCTGCTCAAGCGCGTCATCCACAGGCGGGACGAAATCTAGGAGTCTTCAAGCCCCGGCGGCAGCGACGCGGCGGAAGCGTCTCTCGCAGCCCGGTCCCTTCGGGGCCGCATCCGTGCTTCGGGCCTGGCAGCACACTCTCTGAGGGAGCTCTTCGGGCGTGAAAGGTCTCTTCCTTGCCGTCACTCTCCTCTTCTCCCAGGCGTGGCCTGCCTGCGCCCGGGACGTCACCGTCCTCACGTACAACGTGGAGAATCTCTTCGACGACGTTCATAACGGAAGCGAGTTCCCGGAGTTCGATCCTGCCCGGGGCCGGTGGAACACTGACCTGTTCCGCATGAGAGTGGAGACAATTGCCGAGGTCATCAGAAAAGCAGTCCCCGGCGGCCCCGACGTGCTTCTGCTCCAGGAGGTGGAGAACGAAAATGCCCTCACGGTCCTTCTGGAAACGGGCCTGTCGGGCATGGGGTATCGCTCATTCGTCATCCTGCCAAAGAAGAAGCTGCCAGCCAATGTCGCCATCGCGAGCAAGCTCCCGATATCGCGCGTGCGATCGCACATGGTTCATTCATGGAGGAAGAATCCGGTCCGTGACGTGATAGAGGCAGAGATCGACCTCGACGGCGCTACGCTGCACCTCTTCGACGATCACTGGAAATCAAAGGCCGGCGGAGCCCGGGCCACCGAACGTTCGCGCCTGGAGTCCGCTGGCATTGTGGCAAGAAGAGTCCGAGAGATCCTGCTGGGGGACCCGGTGGCGCACATCATCGTCGCCGGGGACATGAACGAGAACTGCGATGAGTTTCAAAGGGTCGGCCGCCGGTACCAGACCGCTCTCGTCAACGCTTCAGAGATGACACCGCCGGGCTATGCCGATGCCAGCCTCTTCCTCGCGGACGGAAGGACGGGACCGGGCGTCGGGCCCGGCGGTCGAATCGTTCTCTACGAGCCGTGGTTCGAGCTGTCCCCCGGCCAGCGCGGCTCGTACTTCTACCAGGGAGAATGGGAAACGATGGATCACATTCTCCTTTCGATGGGACTGCTCGATTCCCAGGGTCTGCGTTACAGGAAGGGGAGCTTCCGGGTCGTGCGGCTTCCCTTTCTGCTGCTTCCTGACGGAACGCCGCGCAAATGGACACACCTGAAGGGGGAACGGGGATACTCGGATCACCTGCCCCTTCTTGTCACGCTGGCGGCGGGCGGTTGAAATCGGCTCATACCCCGGGTATAAAGGCTCAGTGGAATCCTACGCCGGTGAGTCAGACTACCTGAAAGAGCTGCAGGTGCGAGCCGTCCTGCCCGACGGGTTTCGCTGCGCGACAACGTCGATCGAGTTCTTTCCGAAAGAGCGGCGTGTTGCCCAGGCTCTCCCGATGAACCTGGCTTTGATCCTCCTGGATGAGGCATCCCCGCGGTTCGGGGGGGTATTTACGAGAAACCGTTTCCCGGGAGCGCCTGTTCTCATCGGACGAAGGAGGCTCACCGAGGATGCAATTCGCGGGGTCTTGATCAACAACAAGATTTCAAACGTCTGCACCCAGCGGGGGGAGGAAAATGCGGAAGCCCTGCTGACTGCTCTTGGTCGACACCTCGACGCGAGGCCGCGGAGTTTCTTCGCAGCCTCGACAGGAATCATCGGGTGGGAGCTGCCTCGGGAGGAAATGGAAAATGCTCTGCCGCGGCTCGTGGCGAGGCTCGATGCAACGTCCATTCTGCCCGTCGCGCGCGCCATCATGACCACGGATGCCTTCCCCAAGGTCCGGCGAGCGTTCGTCGGCAGTGGCTCCATTGTTGGGATCGCCAAGGGAGCCGGCATGATCGATCCAAACATGGCGACCCTGCTCTGCTTCCTGTGCACCGACCTCGACGTTCCAAGAGACGTGCTACGGGAGGAGCTGGCGTGGTGCGTGGAGAGGTCGCTGAACCGGATCTCCGTGGACAGCGACCAGAGCACGAGCGACATGGCGATCATGCTCTCCTCGGGCAGGCGGGGAGAGGTCTCGCGTGATGAGCTGCGCGCGGGGCTGCTTGCCGTTCTTTCGGGTCTCGCGCTCGACATCATGCGAAACGCTGAGGGAGTAGGTCACGTGGTGCGCGTGCAGGTGACCGGGGCGACCAGTGAGGGCGCGGCCGTCTCCGTGGCTCGAGCCGTCGTGAACTCGCCGCTCGTGAAGACGGCAATCTTCGGGAATGATCCGAACGTCGGGAGGATCGTCTCGGCGATCGGAGATCACATGGGGAACACGGCGGAGACTTTCGAGCCGCAGCGCATGACACTGCGAATGGGAGGAATCGATATTTTCGCCGGCGGTCGTTTTCTGCTCGACCCAGGCAAGGAAGAAGTGCTCAGCGCATACCTGAAGGACAGGGCGCTCGACCCGCGGCGGACGCCCTGGCCCCAGCACGACAGGACTGTCGACATAGAAATCGGGCTCGGTGCCTCGCTTGTTCGAGCGGAGGTTCTCGGGTCTGATCTGTCGTACGAGTATGTCAGGGAGAATGCAGATTACCGGTCGTGAAAAATCTGATGAGCCCTACTTTTCCCGGAAAATGATTCGTCCGCGCGTCAGATCGTACGGTGAGAGAGCGACCTTGACCCGATCTCCCGGCACAATGCGGATGTAGTGCTTGCGCATTTTTCCCGAGAGGTGGGCCAGGATGAGATGCCCGTTTTCCAGCTCTACCCTGAACATCGTGTTGGGAAGCGATTCTTTTACCTTTCCATCGACTTCAATGGCCTCTTCTTTCGCCAAAGAACCCCCCTTTTGGAGGCTAGTGTAGATAACTTGAGGACTCCCTGTCAACGCCCGGCGGGGAATTCTGGAGTTTTGTACGATTTTTGACTGGGATTGACAACTGATGAGCTTTGTATGTAGATTCCTTTCCCTAAAGGCACCACCATGGAAGAAAACTTCCTGAAAAAAATGAGAGTAGCGCTCCTGGATTTGAAGAAGGAAATTCTGAAAAACCTGGCTTCCGAGAGCGAGGACTTTCGCAACATTATCGAAGACATGGACCCGAAAGATCTGGCCGACATCGCTGCGGACGATATCGACCGCAAGACACTAGAGGCCCTTGGAACGCAGGAACTGCGACGGCTGCAGCTCATCGAGTCCGCCCTGGCTAGGATCGAAAACAAGAAGTACGGGCTATGCGCCCGATGTTCAAAGAAAATCCCCCGAGAAAGGCTCGAGGCAATCCCCTACGCGCTTCTGTGCATCGACTGCAAATCCTCGGAGGAGCGCCGCAATCGATAGAACCCGCGGCCGGGAATCGCCAGGGAGGCCTGGGAGGTCAGCGGCCTTTTTTCTTTCTCGACTTCGCGGAAGCGATCGCTCGTGCGACGCGTGGCGCTTTTCCGGTTGCGCGTCGCGGGGACTTTGACCGCGCGGTCCGGCGTTTCACCAGCTTCAGTGGCTTCGTTTTGGACTTCTTTATGACGCGGGTACGTACCCGGCGCGATACGGGCGGCCGGGACGCCTTTGCTTTCCTGACGATCCGTCTCTTCGGGGGTTTCGCCGGCAGAGCACGCTTGCCCCGCTCGAGCTGTTTCGGCTCGGGGGCGGGCTGTCGGAAAAAAGGATTCCCGCGCCTCTCCCGTTCCACGGTTGTAAATGGTCCGTGCCCCGGGAAGACCCGGGTCTCCGGCGGAAGGACCGCGATCTTTTTCTCTATGCTTTCGCGGAGTTTCTTCTCACTTCCGCCGGGCAGGTCGGTCCTTCCGACGCCGTCGAAAAACAGCGTATCTCCCGAGAAAAGCACCCCTTCCTTCTCGCTGTAGAAACACAGGCTGCCCGGCGTGTGCCCGGGAGTCTCGAGCACGACGAGGTCCATGTCGAAAACGCGATCACCCTCTTTCAGCCTGACATCCGCTTTCGGCAGCTCGGGCGCATCACCGGCCAGTGAGGCAAACTCGACAAGCTCATGGGTCTCGAGACTTTCCTTGTGCGCTTCGAGGGCGCCGCTGCCCAGGAACCGCCGATCAGCCGAGCTGATGGCCACGGGCAGGGTGTACCCCCGGCTCTCATAGTTTGCCTGCAGCCTCCCCAGCGCCGCAAGGTGGTCGATATGTCCATGAGTAAGAGCGATTCCGATCGGCACCATGTTCAAGACGTCGACTCGTGAGGCGATTTCTTCTTCGTCCCCGCCCGGATCGACAATGATGCATTCTTTCTTGCTGCTCGAGTAGATGTAACAATTTGTCTTCCAGGGACCTACGACAACTCTCTCCACCATGATATAGTGAAGCCTAAAGGATTCGCCGCCCTTTATCAATACGCGATATGGTGTGGTATCTCGCGCTCATCCTCGCGATTGCCCTGCTCTTCTACGCCGCCCTGCCCGGAATCGGGGCGTTTCGCGTTCGGGGACGATGGAGAGTCTTCCGCGAGACCGTCCGCGAAGTCTCGCGCTATCCCACGGCCACCCCGCATGCGGTCGGCCGGGAGCGCAATGCGTTCATCGGCCTTTCTCGTTTCTTTGGAACGCTGGAGGCGATCCAGGGCGAGCATCGGATCTGGATCACCAACGGGAAGTTCTCGGTCGCCGCGGATCTCAGGAATGTCCACGTGTACCTGATTCCGGAGGACGGGGGACAGGGAGAGGCGCTTCCAGCCGTCGAGGACACCGAGCTGCGAAGCATGCCGTGGAACCGGATCTTCTCCCTCCCGGAAGGAACGCCCGTCTTCGTGGGCGGCGCTCTTTTCTCCGAAGAAGGCCGAGGCGTTTTCCGTGAATACGGAAGAGCGAGGCTTCTTGTCGTCATCCACGATTGCCCGCGCGAAAGCATCGTCGAATCGGCGATCAGGGGGGGACGGCAGAGAAACGAGTACATGAATCCTTTCACGCTTCCGTCAGTGGCCATCGGCTCCCTGACTCTCATCCTGCTCGCCTACTCCCTTCTGGCTGCCCCCGAGGCGAGGATCCTCGCGCTTGTCGCCCTCACCGCGGGCCTCGCCCCGGTGTCGCCGTTTCTTCCCCCCGGTTTCCCGCTGTATTTCGCGTACCGACGATACTGGAAGAAGGCCCGCCTCATGAGGGTACAGCGGGACATCATCCACCTGCCGATGCGGTATTTCGCGGCGGCCACGGATGACGGGGGCATCAGGAGAACAACCCTGCTTCCGGATCGCGAGCCGTACATCATGATCAGGGCAAAGATGAGAGCGCGGGGTCCGGAGCCCTCGAGCCCAACGGAAAGTTTTCCGGAGAGCGACAGCCTGCTCACCTCGGACGGGCTCGCGGTTTCTCTGCCCTCGGACATCAGGCGGATCGATGTCGAGCTGCCCCCACGGGCCGCCCGCGCAGGGCTCGGTTCGGCCGAGGAGCTCGTCGTGTTCGGGGCCTACCGCCAGGAAGGTGAAACGTTCGTTGTATCGAAGCCCGAGGACCCGATGGCGGAGCATGTGCTTCTCCCCGGCGATCCGGAGTCGATCTCCGCCGTCAGCCGCCGCGTGGCCCGGATGTACACGGCGGTCTCAGTCCTCTTCATCATTCTCAACGCCGCCATCAACATTCCGCTCATGTTCGTCCTGCTGTCGTTTCTCATTCGCTGAAGGGGCTTTGACGGCCGTGAAGACATGAATCCTCTTGCTGAGGCTCGAAAACTTCCGGCCGTAGAGGGAGGAAAGAATCGCCTCGGGAGCCGGCTCCCGGGTGAGCGACATGCCGCAATGAAGCGCTGTCAGCACTTTGGCCTGGATATAATAGTCGAAGAAATCCGTTCCGAAATGGATCCTGCCTCCGGCCCGCAGGAGATCATGCATGCGATGAAGGTTCTGCATTGTATAGA
>DATKLB010000229.1:0-5378 GCA_035542615.1 Spirochaetia bacterium | reverse complement strand
GCCTTCTGCACTGGGTCTATCGGCGCTCTTCGAAGGTGTTTTTTTCCAGCCTCGCGCTCCTGACGGTCCTGTCGACCTCCATCGTCGCTCTGGCCGGCCTCAGCGGACACCCGGTCTGGATGCAGCTCGCGCTGACACTGCTCCTGGTGTTCCCCGCCAGCCAGCTTGCGTTGGAGGTGCTGAATTACCTTGCCACGCGGTTCCTGCCGCCCCGCACCCTGCCCAAGATGGATTTCGAGGCGTCCGGAGTCCCGGACCAGTTTCGAACACTGGTCGTCGTGCCTGTTCTTCTGGGTGACGCGCAGTCGATACGGTCCGAGGTAGAGAAGCTGGAAATCCGCTATCTTGCCAATAGAGAGAGCAACCTGATCTTCAGCCTCTTCACTGATTACCGGGATTCGGACGAGGCGCATCGGGGGGATGATACACAGCTTCTGAAGACGGCGGCGGAAGGCATCGAATGCCTGAACAGCCGGCATGGCGACGGACGCTTCCTCCTGTTCCACCGCGAGCGCAGGTGGAGCGAATCGGAGCAGAAGTTCATCGGGTGGGAGCGCAAGCGGGGCAAGCTCGAGGAGCTGAACTCCTTGATCGCGGGAACGCGACCGGAAGGCGCCCCGAACCTCATCCACGCAGGCAGCGCGGGTGCGCTGGCCAATGTCAGGTTCGTCATCACTCTGGACAGCGACACCCAGCTCCCGCTGGGCTCGGCGCGCCGGCTGATAGAGACTCTCGCACATCCGCTCAACCAGCCGCGCTTCGATGATGCCGGCGGGGTGCTGGCGGGCACCTACACGATCATTCAGCCGCGCGTGACCCCGTCCCTGCCGAGCTCGAGCGCCTCGCTTTTCAGTCGACTTTTCGCAGAGGCTGTCGGGATCGACCCATACACACGGGCAGTGTCCGACGTTCACCAGGATCTCACCGGAGAAGGTTCGTACTACGGCAAGGGAATCTATGATGCGCGCGCCTTCGATCGCGCGCTCGGGGGGCGATTTCCCGATGAGCGGCTGTTGAGCCATGACCTGATAGAGGGTGCCTACGTCCGTGTCGGTCTGGCAAGCGATATCGAGCTGTATGACGAGTTTCCGCAAAGCTACGCGGGGTACGCTGAACGCCAGCGCCGCTGGATCCGCGGGGACTGGCAGATTGCGCAGTGGATCACACGTCGCGTTCCCCGACGGGGGAAAGAGCCTGAGCCAAACCCGCTTTCGTGGTACAACCGTTGGAAGCTCTTCGACAACCTCCGCCGCAGCCTGTTGCCGGCGGCAAGCCTGGCCCTGCTCCTGGCATCCTGGGCGATCTCTCCGCGGGCGGGCTTGATTGCAACCCTGGTCGTGGCAGCCCAGCTCCTTTTCCGGCCACTCGCGCAGCCTTTCACGATGGTTACAACACGCCGGGGGATCAAAGGCTTCTCTCTGCGCGGCATAGCCCACGATGTGCTGCGAGCGCTGGCGGACGCGACACTGCTTCCCCACCAGGCCGCCCTCGCCGTTGGCGCCATTCTCCGTGTCGAGTACCGCCGTCACATCTCCCATCGAAGGATGCTGCAGTGGACCTCGACCCAGGTGCTCTCAGGATCCGGCTCTGGGAAGCTGCCGCTCCCATTGCTGACGATAGGCCTGGTGAGCGCCGCAAGCGCCGTCGCGGCATTCGTCGTATCGCTCTGGATGCCTTCGAGTCTCGTCAACGCCGGCCCCTGGCTGGGCCTCTGGCTGTTTTCTCCCCTGGTGGCCTGGCTCCTGAATTTGAACCCCGGTTGGCACACGCGCTTAGCGGCACTGCCTCCAGGCGATGTGAAGTTCCTTCGGGAGATATCGCGCCGCACCTGGCGCTATTTCGACGATTTCGTCACTCCCGACACCGCGTGGCTGCCTCCGGACAACTACCAGGTCTCGCCGCGAAACGAGCTCGCTCTGCGGACCAGTCCTACAAACATCGGCCTCTGGATGCTCGCCGCGCTTGCGGCGAGCGATTTCGGATACCTGACGGTGGACCAGGTCATCCAGAGCCTGGCGGGTACCATGGAGACGATAGGCGGGCTGGAGCGTTTCGAAGGTCACCTCTTGAACTGGTACAACGTTCGGACCCGGACTCCGCTCGAACCGCGCTATGTCTCCACCGTCGACAGCGGAAACCTGCTGGGAGCGCTCTGGACCCTGGAGCAGGGGCTCGATGAGCTGCTCAGGCAGCCCGTCCTCGATGCGAAGGTATTCTCCGGCTTGTACGATACCGGGAGAATCCTCCGGCGGATCCTGGGGAGAGGCAGACCTTCGAGTTCTCCGTCGCGCGCGCTCTCCGCACTCCTGGACAGATGGGAAAACCCGCCGGCTCGATTCGTCGATTCACTCGCTCTCCTGCGAGGGGGAGATGAGGAGATCAGGGCAATTGCCGGCACGGGAGAGGAACACGGCTATTGGGCCCGACAGGTGGAGAGGCAGGCTTCGGCCGGGCGGCGCCTGGCGGACCGATATCTCGGTTGGATGGAGATCCTCGCCGAAAAATCGCACGAGGAAATCGCGGCGTTGGGCCCGGAGGCCGCAGAAGCGGTGCGCGCCGACCTGGTGCGTTCGCCTTCACTCGGCGACCTGGCAAACGGGCGCGTGCGCTGTATCGCGGTCCTGCAGGAGGCGCGAGATGCGTTGCCTCCGCAGTCCGGCCCGATGTGCGCATGGCTCGACCGCGTGCTGGAAGCATTCTCGAAGTCGCGCTGGCTTGCCGGCGAGATCTTTGGCCAGGGCGAGCGTCTCATCCGCGACTGTCAGGAGCTCTCCCGGCAGATCAACCTGCGCTTCCTTTACGACACAGAGCGGCGGTTGTTCACCATCGGCTACGACGTCACCGACGGCCATCGGGACGGCGCATTCTACGACCTTCTGGCCAGCGAAGCGCGCCTGGGCAGCTTCGTCGCGATCGCTCGAGGGGATGTCCCCTTCGAGCATTGGTTCTCTCTGAGCCGCCCGTACACGACGCTCGGCCGCCGCCGCGTTCTCCTCAGCTGGACAGGGACGATGTTCGAATACCTCATGCCGCTTCTCTTTCAGGACTCCCTGCCGAATACCCTCCTGGAAGAGGCAGCGCGCGGCGCGCTCGCGGCGCAAATGGAGTACGGTCGTCGGCATCGGGTGCCGTGGGGGAGCTCGGAATCGGCTTTCGCCGACATGGATCTCAACAGAATCTACCAGTACCGTGCATTCGGCGTGCCCGCGCTCGGCCTGAAGCGGCAGTCGGAGGAGAAGGCCGTCATCGCTCCCTATGCGACCTTCCTGGCCCTTGGGATTGCGCCGCGGGAGAGCGTCCGGAACCTGAGACGCCTTGCCGCGCTCGGCCTGCTGGACGCCCACGGGTACTACGACTCCATCGATTTCAGCCGGCAGCCCGGCCGGACCGGGGAGCGAGGCGTTGTTGTGCAGACCTATATGGCGCATCACCAGGGGATGAGCTTCCTTTCCCTGACGAACTTCCTTTTTTCGGGGGCCATCCGGCGAAGGTTCCATTCCGACGCGCGTGTGCGCTCCGTCGAGGCCCTGCTCCACGAACGCATCCCTGTCCTGCCATCGTCCCACCATATTTCCACTCGCGAGCGGGCGTGGTCCGCGCAGAGCGTTGGCGGAGTTGCCCCCTCCACGAGCAGGTTCGAAACGGCGCACACCCGGACCCCAAAGACGCAACTGCTCAGCAACGGCCGCTACAGCGTGATGGTCACCAACTCCGGCGGCGGATACAGCCAGTGGGGAGCGGAGGAGATCACGCGATGGAGATCTGACCCGACCCGGGACTCATGGGGGACCTTCTTCTACATTCACGAACATGATTCGGATGCGGTCTGGTCTCCGACGTACCAGCCCACGGGCGGGAAAGGGGAAGGGTGCACTGCCACGTTTGCGCTCGATCGAGCCGTGTTCCAGCGCGTCTACAGCGGGATCCAGTCCCGGATGGAGATCGTTGTGTCTCCCGAGGACGACGTCGAGATCCGCCGGGTCACGCTGACCAATCGCTCCCTCAGAATCCGCCATCTCGATTGCACCAGCTACATCGAGCTCTCCATGGCCCCGCACGCGGCCGACCGGCAGCACCCGGCGTTCAACAAGCTGTTCATCCAGACCGAGTCAATGCCTCTCGAGCATGCGCTGCTCGCGTTTCGACGAACGCGCGGGGACGCCCCGCCGTTGTATGTGGCGCACCGCCTCACCGCCGAAACCGGCGGTGGGGACGAGTTGCGATTCGAGACCGACCGACGTCGATTCATCGGCCGAGGGCATTCGGCAGCAGACCCTGCGGGCAGCGTGGTGGAGCCGCAGGGCGGCGAGGGCTCCGTTCTGGACCCTATTCTCAGCCTGCGGACCACTCTCTCCCTGGTCCCGGGCCAGCAAATCTCGGTGTCAATGGTCATCGCGGCCGGCGAGAGCCGGGAGCAAGTAGCGGCGCTCATGGGCAAGTACGCAGCCCCCCATGCCATCCAGCGCGCCCTGGACTTTGCGTGGGCTGCCGCCCAGCTGGAGCTTCGCGTGCTTCGCATTCAGCCTGACGATGCCCGACGCTTCCAGCAGCTGGCCAGCCACCTCCTGTACCCCAGCCGCCTGCTGCGTTCTCCTGCTGAGAGGCTCGAGGAGAACACCCGAGGCCAGGCCGGCCTGTGGCAGTATGGAATCTCCGGCGACCTGCCCATAGCTCTGGTCACGATCGGGGAGAATCGCGACGTCGGCCTGGTCGGGCAGATGCTGCAGGCCCACAGTTATTGGCGGATGCACGGACTGATGGCGGATCTCGTGATCCTCGCTGAAGAGTCGAGCGAATACGAAAGGCCGTTGCATGAGAGGCTGGAAGGCCTGATCCAGGCGCACTCGACGACCACCGGCAGGGACAGGCCGGGCGGGGTTTTCCTGCGTAGCGCGGACCAGATCTCCGAGGCTGATCTGACTCTCCTCCTGGCGGCTGCGGGCATCGTGCTCGTTTCTGCGCGCGGCCCGTTGGCTCAGCAGGTGGGCATCCCCGGAGAGGCCCCCGATCAGCAGGAAAGGCCGTCATGGAAAGGCATTCAGCAGTATCCTTCTTCCCCTCTGCCGTTCCTGGAGCTGCCGTACTTCAACGGGTTGGGGGGCTTCACCCCGGATGGACGCGAGTACGCGGTCTATCTCGGCGCCGGCACACATACGCCTTCTCCCTGGGTGAACGTAATTGCCAATCCGGGTTTCGGCACGCTTGTCAGCGAGAAAGGGTGCGGCTTCACGTGGAGCGGGAACAGTCAGCGAAACCGCCTGACAGCGTGGTCAAACGATCCCGTGGTGGATCCGGCATCCGAGGCGCTCTACATCCGGGATGAAGAGACCGGCCTCTGCTGGACACCCACCGCGTCGCCCATCCGGGAGGAGCCCGCG
>DATKLB010000228.1:0-8136 GCA_035542615.1 Spirochaetia bacterium | reverse complement strand
AATGGGTGTCGCCGAGCATCAGGACCATCCACTCCCCGATGCAGCGTCTGGCACAGGAAAGTGCGTCCGCAATACCCTTCTGCTCCGGCTGGACGACAAATTGAATCTGCGCGTCTTTCGGAACCAGCGAACGCGCGACTCTCTCGACCATTTCGCCCTTGTAGCCCACGACGACGACGATATTCCGAATCCCTATTTCAGAAAGCAGCTGGAAGTGGGTGGCCAGCAGGGGCTTGTTGCAGAGGGGAAGGCACGCCTTGTGGAAGTACTCGCCCAGCCGGCCCATCCGGCAACCTTTTCCCGCGGCCAGAATGACTCCGGTGACGCTGCTGCAGTCCGATGGAGAACCGGCGATGACCGCGGTCATCCGAGGACTCCATTGACCTGGTCGGCTGCCTGTCGACCCGAGAGAATCGTCTGATCCATATTGATGAAGGCCCATTCCCCAAAACGTCCCGCGGGGAAGACCTGGCATTTCTGTAGGTAGTCTGTGACTCCTCTTACAGCCGCATCCCGCTTGTGGTCATGGACGACGTATGCAGGATCCATGATGGCTGTTTCGACGAGGCAGGGTCTTTCGCCCTGATGCAGAAGCGTGGCTCGCTCCATTCCCGCCAGCACGCTCTCCTTGATGGTCTCGAGATCCGGCACGCCCCCGGAAGGAATCGAAACCTCCGCGCACATCGATGCCTTGTCGCGCGGCACCATCGCGGGAGAGAAGGCATGGGGAAAGCTCACCCGATAAAAAGGATATTTCTCCTCGGAGAAATACGTCCAGTGCCACGGTTCCGCCAGCGGCCGGTCCAGACCCACGAATACACAAACGACCCGCCGATAGCGCAAAGCGCGCGCCGCATCGAGAACGTCGTTCGGAAGGTCTCTGACGAGTGTTCCGACCAGATGCAGGGGCAGCGTCCACACGGCTGCCTCGTAGGAAAACGCCTCTCCGGCTGCCGTTCTGGCCTCCTTCCGGTGAAGATCTATCTCAACGACCTCTGTCTTCGGCCGCAGGCCGGTCAGCTGAGCTGCGAATGCGCGCGGAAGAGTCGAAATGCCGCCCGTCGCGGGATATCGGAAGGTTTTGTTTGCGTATCGCTCCAGGCTGCGGTCACTCACTGCTCCGATCACCGCTTCACGAAAACTTACTTTCACGATCTTTCCGTCGGTCCAGTCCGGGCTCAACTCTTCGGGCTGCGCCCCCCACAACTTGGTGTTGTAGGGGAAGAGAAAGTGCTTGCCGATGCCCCACCCGAAGAATCCGAGCACCCATTGACGGAAATCGGTCGGTACCGCGATGTTGGGCGAATGAAGCGCGTCGGCAAGCCCGTCCAGGCAGTCCGCGACGACCTCAGGCGGCTGGCCGTAGAGTGATGCCTGGATCGGGAATCGACTCAGGACACCGTTCAGGTAGACACGGGAGTTCTGATCGTGAACCAGCACGTGTGATTCTCCGACCAGATGGACGAACAAGCTCAGCGCGTAGTCATCATCAGTGAAGAAGACGTGAGGGGCAACATCGAAAAGGAACTCGCCATATCGTACGGTTGCAACCAGCCCTCCCGGATCCTTGTTTCGCTCCAGAATCACGCAGGGACGCTTCAGATGAAACGCCGCGGACAGGCCGGCCAACCCCCCTCCCAGGATCAGTGCGCCGCTCTTCATAGGCTCCAGTCCGTCCCGCAGCGGGAGCAGCACGGCCACGGGTTGTCCGAATCAAATGCGTTGCGAAACGCCTCATACCTGCGGCCGCGCCACACCTCCGCAAATGACTGTGAAAAGATGTTGCCCAGGAAAAGTTTCTCCAGATTGGGGCCGAGCTGTTCGCGCATCGGCCCCATGCTGAACGGGGTTATGCAGCAGGGGAGGAAATTGCCGTCCGCTTGAATGTAGGCGTTCCTGAACGGGCGGTAGCATTGAGACCACGGCCTCCGCGGAAGGGGGAGGTGAGCGCCTGTGGGCTTCGTGTCACCTGAGCTCCACAGGCGCACGCCGAGCTCCCGGGAGAGTTTCTCGGACTCGCAAAGGATCTTTGCCCAGCCACCGTCCCGCTTGCCGAAAATGGATTCCCCCCCGACGGCTGTTCCACGCCCAAAAGTCACGAGCCGTTGAAGGTAGACTTCCGGGACCCCGACTCTGGCCGCAAGCCTGAGCAGTTCGGGCAACAAGACAAGCCGACTGCGCGCAGCCGTCATCCAGAACGACAGGCGTGGCGTATCGGAGTGAAGCCTTCGCTTGACTTCAATTGCGGACTGGACGTTGTTCATGACGAGGTCGAAATCCGAGCCCGGCCGCACGTTGTGATAGGAATCCGCGTCCGGCGTCTCAACGGAAATGCGCAGTTCATCGAGACCTGCTTTGACAAGCCCTTCGGCCATGGCGCGGTCCAGCAAAGTCACATTTGAATTGAAAATGACGCGGTGGTCGTAGGTCTTGCAGAGCGCCGTGATCCCTACTACCTGCGGGTTGAGGAGGGGCTCGCCAAGACCGTGCTCGACGATGCGAATCCCGCGAGGTATTTGGTCAAGGATCGTTCTCACGGTATCGAGCGAAAGATCGCGCGGCGCCTTCGTCGAGAAAAAGCAGGTGCGCGGGCATGACGGGCACGAGATATTGCAGCGATTTGTCAGCTCCAGGTACAATGTTTCCAGTCTCAGCTCGCGAGAAAGCATTCTTTCCTCCAGAGGCTCAGACGATGCCTCATGTTTCGATCTGCAACCTAGCCGAAGCGCATGCCCTGCTTCTTGCGGACTTCGCTCCGGTTGACGAGGTTGGCCGCCAGAAAGAGGATGAATCTCACGAGTCCGCGGGCATTCGCCTTCAAATCGAGCGCCCTGCGGAGGAGCGACCCGAGAGTGTTGAACCTCCTGCGCGCTTCGAGCACCGCGCGCTCCAGATCTCCGGTGCTCATGCCGCGCGGAACGAAGCAGCAGTCACCGAAATGAAAGTCTTCATCGAGCCACCAGGCATCGAACCTGATCCGCCGTTCCCCGTGCAGGCGATCGTACAGTCTTGTGCCCGGCGCGGGGAAAAGAACATTGAAATGCGCGAGGCACAGCTTGTTGCTCAGGGCGAAGTCCACGGCGGCCCGGACGCTCGCGGGAGTGTCCGCATCGTACCCGAAGACAAACGATCCGCAGACCAGGATCCCGTTTTCGCGGAAGCGAGCCAGCGCCCGGGTGTAGTCGAGGTGCAGGTTCTGAGACTTCTTCATCTGGCCGAGGCTGGCCGGCTCGAGGGATTCAAGGCCAATGAACGCACCGAAGCATCCGCTCTTCCGCATGAGAGCGAGGAGCCCGAGGTCATGTGCGCACTCGATCGAAACCTGGCACATCCAGCGCACGCGCAGGGGGATCATCCGCTCCAGGAGTTGTTTCGCGGCGTCAAAATCGAGGAACAGGCTGTCATCGACGAACATCAGCCGGCGGCTGCCCAGATGTGCGATCTCTGACACCACCTCTTCGACCGGCCTGAGCCGCCGGGTATTGCCGTAGAACGAATGGACGCTGCAGAATTCGCACGCGTATCTGCATCCTCGACCGAATTGCACGCATGCAATGGGAAGGTATTTCTTGCCGTGGAAGATCGACCTGTCGAACACGAGGCCCGTGAGAGGCATGTGATTGCCTCCCACGTACGTTTTCGCAAGTCTTCCTTTGCGGAAGTCCTCCAGGACCTGCGGCCACACGGTCTCGGCATCTCCGATGACCACGGCGTCTGCGTGGTGGGCGGCCTCTTCGGGGACGAGCGAGGGATGTATCCCCCCCAATACCACCGGCACGCCGCGTGCGCGGTAGCGAGCCGCGATGGCGTAGGCCCGCTTCGCGGTGAAAGTCTTGACCGAGAGGGCAACGAGGTCCGTGGGCTCTTCCAGCGGCACTGCTTCCACCCGCTCGTCGTACAGCTCTCGCGTCACGTTCCGAGGGGTCAACGCGGAGAGGATCGCGAACGCCAGCGGTTCCATCGCATCCCCGGATCTGGAAGAGGAGAAGTTCGGGTTGATGAACGTCACCTTCACGGAAGCAGCTCCCCTTGAAACACCGCCCTCCAGCCCGTGCGGCGCTCGAGAGCCGGGGGCTTGATGTTTCCGAGCCTCTGGCCGCGCTCGACACAGGAGGAGAGGTAATCCTCGGAAGCCCGCTCCGCTATGCGAAAGACACGAAGGGGATGCAGCTGGCCAAGGCGGATGCAGTTCAGGTATTGGGGGTTAGCCCGCATGACAGATTCGATCTCCTCCGCCGCCTGCGCAAGGGCCCTTCCCGTGCGGGGGCTTTCCTGCCCTTCCGCCGGCTGGATGAACAGGGCGTAGAATCCGCTTCCGTCCGGGAGACGCTCCGGTGCAACCATCCAGAAATCTGCGGAGATCCGGTTCATGCGAAGTGTCCGTTCAACCGCGGAGCGCACGTGCGCTTCGGCAAGCTTCTCGCCGAATATGTCTGATACCATGTCCGCCCTGCCGATGAACTTGATCATCGGGGTCCTGCCCCATGCCCCCGTCACCTCGACGATGTCGTGAGTGCGGTAGCGGTACAGTCCACCGCCCGTGGTCATCACCACTTCATAGCGGCGCCCGCTCGAAAGCTCGTGCGCGAGCTTGACGCGGCCGTCGGGCTCAGCGGTTTCGATGAACTCGAAGAAATGGGAGCGCGTTGAGAGCACCGCTGATTCACTTTCCCCTACGGGAAAGGAGATGAAGCCTTCCGTGGAGAGCAGCCCCTTCGGCTGGATGTCGACATGGGGGAAGATGAGCTTCAACCGGCGGGCCGGGCCATCGGCGCTCGCGTCCGCCCAGCAGGAAATGACACGCAGCCGCGGCCAGAGCGCCTCGTACAGCGTTCGCCCGCGGCCATCGCGCTCGCGCGGGCTTCGGCCGCGCCAGGCTCCGAAGATGGACCGGAGCTCGGCCGCACGTCTACGGCTGGCTTTCAGCCTCCGCTGGCAGGCCCGCTGAACGTCGCGCTCCAGACCGGCCGCACCTTCGATCCGGCCTGTCTCGATATCCGCGACGAGCCGCTCCCACCAATCGCCCAGATTCCCCAGAAGGATCTCCAGGAAAGCCGGGTTCCAGACAGAGACGAGTGCGAGGTCCTTTCTTTGCAGAAGGAAGAGGAGGCTGACGTACCGGTAGGCGCAGGGATCCGAGATCAACGCGACGGCACGAGGCAACGCAAGAACGCCGTCCCCCATCCGCCGCATGAGCCCTCCGAGGTACGCGCTGTCGTCCTCGAAGCCGACGGGAATTCCGGAGGAAGTTCGTCCGCGGGAGCTTCCGAACGGCGTGATCGAGAAATAGGCGCAGCCCGCGACGAGGCTCGGCCGCCATCGGAAAAGGTGGAATACCCAGGCGTGGATGCCCCGGGTGAACTGGCGCTGCAGCCTCTGCGTGTACGGGACGAGCTTCGCCCCTGACACCGAGCCTCCCGTGGGCTCGAACAGGAGAACGGGCTCTTCCGTGAGAACGCGGCGCGCCCCCGCGGCGAGCCTCTGCACGGCTTCTTCGCAGTCATCCCACGTCGTGAGCGGCACCCGGTTGCGGTATTCGCCCACGGATCTCATGCTGGAAAACCCGTGCAGCCGGCCGAAATCCGAGCCCCGGTTCGCACGGACGATATCCATGAGGACCTTGGCCTGCACCTGGGCGACACGGTCCCGCCAGATGCGGTGCGCCAGGGCGTCTTTCACGCACGTCAGGATCCACAGCCCGTTGACGGCGGCATTTCGCGCGCTGCTCATCCCCCCAGTATCCTCCTGAAGTGCGGGTGCCAGTTGTCCTCCCTGGCATCGGCAACACACACGAGGTCATCGCCTTTCATGTGACCGGGATTTGCTTTTGTAAAAAACTGCACGTGGGGATCCCTCAGACGCTGGTCAGTCACGTCCGCTACGCCGGGGCGGAGGCGTTGGGCGCTGCCCCTGTGACGAACACGATGACCCACTGGATCGTACTCCCCGGGGTATTTGTACGCTCCGAAAGCGTCCATCATCTGCGTGTACAGCGGCGGCGTCGGCGCGTCCCATCGTGGATAGAAGTCGCGGAACAGCAGAGGCAGGATGCCGTAGGTGCGGCACCCTTTCGACGTCAGAAGCCAGACAACGAGGTCGGACGGATGACTTTCCGCAACCCTCCGCAGATAGGTGCCCAGCTCGACAGCCAGCCCCAGTGTGCGGCGGAACTCGCTCTGTACGATGGAGTCCCCTGAAAAGACGGCCCTGACGATCGTGCCCTGGACCGGCAGGTCGATCACCATGAGAGTGGAGAAGCCGACAATCCGGCCCGATTCCACGTCTCGAAGGATCATGACGCAATCCTTCTCCCGGAGATCCTTTTCGAATGTGCACTGATCCATTCCTAGATAGTCCGCTTCCATCAGCTGGTACATCCGATCTCGCTCTTCTTCGCTGATCGACAGGACCGGAAGCGTCTGGCTTGAGACTTTCCCCATGCTCTCCTCCTCAGAGAAAGCCGCACTCGATGTGCACCGGCATATCGCGGCGGACCTTCGAGACCGCCGGCGCCTGCTCCGGCCACCAGACGAGGTAGATCCGGCTGCGATAGCTCACGTGCCGGTGGGCTGCGAACACCGGTTCGAACGGGTGCCCGGCCGCAACTCCCGCCAGCAGGATGGACGAGCTGCGGGCCGCCGCGAGAGCCTCTTCGATGAGCTCTGCGAACAGCGCGGGATCGCCACCGCGGACGGCCGGGAGGCAGAGTGTCAGGTAGCGCAGTTCTTCACCTGTTCTTGGAAGGACCGCAAAACCCCAGGGGAACAAGAGGTGGGACAGCGGGCGGAGGAGATGATACAGCCCCCGGTAGCCGGTTACCCTGTACTGGCGGTAGGACTGCTGATTCCAGAGGCCGGCCGCGGCCAGGATGTTGCCGTGCTCCTCCCACAGCAGGAAATCCTCCGCGCGAAGCGCGGCGAAAGGCGGCCTGCCGAAGGAATCCTCGGTCACCACCGGAAAGAACTGTTGTCCCTTGCCGTGTTCTGCAAGGAAGGAGATCAGCCTTGGCAGGTCGGAGGCGCCTGCCCTGCGGACCTCCTTTCGCGCCGATCGCCGCGCCAGACGTCCCGTACCCATCGCGAAAACCGTGTACGAGCAGAGCGGTTCATACACCGGCATGAAGGGTCTTCTCTTCTCGAGGAGCCGCTGCGCGTAGATGTTCTCCTCCAGGATGCTGGTCAGAAAGAACGAGGTCGGCCGGGTCTGCATCTCGTGGATCCGGGCATATCCGCGATGGAGCGGGAACGCGCGAATATACTCAGGCCGCGCCCGCAGCCCGAAGAGGTAGCCCACGTCCAGCGGCTGGCCGTTGACATGGAGCAGCCGGAGGGCGGACATCCCCATGGCTGCAATGCGGCCCTCCTTCCTGTCCCTGCAAACAACGACGTCGACGGGGTCTCCTTCCAGCAGGAATGACGCAAAAGCATCAGGCCGCCTCGTGTAGGCAAGGCCGATGCGGCCTTCGAGGGGCTGCAATTCCAGGATGTCTTCCATCTCTTCGCCGTCCCCCGGCCCTGCGCGATCGTATTGAAACCGCTGTTCCTCAAACATGATGGCACTCACTTCGGGAGAAGGCTGTCGGCCCGCTTTTCGGACCACTTGTCCCCCCGATCATTCGCCTTCAAGAACTATGCCAGGCAGGTGCCGAGCGATATTTCTTTCCATCGACGAGATTTAGCCTGTTCAGCTGCTCTGAAGAGAGGCCCGGGGGTGCAACTATGGTTGCGTCCAATAACTCTGGTTGCAGGTCGGAACGAAGGAAGGTGGGGTAGCAGGTAACGAAGGTTATGGCAGATCACGAACAAGAGGACGTTCAGCGCTGGACGACCAGGCGCAAGGCGGCGCTGGTGGTTAGCATCATCAAGGGAGAGACCAGCATCCAGGAGGCCGCTCGGCAGCACGGGCTGACGGTCGCCGAGATCGAGGACTGGCAAGAGCGACTCTTCCTGGGGGCCGAGAATGCTCTAAGAGCTCGGCCGAAGGACGAAGAGGCCCTTCGCGAGGAGCAGATCAAGAAGCTGAAGCAGAAGATCGGTGACTTGGTGATGGACATCGACATCCTGCGCGAGGTAGCTAAACATAAACGCCACCCCGCGACGCCGGGGACGTCGGAGCCGTGAAGCAGGCGCACCCCGG
>DATKLB010000227.1:0-8353 GCA_035542615.1 Spirochaetia bacterium | reverse complement strand
TGACAAGCCACCAGTACGGCCGGCCGCCGAAGACTCTTCCCAGGACGTTCGCAGGGATTCGCCCCACGTCCCGTCCCGAGAGCCAGACACGCCGTCCGGACCCGGCAAGCTCGATCGCTATCTCGCATCCGGAGTTCCCGGCACCCGCGACGAGCACGGATCCCGGCGGGAGCTGGCGCGGACTCCTGTACGCCCTGGAATGCAGCTGTACGATCCCAGGGTTGAGTCTCGTCGCGAAGAGTGGGACGAAGGGCGTTCGGGCTCTCTGTCTGCCGGAAGTTCACGAGGAGCTGGTCAGGGAATCCGGCTGGACGGAGGATGACAACGAAAGATGGCTGGCCGCCATCCTTGCGAGGGAGCTCCTGTCGCCAGGGACTCGGCGGCGCCTCAGCTGACGTCGGGCCGGGCTGTTCGCGCCGGCGCATCTGAAGCGCATGGAGTCAGTGGGCCGAGTACTTCCTCATGAAGGCGCGATTTTGCGTGAGCTACAATGAACACCGATACTACCACAGGCACGAAGCTGAGGGAGGCCCTTGGAGTACTTTCCGCTCGTGTCACCGAGCTACGGCGTTTTTTCCTGCCTTCTTGGCCTCGCGCAGCTTGTCGCTTGCGCGTTGCAGGAACTCGGGGACGCCAACATCCTCTCCGCATGTCACGACAACGCCGGCGCTTGCGGTCGCGCCGAAAGACCGCCCGTCCACTGACACCACGTTGATCAGCCTGATCTCGGCAAGTATCCGCTCCGCGATGACCACCGCGGGTTCAAGAGACGTGTCAGGGAGGACCGCGCACAGTTCCTCGCCCCCGTATCGGGCGACCCAATCGGTGGCACGCACTGAACGGGAAATGGCCGAGCTGACTGCCTTGAGCAACCTGTCACCAGCGGGAAACCCGTAGGTTCTGTTGACAGCACCGAAATCGTCAAGATCGAAGAAGATGAGTGACAGGGGCCGGTCAGGGCGACGTGCGAGGTCGAGCTCGCGAACGATGCGGCGGTCGAAGTAGCGACGATTATAGATTCCCGTGAGGCCGTCTCGTTCTGCTTCATCCTGGAAGGTGCGCGCCAGGTTCCGGCCCTTCTGCGAGAGATACTCCGCGAGGCGATCAGTAAGGACGCGCACGCGGTTGTCGTAGTCGACGATATCGGGATCCTCATCGCGGGAGGCCGCCAAAACCCTGAAATCAGTCTGGTCGAACACGCAATTCCTTCCGTTCTCCTTGGCAGCATAGAGGCAGCGATCGGCGATCTCAACGAGCTCGGCGAATCCCCCCGGCGCTGCCGTCGCAGTCGCGACTCCAATGCTCGCGGTGACGTGCAGGCCGGGGCTCGGCTCGAGCGCGGCGATAGCTGCTCTGAGAGTCTCCGCCCGTGCTCGAGCGAGCTCACGATCAGCCCGGAGGAGCACCAGAAACTCCTCACCGCCATAACGGGCGACGCAGAACGCGTCGGGCACGGCGGTTGCGAGGGCGCCGCCGGTCGCACGGATGACAAGGTCTCCAACCTGATGGCCATAGGTGTCGTTGACGCGCTTGAAATTGTCGAGGTCGACGATGATGGTGGAGAGAGGTGCGTCCGGATTGACGCCATCAGCGATGACCGCTTCCGCAAGCCCGAAAAGAGCAACGCGGTTGGACAGTCCCGTGAGCATGTCCGTTCGCGCCGTCCGAACGCCCGTGAGGACCCGCTCGAGCCGCACGCGGAGCTGCATCTCAACTGCGTCGGTACGGATGACGTCGTCATCGGGGCTGAGCGCTGGAAGCACGAGACTCTCCTCGTGGACGTCCCGCGCAACGACCAGAACGCGCGTGCCCAGGCTGTTGTATACGTCTTTGTACGAGTTGAAGCTCGGGAAGCAGTCAAGCTCGACTACCGCGGCATCAACGGGACCGCCGGTGAGCGGCTCGCCCACGCGAAGACGGACGAGGTCATAGCATCGAGCTTCTTCGGCAGCGCGTCCATCGGCGGCCACTGATAGTCTCAGCTTTGCGAATGTCGGATCGGATACAATCACAAGGATCCTGCTCTGATGTTTTTCCATTTCATCCATCCTATCGCCGAGAGACTGCGAGGGCAACCGCAGCTCTATTGTGAAGAAGAGCGCTGAGCCCCCGCCGCGCCCCGCAGAGCCTCCGTCAACATGTCAACGAGTGGTTCCAGCGTGCCCATCAGGTGCGAGTCATTTCCGTAAACCGAGAGCCGGGCCCCGTGGAACACGTGCGAGACCGACTCGGCAATCTGCGGCGCCTGCTCGAGGGGCAGAATCTGCTTGCGCAGTTCGTGTTCTGCGCGCTTGAGAAGAAGGTCCTTTTCCACCCTCAGCGCTTCTACCTGCTTTTCCAGCTCCAAGGCGCGCTTTTTCGCCTCGAGAATCTCCAACCGGTTGCGGAAGCGCAAAAGCTGCAGCGGCTTGTCCATCTCGACGCGGGCCTGTTCGGCATCCACTTCGAGAGCGTGCTTCTCTCGATCGAGGGCGATCTGCTGCTTCTCCGTCTCAAGAGACTCCGCGTGGACACGCCGCTCCGAACCGATCCTGGCCACTTGCACCGACTCACGGGCAGAGAGCTCCGCACGATCGCTGCTCGATTTGATCTGGTTGCGCGTCTCGGCCTCGAGCTGTCGACGAAGGTCCTGGTCGACGATGAATACCTGGGCGACCTGCACGACGTCGAGCGTCACGCCCCAGCTCCCGCTTTCTCCGTCAATCAGGGCCTTGAGCGCGGTTTGGACTGCTCCCGTGAGGGTCGTCTTGCGCTCCTCGATGCACTGCTGCATGGTCATGTGGGAGACGCGGTCGCGCAGCTCGCCGAGGCACGCGCTGCTCACCAGGGATTTCAAGGTCTCCAGGCCGTCGGGGCTGGTGAAGTCGAAGAGCTGAGCGGTCACTTCGGGGCGCACGATGCGCAGGATCACGATACCCTTGAACCGAAGCGGTATGCCGTCCCGCGTTTCCTGCGTCATCTCGAACCGAGCCTCCTGTTGATCGCCGGGGACCTTGACGTACCCCGTTCTCGGCCAGAGAAAGAGGCTGGCCGCAGCGCCGCGGTTGAGAAGCTTTCCCGCTTCAGCCACCACGAGAAACTCGCTGGGTTTGGTTCGTATTCTGGGCATACTGTCCTCCTTGCCGCGAACGTACCCTCTTGCAGTCATAATCCCTATTGATAATATTGATCTTTATCATTAGCATAGTTTATAATATTTCCAGGAGTCGCGATGGAGCTGTTCTCCTTGCGGTGTTTCGTCACAGTTGCTCGGCTGGGAAGTTTTTCCCGGGCAGCGGACGAGCTTTTCCGTACCCAGCCGGCGGTCAGCCTTCAGATTCGGAAGCTGGAGAAGGAGGTGGGACAACAACTGTTCGACCGCGCGCACCGCTCCCCGGTCATGACGGACGCCGGAAGGGCGCTCGCGGCGGGCGCGCGGGACCTGCTGGAACGTCTGGACATGCTGCCCGAGCTGATCGCCTCCTCCGGTGCCGAGCTCGCAGGTTCCCTGACCATAGCCTCGAACCTGTCGCTGATCAGCCACTTCCTTCCTCGGGCCCTGCGCGAGTTTCACCGGAGATTCCCCCGAGTTCAGTTGCGCTTGCTGAACCGGACATCGCGTGGCATTGGGAGGGCAGTCGAAGAACGGGAGGCGGACGTCGGCATCGGTTTCCTGCTGGATGATCAGCCAGATAGTACAGTTGCCGTCGTAGATACGTCGCCGCTGGTCCTGGTGGCGCGCCGCGATGCGCCGGCTGTCGCGGATCGCAGGGTGTCACTGGAGAAAATCCTTTCAGGACCGCTGGTGCACTTTGAGGAGGGCATCGACCTTCGCAGGCACGTGGAACGCGCTCTGCTCAGAGCGGGAAAGCTGGCGCCTGCTATCGAGTTGCCCTCAATCGAGTCGATCCTGGAGTTCGTGAGCTACGGGTTTGGAGCGTCGATCCTGCCCGCATTCGCCATCTCGCCGTACTGGCGGAAGAGACTTGTCGTCCGGGGGCTGGGCAAGTCCGTCGAGCCTTTGAAGATAAGCTCGTGCACGCATCGGCGGCACCCCTTGTCGCGAGCCGCGGCGGCATTTCTTGCCCCGATGATACGCGGCTGACGAAGCCAGGGGAGAACACGTCCCGTCGTCCCCATGAAAAAGGAATAAGGGTTCTCGGGAGGCAGGCTTCCCGGCGGCCGGTAGTCATCAAAGGCGTTCTGACCGCAAGGTTCACACGCTCGGCGGACAGGTGTAGGATGCGGTCCATGGACCGTGGGTCGTTCTCCAGCTACGAGTCCGCGGTCGCGGAGGCTCGTCGCCAGCAGGCAGGCTGCGATCGATCCAACAATCCCGCCTGTCAGCCCATTCTCATGACTCACGGGAGGAAAACTCCGGTCGTCGTGATCTGGCTCCACGGCTACACCAACTGTCCTCGGCAGTTTGAGGCGCTCGGCGGCCGGTGCTACGACAAGGGATGGAACGTGTGGATCCCGCTCGCGCCGCATCACGGGCTCGCCGACCGGCTGACCGATGCGACTCGGCTGCTGACTGCCGGAGAGCTCAGGCAGTGGGCAGACTCGGCGGTGGACGTGGCTCGCGGGCTCGGCGAGCGGGTGGTTGTGGGCGGACACTCCATGGGCGGCTCGGCGGCTGCCTGGCTCGGTCAGCGCAGGCAGGACGTTGCCGTCACCTTGTCTATTGCACCGGCGCTCACGCCGCTGGGGGGTCCAGCCGCGGTGAGCAGGCTAGCGGCCGCGTTCTTTCGCATGGCCCCCAACGTGATGGCCTGGTGGGACCCGGAGCTCCGGGAATCTCTCCCTGGACCCGCTCACGCCTATCTTCGTTTTTCGTATAAAGGGCTCGCGGAAATCCTGCGTCTGGGTTTCTCTTTCGCCGATGAAGCATGGAAACGCCTCCCGGCAACCGGGGCATTCCGGTTGGTGCTGAACGACGGCGACGAACATCTGAACAACGCGCTCGCCGAGCGAATCATCGACAGGTGGAAAAGGCGCGGCGCCGCGAACGTCGGTTTGATCCGACTTGGCAGAGAGCTGAGGCTCAGGCACGACTTTGTCGATCCGGACCAACCCTACCAGCGGATAGAGATCGCGTATCCCCCGCTCATCGCCGTCACTGAGGATGCACTCGCCTCGCTCGACGTTGAGCCGAGCATGGCTCGGTGATCGCGGGCCGGTGGCGCCGGTAGAAATCGGCCATTCCGTAATGTGCGACTTCCTCGCGGGCCAGGCCCAGGGCAGAGTGAAAACTATGGCAAGGACGAAATCGATCGCTTGCCAGAGGAAGGCCAAGTGAAAAAAGGGAAAGCAGGAAAAATTGCCGTCTTGCCTTTTCGCGACTCTCACCGCAGACTGGAAGCATGACGCAGAGAATGATCATTGAAGCCTCAGGCCACACACTCGAAGCGGAGCTCCTGGATACGCCTGCAGCGAAGACCATCTGCTCGTCTTTGCCGCTCTCAGCACAGATGTCTCGCTGGGGAGAGGAGTACTACGGGAGTGTCGGGATAGAGATCCGGGATGACGGGACGGGAAGAGACCTTGTGGAAGTCGGCGAGGTCGCCTATTGGCCGCCGGGCAAGGCCCTGTGCATCTTCTTCGGCCGCACGCCCGCCAGTACTGATGACCGCCCGAAAGCCGCATCACCGGTTCTGCCCATCGGGCGCGTGATCAAGGGACTGGACGGCCTCTCTCTCCTTGCGAAGAACGTGAAAATGAAGTTCGTTGCCGCTTCCTGGTAGGAGTGGGAAAATGGGTGGCAAGGGGACAGTTGTCGGAATCGTGGGAAGTCCGAATCGCGACGGGCGAACGAACGCGTTGGTAGTGGCTGCTCTCCAAGGGGCAGCTCAAACGGGTGCCTCCACAGAGCTGATTCAAATGGCAGACCACGTTGTCTCCGCCTGCAAGGATTGCCTTCCCTGGGTCTGCGCTTCGGCAAGGAAGTGCAGCTACGAAGACGCCGCCTTCGAGTTCCTGAGCCAAAAGCTGTCTTCCAGCGGCGCCCTCGTCTTTGGAACCCCCATCTACTGGTGGGACACGAGCGGAATGGTGCGCTACTTCATTCTGAAGACATTTCGGGTCTTCGCTCGTTCAGCGCCACTGCAAGGGCTTCCGGCTCTCGGGATTGGCGTGGCGGGAGGCACGGGGAACGGACTCGTATCGGGGTTGCGGCCCCTGTACCAGTTCTTCCAGGTCATGCAGATGAGGGCGCTGGAACCGCTGCCCGTCACCCGATTCAACTTCGATGCCGGCATCGAGAAAGCTCGCCGGCTTGGGGGCGATCTTGCGGGAATGGCAGAGAAGCGTGCGCCTTTTGTCAGCCTCGAAGAGCGACTCACGTGGTACGATACTCTGCCATATCTGAATCTCAACCGTCTTGAAGAGAGGCGGCTGCTTGCTGACCTTGCCGTGGCGTCCCTCAGTCATAATGACAGTGCGGAGCCCGCGTTGAATCTGGTCGAATCCGACAGACTCGCTGCGGCAGGACAAAGGGGGCAAATGGCTGCCGAGGTCACCAAAGCCTATGAGGCAGCAGTAAGATCCTTTGAAAAGCAGGATAGCCAGAAGTAAGAAGAGGGCAGCAATCGCCGAAAAGTTCAGGAGAGCCTCACACACAAGGAGAAAATCAGATTTGGCCGAACAGGGCTCGAAGTGTCCCGGATTGCTTTTGGCGGTATCCCCATCCAGAGGCTGTCGCGTTCGGAAGGAGTCAAGCTTGTCCGCAGCGCTTTGGACGAAGGCGTCAACTACATTGACACCGCTCACGCGTACGGCCATAGCGAAGAGCTCATGGGAGAAGCGCTGATATGGAAGAAAGCCTGCGCCGCCTGAAGACGGACCATGTCGACATTTTTCAGCATCACAACATCAGCTCGCGGGACAAGATGGACAAAGTCATGGGACCACGTGGCGCCTTCGAAGGAATGTCACAGGCGATCCGTCAGGGCAAGGTTCGGTTTCCCGGATTTACTTCGCACATCCTTTCTATGACCGCAGCGATGATCAAGACCGATCTCTTCGACACCGTCCAGATCCCTTTCAACTTCCTCGACCACCAGGCCCTCGAGGCGGTCTTCCGCTATCTAACCCAGTTTCGCGACATCGTTCCCGATCCGGGCATCGAAAGGATCGACGAGTTGCGCGAGATTCTCGGGGTCGTCAATGTGGAAGGCGGGCTCACCGAAGAGGAAAACAGATCGATTGCAGAGTGTCGGCGCGTCCTGGGCGTCACATGGTGTCATCGCTATGACTACTGCCAACCCTGCCCCGAAGGCATTCCGACAAGCATGGTGCTCGCCGCAAAGAGCTTCGCGCGCAGAATGCCCTTTGATGCCGCTGTCTCATTCGTTGACGAACCATTCAGGAAGGCGGAGAACTGCATCGAATGTCGGACGTGTGTCAAGCGTCGTCCCTACGGCCTGGAGATTCCAACTCTCCTGAAAAATCAGCGAAAAGCCTGGGGCCACTATTTGCGTGAGCGTGCACGGAACTAACGAGCGTGCCGTCCTGGAAAGCCATGGGCGACAACACCGTTCCTCGATGGCAACGGTTCATTTACAGTGCCGTCGCGGTCGCGTATGCGGCCCTGGTGGCCTCCAGCACGCGGCCGACGGAATACGAATCGCCGATGTTCCTGATCTCAGGCGCGGCATGGGTTTGGACGAGCGCCCGGTATACGGAATCGTCGGGACGAGCTCCGGCTGCGAGCACAACGAGATCCGCGGGGAGCCGCTCCTCCCGCTCTTCGAGCTTGAGCTTCGGCGCAAAGGGATTCCTGACATTCTCCGGGAGAAGGGGAGACCAGGTGATCCAGGGATCAGGCACGGTCCGGGAGGTGTTGCGCATGACGGTCACCTCCCCCTCTCCGACAGAGGCCAGCTTCGTGCAGTTGTACAGCGGCACGCCTCTCTCCTCGAGATAGTGGATGAGCCATCCCCGGTTGGCCGTGCACACTCCCGTCATGATCACGGGAAGCATCTCGATGATGGCCACCTTCTTCCCCATTTCGTGGGCGAGGAAATACGCCGTCTCGCACCCTACGACGCCACCGCCTACAATGACGAGGCTTTTCGCGTCCTTCACCAGTTCGGGATCGCGCAGAAGGTCCACCGCCGTGACGACATTCCTGGAATCGATTCCCGGGACAGGCGGCCTGGCTTGTCTGGAGCCCGTGGCCGTCACCATGCTGTCGTATCCCGCGGTGCGCAGATGGGCGGGCGTCGGCGCCGTATTGAGCTCAACTTTCAGGCCGTGCTCCGCCATTGCTTTTGCGACCTCTGTCCTGAGGTAGTCGAGGTAATTTGCGACGTCTTTCTTGATTGCCGGCCTCGATCCGGGAACGAGCATGCCGCCGAGCTCTGATCTGGCCTCG
>DATKLB010000226.1:0-4007 GCA_035542615.1 Spirochaetia bacterium | reverse complement strand
ATCGGAATGAACAAAGAAGAGATCATTTCCCTGGCACGGAAGATCGATACTTTCGAGACGTCGAACCTTCCTTACGAGGACTGCTGCGTCCTGTTCTCCCCGCCGCATCCGTTGATCCACCCTGACCCGCGGAGGATGAAGAAAGCATATGATTGTCTTGCCGCGGAGAGTCTCATCATGCAGGCCATCGAGACCGCGGAGATGGTGTCTTTCTAGGAGTCTTTTTTGTCCGAAGCGAGCGCCTTCGGTTTTTCGGAAGATGTGTCCTTCTCTTTTTCTTTCCCGGAGCTTCCATTACCGCCGGCCAGGGCGGAGCTCTTCTTGTAATCAGTCGTGTAGAACCCGCTCCCCTTGAAAATGACTCCCATGCCGCCGTTGATCACGCGGCGAACGGCGCTGCCGCATTTGGGACAGCGTGTGAGCGGCTTGTCCTTGATACTCTGGAAGGCCTCAAAGGTGTGGCCCTTGGTGCATACATACTCATATGTCGGCATACTGCGAGCTCCTGAATACTGATGCAAAGAGCCTCGGGACTCTATTTTTCATAAATATAGCAACTCCAAGACTTTGGGGCAACATGGCAGCGAGGGCTCGCGCGTCACCGTGCATCGGCTACGTGACTCGCACAGGTATCCCGCGCTCCCGCAGGTAATCCTTGATCCCTCCGATGCTGAAGTCGCCGGAATGCACCATGGAGGCGATCAGCGCGGCGTCCGCGCGGCCCTCCCGAAACACCTTCAGGAGGTGCTCCGGGCGGCCCGCACCTCCGGAGGCAACAACAGGCACCCCGACCCCTTCCGAGATAACGCGGGTGAGCTCGATCTCGTAGCCTCCGCGTGTTCCGTCGGCATCGATGGAGTTCAGGACGATTTCTCCGGCGCCCAGCTCTTCAGCCTGCCGAGCCCACGCAAGAGCATCGAGGTCCGTCGGGGTGCGGCCTCCGTCGATGACCACTCGGTAGCCGGACGGCATTGCGGGATCCCTGCGCGCATCCATGCCGAGCACGATGCACTGGCTCCCATACAAGGAGGCGCCATCGGTGATGATCCGGGGAGCACGAACAGCCGCCGAGTTCACGCTCACCTTTTCGGCGCCCGCAAGGAGCACCTCCCGCATTTCCTCCCGCGATGAGATTCCTCCTCCCACTGAGAAAGGGATGAAGACCTGCTCCGCGACCCGGCGCACCGTGTCGATGCGGATCTTCCTGCGCTCCGCGGATGCCATGATGTCGTAGAACACGAGCTCGTCGATGCCCTCCTCGTAGTACTGGCGCGCCATCTCGACCGGATCCCCGACGTCGACGTTGTTCTCGAACCTGATCCCCTTCGTCGTCCTTCCGTCCCGAACATCGAGACAGACCACAATCCTCTTCTCAAGCATCGTCTGCCGCTCCGTCTTCGTCCCAATACCCATCCCACGAGAGGAAGTTCGAGATGAGACGCAGTCCGACCGGGCCGGACTTCTCGGGATGGAACTGCACTGCCACCATGTTCCTCGCCGCTACCGCGGAGGCGAATGTCTCCCCGTACTCTGTTTCCGCGGCCGAATGTCGGACGTTTGCCGGCACCGGGTAGTAGGAATGAATGAAGTAGAATGAGGATCCCTGCGGCACTCCCTCGAACACGGGGTGGCGGAACCGGAACCGTACCGAGTTCCATCCCATGTGCGGGACCTTCAACCCCTGGGTGCGGGGAAAACGCTTCACCTCTCCGGGAATGAGGCCGAGGCATGCCGTGTCACGTTCTTCCGAGTGACTGAAGATGACCTGGCAGCCGATGCAGATTCCGAGAATCTTTCTGCCCGAGGCGTGAAACGACCGCAGAGCTTCATCGAGCCCCGTGCGCCGCAACTCGCCCATGGACGCCGCCGCTTCACCGTCGCCGGGAAAGATCAAAGCGGAGGAGCGCTCCACGTCGGCGGGCCGGGAGGTGACAATGAACTCAGCGCCGAAGTGTCGCAGAACATTCTGGACACTCGAGAGGTTCCCTGCGCCGTAGTCGAGAACAGCGATGGTGTTCGCCATCAGTTGCCGGACTCCGACGTGGTGCCGGTAGGCGCGGCTTGAGCGCCCTCCGCGGCAGACGGTCCGTTCAACAGCCCGAGGAACAAGGGAATGATCTCCTGGTCGCTTACGGAGATTCCATTCACCTTCACGGAAGTTCCCTCCGGGATGACGGAGATGGCCCTGAGCCGGTCCGCCACATCGGTGACGTCGTTGCTCTTCATCCATGCCACGATGCCGATCTTCAGAACGAGCGCAAGCACCCGCGCCTGCTCTTCGGTTCCGGTGTTCATCGTGCCAACGAGGAGGTATCCCTCCTTCGTCTTCGTCGCGTCCACCCACACTTCGCGGATGGCCAGATGTGGACGCTCATCGGATTCCATGGCCGCCGGCTGGTCGGGAGCCGGCTGGCCGATCCCGCCGGGAAGCTGTGGCATGTACAGCACGACGTCGGTTCTGGTCATGTCGCTCTTGACCTCGGGAGGGATCGGCAGCGGAACCGGTGTCTTGTACCGCGAGAGAAGCATCGGCATGGCGCCGTTGGAAGCAAGCAGAATCCCGCCGTTGGGAATGCTCAGCTGGAGGTTCGCCTTGTTGAAGAGGAAGTAGCTTCCGTCGACGGCCGAAACCTGCTTCCACTCTTTCTTGCCGGAAAGGCTGAGATTGATAAGGAACGCGGGATAACTTCCCAGGGCAACAGCCGCGAAACGCATCGGCTCATCCCGCCCGAGGGTCATGGAGAGGACCACCCGGCTCGTCCTGTCAGCAAGCTGCGCAACGTCATTGTACGCGGGTCCTCCCTGCTTCAGCGTCCGACGGATCAGGTCGGCCGACTGCGGCACGGAGATCGAAACGTACAGAGTCGCGTCAGACGGCAAAACCCCCATCCATTCCGGAGGGGACCGCTTGGGCGCAGAGGCGCACGAAGCCAGGAGCAGCAGCGCCGCGGCGGCCGCGGCCAGCCGCGCGGCGAGGTATGACGCACCCGATTCAGCAGTCACGGCGAGGCCTTGCGCAGGGAAACCTGGCACCTCTCGTCTCCGCATTCGATCTCGACCGCATCGGCGGCTCTCTCCCACGTCCAGGAAACCGCGAGGGTCTCCGAAAGGACATGGTCACGGTGATTCTCCGCAGCGGAGCGCAGCACGCCGGAACCCGAAAGCGAGAGGGCAATCCGGTCCGAGACCTCCAGGCCTTTTTCCTTACGGAGGTTCTGGATTCCCCGCACCAGATCACGGATCATCCCCTCCTCGATGAGCTCGGGAGTCAGCTCGGGATCAAGAGCGACGGTCAGCGACCCGTCATTCACCACCCTGAGGTTTTCCTTCTCCCGACGCTGGATCTCCACTCCTTCCGGCGTCAGAGCGATTCTGCGGCCGTCGACCTCCAGCGTGATGTCCCGACCAGCCAGCAGCTCGTGAATCTGGGCCAGATCGAGGTTTCCGATCCGTTCTGCGGCCGCCTTCATGTCCTTCCCCAACTGCCTGCCCAGAACGCGGAAATTGGCCTTCGCCTGGTACTCCACCAGCTCGTCCTCGTTCTGGCGGAAGATCACCTGCTTGACGTTGAGCTCGTCCGTGATGAGGTCTTCCATCTCCCCGAGGATTCTCCTCTCCTCGGAGTCCCGCGTCACGATGTGAAGGGCCTTGAGGGGCTGCCGGATCTTCAGTCCATACTCTGTCCTCAGGCTTCTTCCCATGGACACTGCCTTCACCGTGACCTTCATCTTGCGCTCCAGCTCCCGATCCCGCCGTGTCTCATCGTAGACCGGAAAATCGCAGAGATGGATGGACTCGGGCTGTTGCGGCGTCCGGAGGTTGGAATAGATCTCCTCCGTGATGAAAGGCATGAACGGGCTCGCCACGAGAATCAGGTTCATGAGCGCGGAGTGCAGGGTCTGGTATGCCTGCTGCTTGTCGGAGTCCGCTCCCGACCTCCAGAAACGGCGGCGGGACCGGCGGATGTACCAGTTGTTGAGCAGGTCGATGAAGCCGATGAAGGAATC
>DATKLB010000225.1:0-8076 GCA_035542615.1 Spirochaetia bacterium | reverse complement strand
CGCCATCGACATGGGCTATCTGAACAGGGTGACCAAACGCCTGGCGTCCCTTCGGCTCGTTGCGACGGGAAAAGACCGGGAGGACGGCCGCATTCTCGTGCTGGAGCTGACACGGGCAGGTCGGAAAGCTCTGGAGGAGATCAATGAAGCCTCAGACGCGCGGACCGTGGAGCTCTTCTCGGCCTTGAGCGATGATGAGGTCCGGTCCCTCGTGAAGCACTTGAACGCCGCTGAAACGATCCTCGAGAGAAGGTCAGCCAATCCTCCCCGGATAGAGGCCGCCGTATCCAGTTTCGATGTGGCAACGGCGCGAGTGCTCATGCGGGAGTACGCCGCATTCCTCGGGGAGGATCTGTCCTTCCAGGGGTTCGAGAAGGAGCTTGCCAACCTGCCGGGCAGATACGCTCCGCCTTCGGGCGCGCTCCTGGTCGCACGAGTGCCGACCGGCACGGGCGGGACCGAGCCTGCCGGATGCGTGGCGCTGCGAAAGCTTTCACCAGGGATTTGCGAGATGAAGAGGATGTTCGTCAGGCCGGAGTACCGGGGGCTCGGCATCGGCCGGCTGCTCGCCGAGCACGTCATCGGTGAGGCGCGCTCGCTGGGGTACAGGACCATGCGCCTCGACACGCTGGAAAGACTGCAGAGCGCCGTTTCCCTGTACCGGGAAATGGGATTTGTCCCTATTCCGCCATACTGCCCGAATCCGCTCCCCGGGGTGATGTTCTGGGAGAAGGACCTCAGGGTACCAGCACGATCTTTCCGTAGGCGCCTGGCTCCATGACCTTGCGATGGGCTTCCGGCGCCTTCGCGAGGGGCAGCTCGAGGCCTACGACAGGACGAAGCGTTCCGTTCTGCAGGCCGGCTGCCAGCGCGGCGTGCGTGTTGACAGCGTCCTCGTCAGACATGTTCCACAAAAGCATTCCGTAGATCGCGCCGTCCCGGCCCATGAGGTCGCGGGGGTTCACGGTGACTTCTCCACGGCTCCCGATCACCACGACTCTCCCGCGCGGGGCCAGCATCTTCAGGTCAGCGCCCAGGTTCACGTTTGCCAGAAGCTCGACGATGACATCGACGCCTCTGCCCCCGGTCAGGCGGACAATTTCCTCCTGGTAGCCTTTTGTCGCGTGGTCCAGGACATGATGCGCGCCCTCGCGCGCGGCGAGCTCGCGGCCCTTGTCGGTGCCAGCCGTGCCGATGACGGTCATCCCCGAAGCCCGCGCCACCTGCGTGGCGGCGATGCCCACGCCGCCGCTGGCGCCGTGTACGAGAAGGGTCTCCGCGGGGCGGGCCCTGGCAAAGTGGTTCAGCGCGCGCCACGCGGTGGCGTAGGGCACGAACACGCCCGCGCCCTGCGCGAAGGATATCTTTTCAGGAAGAGCGTACGCCTGCGTCTCAAGTGCCAGCGTGTACTCGGCGTACGTCCCGCTGAGGCTCCGGGCCATGTAGACCCGATCCCCTGCTTTCACGCGCTTCACGCCCGCCCCGACGGATTCGATCACTCCGGCGCCGTCGGTCCCCGGCGTCCAGGGCAACGGCGGCTTCGCGGCGGACCCTCCCGTTCGGGCGTAGGTGTCCGCGGGGTTCACCCCCGCCGCCTTGATGCGAACAAGGACCTGGCCGGGGCCCACCTTCGGTACGGGCACCTCCTCGAGCTTCATCACATGCGGGTCACCAAACTCACGAACGATGATCGCCTTCATGTGGGAGCCTCCCCGCAGAATCTACGCTGTTTGGACACGCCCGGCAACGACACGCGGACCGATCGCGGGACGCGAGTTGACTTTCCCCTCTCGGGCATGTATCTCTCATGAGTCATGGCGCGAGCCGATGCCTGTATCACCGCGGAGGGCGTCAACGTGGCGATCGACGGCCATCAGATCCTGCGGGACCTCTGCCTTTCGGTTTCCTGCGGGGAGCGCATCATCGTGGCCGGACCCAACGGAGCGGGCAAGACCACGCTGCTCAGAGTGATCCTCGGGCTGCAGCGGTGGAATACAGGGACCCTGCAGGTCCTGGGCGCGCCGGTGGGATCACGGGAATGGTCGCGGCACAGGAGGAAGGTCGGGTATGTGAACCAGGAGGCGATCTCCGTGGATTTTCCCATTTCCGGGAAGGAGGTCGTGGAGATCGGCGCCTGCGCGCTGCCCCTGCCAAAACGTGAGAGGAGGCGCCGCATCCTTGATGCCATGGAGGCCATGGGCTGCAGCCACCTCCAGCACAGGATGTACGCGCGACTGTCCGGAGGCGAAAAGCAGAAGCTCTCCATTGCCCGCTGCCTCTGCCAGGATCCTGCGGTTCTTCTCCTCGACGAGCCGACTTCTTCGCTGGACCCCGCCTCGCGGAGGGAAGTCATGGATATCCTCCATGACCTGAACGAGAGACAGAAGCTGACGATTGTCATGGTGTCGCACGACTCCCAGGTCCTGTCAGAGACGACATGGAGGATCGAGCACCTGGAGGCAGGCGGCTTTGCCTGAGCCCGCACCGTGAACATCGCTCAGGCGTTCTCCTATCCCCCCATCCTCAGGGGATTCCTGGCCCTCGTCATCGCCGGTTGTTTTTTCCCGATGGCCGGGGTCTTCATTCTGAGGCTGAATCTCGTGACGCTGCGATTCACCCTCATGCACGCGGCCCTACTCGGCGCCGCCCTGGGGCTCGCCCTGCACGTTGACCCGCTCTTTGCCGGCCTCGCTGTTGATGTGCTGGCAATCGTGGCCATCGCCCGGGTGGCCCGGGAATCCGGCCTGACTCTCGGGTATGCGGCGACGTTCTTCATGGTCCTCACCATCGGGCTTGCCTTTGCCGTGATCTACAAGGCCGGGGTCCCTTCCAAGGACGCATTCGGAATCTTGTGGGGGAGCGTCTACTCCCTTTCCCGCACGGACCTCGCCGTCACGGCCGCATACGCCGTGGCTATCGCCCTTTTTGTCTCGGCGCTTTTCCCCCGGGTGAGCGCGGTGCTGTTTCACCGGGAGATCGCTTTTGCCTCCGGCGTGAACGAGGCGGCCCTCACCACCACGATTCTTCTTTTCGTTGGAATCAGCGTCGCGCTCCTGATGAAGCTCATCGGGGCGCTTCTCCTGGATTCGATTCTGCTCCTGCCCGCCATCATCGCGTCGTTCACGGCCCGCAGCGCCCGCGGCTTCTTTTTCCAGGCCTGCCTGATCGGCGCTCTGTGCAGCATCGCGGGCTTTTTCTCGTCGCTTGCCCTGGACGTTCCCGCCAGCTCGTCAGTGACGGTCATCGCCGCCTGCCTCCTGGGCGCGGGGCTCGTGCTCAGGCGGATCGCGAGGAGGAGATCATGAGGTCTCGCGCTTTGCTCATTGTGTTTTTCGCGGTGCTGCCCGCGCTCGCCGGCTCCGCCCAGCAGAAGAAGCCCATCCGGATCGTCGCCACGAACACCTGGACCGCCGCCTTTGCGCTGGCCGCGGGGGCAAAGGACATCGTCACTCTTGCCCCGGGTGATCTCCGCCATCCTGCGGAATACGAGCTGAAGCCGTCGGACATCGCGCAACTGCGGGGGGCAAAGCTCATCGTCACAACGGGCTTCGAGGTGATGGCGAAGCGCCTGGCGGAGGCCGCGGGAAGCCGGAAGATCCGCGTCCTTCGCATCGATGCGGACTATTCTCTGGAGACCATGCGCACCTCCATCCTTGCAATAGCGGACATCCTTGGCACCCAGGACCAGGCGCACGCCGAGATCGCCGACCTGGAGAGCTTCCTTTCCTCCTGGAAACAGGAGCTGCGAGACGATGGCCTGTATGGAGCTCCCATGGTCGTCCACGTGTTTCAGCAGCCCCTGATGGCCGAGCTGGGATTCACGATCAAGGGCGTGTTTGGTCCCGCCCCGCTGGAGGCCGCACAGATCGCGAAGCTCTCGGCAGAAAAAGCGACGTACATCGTCGACAACTGGCACAACGAAGTGGCGGCTCCGCTGAGGGAAACCATGCCCGATGCCCGATACGCTTCCCTCATCAATTTCCCCGGGCCCGACGGAACGGTGACGCTCATGGACGTGCTGAGCGACAACCGGCATGTCCTCTCGACCACGAGGTGAGCATGCTTTATACTGGGAAACGTATCGCGAACCGGGAGGTGCCATGCTCCAGAAGAAGCATCTGGGCGGAAAGAAATTCCAGGTGACGTTCACGATGCCGCCAATCGAAGGGGTGACCACCCTTCACCTGAGCGGGGAGTTCAACGGCTGGAGCGACACGGCGACCCCGATGCGCCGTGAAGCCGACGGCTCCTGGAGCGCCACGCTTTCCCTCGAGGGGGGCAAATCCTATATGTTCCGCTACCGCGACAACAGCGGCGAGTGGCACAACGACTGGGGGGCGGACGCGTACGTGCCGAACCAGTTCGGCAGCGAGAACTCCGTGCTCGACCTGGCGGCGCAGGAGGCGGCGGTCCCCCGGAGCGACGCCCCTGCAGCGCAGAAAGCTCGGCGAGCTCCCGCACCCAGGAAACCGCCTGCCCGAGGGGGACCACAGAAGAGGCGCAGGAGCTAGCTCGACTCCTGCGCGTTGACCGCTACGCGGCCAGTCACCTGACCGCGCAGCATCGGTTCAATCCTCCCGTTCAGATCTTCCAGGGGACATTCGTGTGCAAGCGCGTCGAGTCGGTCCGGCTTCGATGGGCCTGCAAGCTTCCGCCACAACTCCTGCCGAATGCGCGTCGGGCGCCTCGAGTGAGCCGATTATACAATGAACGGGCGGCGGTCGCCTGCCGGCAAAGCCAGGAGTTTCGGGCAGGCCAGCAAGGCACTGGCGTAGCGGAGCTCGGCCATGTACTCTAGGAAGGGAGGTGCGCCATGCCAGGCCCCAAGCTTGCGCGAATGCTCCTCGTCATCGACGTCCAGAACGACTTCTGCCCCGGCGGAAGCCTTGCCGTGGAGGAGGGCGACCAGGTCGTGCCTGTGATCAACCGGCTCATGCCGCTTTTCAACCGGGTCGTGGCCACACAGGACTGGCATCCCAAGGATCATGTTTCTTTCGCCTCCAGCCACCCGGGAAAGAAAGTGCTCGACGTAGTGGACGCGGACGGCATCGAGCAGGTGCTCTGGCCGGATCACTGCGTCCAGGGGACGCGCGGGGCGGAGCTCTCTCCCCGAGTGGAAGTCGGAAGAATCGAGCTGGTGCTCCGCAAGGGACTGCGCCGGGGGCTGGATTCATACTCCGCGTTCTTCGAGAATGACCACAAGACCGACACGGGGCTTCGCTACTATCTCAGCGGGTTGGGAGCGCGGGAAATCTTTGTCTGCGGTCTTGCCACAGACTACTGCGTGCGCGCCTCCGCTCTCGATGCGCGCGGTCTCGGGTTCGAAGTCACGGTGATCCAGGATGCCTGCCGCGGCGTCGACTTCCCCACGGGAAGCGTCGAAAAAGCGCTCGCAGAGATGAAGGCGGCAGGGGTTCGATTGATCGCCTCGGAGCAAGTGGATTGATCTGCATACGAAGTTGCATCTTGACACTTTCCAATTCATGGACCTACGCTGGACCGGTATGTACATTATCCCAACATTTCACGAAGGAGGGCTGCGTATGACCCGAAGGATCATCTCAATCTTCAGCATCGTCGTCGTTCTCGGCTTCTCGCTCGCGCTCGTGGCGTGCGGAGGAGGGAAGAGCAACAAGCTGGAGATCTACTCGTGGTGGACCGCTGGCGGAGAGGCTGAGGGCCTCAATGCCCTGTTCAAGATCTACAACAAGCAGTATCCGAATGTGCAGATCATCAACGCCACGGTGGCGGGAGGCGCCGGAACGAACGCCATGGCTGTCCTAGCCACGCGGCTGACGGGTGGCGATCCCCCGGACGCGTTCCAGCTTCACGCGGGTCTCGAGGTTCAAAAGTACAATCCGGAAAAATACCTGCAGCCGCTGGATGACCTGTACAAGTCCGAGGGACTCGACAAGGTGTTCCCCGCGGATCTCATGAGCCTGCTGCAGTACAAGGGCCACTACTGGGGGATTCCGGTGAACATCCACCGGGCGAATGTCCTGTGGTACAACAAGAAGCTGTTCGAGGATAACCACCTGCAGCCGCCCGCAACGTGGGACGACTACTTCAAAGTGGCGAAGGTCTTCAAGGCAAAGAAGATCATCCCCATGACGATCGGGACCAAGGAGGGCTGGGAAGCCGGACACGTCTTTGAAACCATTCTCGCCTCCGTGCTCGGACCGGACGGCTACAGGGGTCTCTGGACCGGCGCAACGAAGTGGACCGATCCCAAGGTGACGGACGCCTTGAACCTCTACAAGAAGATATTGGCGGACGTCAACACGGATCATTCCGCCCTATCCTGGGACCAGGCCCTGCAGTACCTCGTGGACAACAAGGCTGCCATGTTCATCATGGGAGACTGGACCAACGGCTGGTTCACCGCCAAGAACTACACCGGCTACGGCTGGCAGTGCGTTCCCGGACCCAAGATCTATGACGGTCTTTCTGACAGCTTTGCTCTGCCCAAGGGGGCCAAGGACAAAGAGAACGCAATGAACTGGCTGAAGGTCTGCGACTCCAAGGCAGGCCAGGAAGCTTTCAACCCCCTGAAGGGCTCCATCCCGGCCAGAACTGACGCCGACCCCTCGCTGTTCAACCCCTATCTCCAGTCGGCAATGAAGGACTGGACATCCGAGCCCATCGTGCCAAGCTGCATTCACGGCGCTGCGGCGGTCGAGAAGTGGGTCACGGTGTACAAGGACATCATGAACACGTTTGCCACCAAGCTCGACGTTTTTGCAACACAGCAGGCGCTTGACCAGGCGGCAAAGGACAACGGCGGAGCATAATCGCCGCGTTCTCGAAACACGCAACGTCCTGCCAGGCCCAAAGGCCTGGCAGGTTTTTTTCAGGGGGGGCCGCATGAAGGGAGTCACACGGGACCGCGCAATCTCTCTTGGCCTGGTGGCGCCGTCCATCATCCTGATCGCCGTGTTCATCTACGGGTTCATCGGGTTCACAGGCTTCGCCTCCTTCACGAAGTGGGATTCCCTGGAGCCCGATTTTACTTTTGTTGCGTTTCACAACTACCAGAGGCTCTTTTCCACCGTTCCCACCGACCGGTTCCTCTGCGACCTTCGCAATACGGTCACTTTCACCGTCCTTTTCCTCATCGGGTGCATCGTCCTGGGATTCGCCCTTGCGGTCCTTCTGGACAGGCACGTCAAGGGTGAAGGGATTTTCAGAAACATCTTTCTTTTCCCCATGGCCATCTCGTACATCGTCACGGGGGTTGTGTGGCGATGGATGCTCAGTCCCGGCAACTCCACGGTGGGAGCCACCGGCATCAACCTGCTTTTCGACAAGCTCGGCCTGGGGTTCCTGAAATGGGGCTGGTTCACCGACCCCACGATGCTGTATATCCACCCGGATTCAGGTTTCGGGCACTTCCTGGGCAACATAGGCCTCGGAGGACTTGCCAGCCCGTACATCGGTATTTCACTGGCCATGATCTCTGTGGTCCTGGCGGCCACATGGCAGATGTCAGGCTACACCATGGCCATGTACCTGGCGGCCCTCCGCGGAATACCGACGGAAATGAGGGAGGCGGCGCATGTGGACGGCGCAACCGAGTGGCAGGTGTACATGCGAGTCATCCTCCCCATGATCCGGCCCGTGACCCTCAGCGCCATCATCGTCCTGGGGCACATATCGCTGAAGATATTCGACCTCGTCGTGTCCATGACAGGACCGGGTCCCGCGTTTGCCACGGACGTGCCGGCCTACTACATGTGGGATACGACGTTCCGCGGCAACAACTTCGCCTCAGGGGCCGCCATTGCAACGCTTCTGCTCCTCGTCGTGGCACTCCTGATCGTCCCCTACCTCGTTTCGACGACGAGATCGGAGGTGCGCACATGACCGCGCTTGCCCCTCGCCGATCCGTCCCCTTCGTGTATCTCCTCCTCGGTCTCGCCTGCATCCTCTACCTCATGCCGGTGTACGTGCTTGTGATCACCAGCCTGAAGAGCTTCCAGGAGGTCAGCCTCGCCACGATGTGGAGGTTCCCCACGAGGTTCAGCCTGGAAAGCTTCAGCAGGGCGTGGTCAGGCGCGTACCAGGGGCTCACGGGGC
>DATKLB010000224.1:0-3541 GCA_035542615.1 Spirochaetia bacterium | reverse complement strand
AGCTCCCTGATCTGGCACCGGTCCCTGGTCGATCCCCCGCCGGTCACGATCCACGTCAGCTTTTCGCCGGACTGGTTCAGCGCCCGAATGGGGTTGGACATGAGCGAACGCTGGCACACCGACCCCGTGTACCGCTGGGAGTCCTTCGTGGCCATGGCTCGAGCGCTGAACGCGGAGTTCCCGCGGCTGCGACTCGGCGGAGAACCGCAGGAAATCCGTGGGGGTATCTCCCAGATCCATACGTGCGCCTCGGTGGCGGCGCTTTTCGGCCAGGAGGTCATCTACTCCAGGGCTGCCTGGCCGGAGAACAGGCGAGTCGTGCTGAGCGATGCAGCCGCCGATTCCCTGGAGGTCCCCGATTTCGGCTCCAGCCCCCTGTTTGCGGATCTCATGCGGCAGATGGACATCATCGAACGAAGGTGGGGCGCCGTTGACGGCGAGCTCAACTATCAGGGCGTTCTGAATACAGCCTTCCGGCTTCGGGGAGAGGAGATTTTCACCGACATGATGGTTGCCCCCGGGCGGGCGCACCATGTGCTCGGCGTCGTCTGCGAGACCACGATGCGCTTTGCAGACGCCGTCTATGCCCGTCAGGCCCGGTCCGGCGTGCACAAGGATTACTTCGTCACCGCGAACTGTGTTGTCAACATGATTTCCGAAAACCATTACCGTGAGTTTGTGATGCCGTACGACAAACGGTTCTCTGACCATTACCCGGTCTTTGGCATCCACAACTGCGGATGGAAGGTCGATGCATACGCACGCGCCTATTCAGAGATACGGCCGCTCGATTATCTCGATTTTGGAATCCAGTCCGATCTGGAACGAATCAAAGCTCTTTTCCCCAGTGCGACGCTGGCCGCGATCCTGAACCCGGATGATGTCATTGGCCGCCCGACGGCCGATGTCCGACGCATTCTCGAAAAGCTTCGGGATTCCCTGGGCGCATGCCGGATCATCCTTGGCTCCCTGGACGGCAGAACGCCGTCGCAGGAGGTCTCCGCGTTCTTCGATTCAACCGCAGCGGTCTGGAGCCTTCCGGTCGAATCGCTTGTCCCTCGGCCGCATTTCGGGTAGGGTGCGCAGCATGGACGTGCTGTGCGTCGGGCAGCTCGCGGCCGATATCCTCGTCAGACCCGTCGATGTCGTGGACTTCGGCGTGGACACCAGGCGCGTCCAGGGAATCGACATCAAGAACGGCGGTGACTGCCTGAACGTCGCACTCGGGCTGCGAAAGCTCGGGAGTCAGGTCGGCTTCGCGGGTCTGGTCGGCGACGACCAGCTCGGGGATTTCCTCGCACAGGTGATCGCGGACGCCGGCGTCGACGGCCGGGGCCTGAAGCGGACAAAGAACGCCAGGACGTGCTCCTGCCTCGTCCTGATCAATTCGAAAGGCGGGAGGGCTTTCTTCTACTATGGAGGAGCAAACGACTTCTTTTCTCTTGACGACATCGATCCTTCCCTACTGGCGGAGCCGGCCATCGTCCATGTCGGCGGCGCTTTTCTCCTGCCGCGATTCGACGGCGAGGGCGCGGCCGGGATGTTCAAGGAGGCCCGGAGGCGGGGCAAGTCTACCTCGATGGACGTTACGTGGGACACGACTGGCCGGTGGATGTCCGTCATCGAGCCCTGCCTTCCCCATCTGGACTACTTCATGCCGAGCATAGCCGAGGCGGAGAAGATTGCCGGCACGAGCGACCCCGTGGAGATCGCCGCGCGCATGCAGGCTCGAGGAGTCGGAACCGTCGTGATCAAGCTGGGGGAGAAAGGCTGCTACGTGAAGAGCGGGCCCGAGAAAGGGTTCTCCAGCAGGGCATTCCCCACCGACGTCGTCGACACGACGGGCGCCGGAGACTCGTTCGTTGCCGGGTTCCTCACAGGGGTCTTGAAGAAATGGGACATGAGGGAATGCGCCGCTTTCGCGTGCGCGGTTGCGGCAATGAACATTCGAGCGGTCGGAGCGACCGCAGGTATTCCGACACTCGAAGAAGCGCGTCGATTCATGGAAGGGAAAGGATGAGCATGGTCATTGGGAAAAAAACGCTGGACGTCCCGGCGATCCTCGGAGCAGCGGATGCAGGAGGATTTGCCGTTCCCGCGTTCAATTACTCGGATATCTGGGATTTCCTGGGAATTGTGGAAGCGGCGGAGGAGCTCGAAGCCCCCATTTTCATCTCCTCCAACCAGCTCGTCGTCACGGAAATCGGCATTGAGCTCTGTGGCGCGTTCGGGGCGGCGGCCATGGCAAAAGCGAGGATTCCCCTCATCCATCATCTCGACCACAGCACCAAGATCGACATCTGCAAGGCGGCCGTGGATCATTCCTACCCTTCGGTGATGATCGATGCCTCGTCCAAGCCGCTGGACGTGAACATCGCAACCACGCGCGAGGTGGTTCAGTATGCCCACCCGCGCGGGGTGCACGTGGAGGGAGAGGTCGGCCGCATCAAGGGCATGGGGATCGAGGGAGCCTTCACGGGAAAGGACTTTCTCGCGCGCGTCGATGACTGCGTCAGGTTCGTCGCGGAGTCGGGAGTCGACTCCCTGGCGGTCGGCGTCGGAACCGCGCATGGATTCTACGAGGGGAAGCCTGAGATCCACTTTGACCGCCTGGCGGAGATCAACGAGGCGGTGAGCGTCCCGCTCGTGCTGCATGGCGGGACCGGCATCCCTCGGGAGGATGTGCGCCGGGCCATCCGCGGCGGCATCAACAAGATGAACGTCGGCACCATCATTCACTCCACCTACATGAACGCGTTGCGTGCTGAGCTCAACGCGCGCGGGGAAAATCCCTACACCCTCGACGTTATGAAGCCTGTGCGCGCTGCCATCCGAGAAGTCGTGAAGGAATGGATCAGGACCTGCATGGCTGACGGAAAGGCGAGAGACCTGCGATAGAAAGTCCCGGTCGCCGCTAGCAGATCATCCCGCGCTTGCCTCCGGGACCATGGGCGGGCGGATTCTTTCCAATCCAGCGTTCGTCAACCGGCTCGGAGGCGAGCTGGTAACGGGTGTCGGTGGACAGCCGGTAGCTCCTGCTGTGATTGTCCGAGCTTGCGTGCATCGTATACATGCTGAAAAGAAGCACGTCACCGGCGTGGAAGTCCGAGGTCAGCCAGCGGCCGCCGAGCGCCTCCCGAACGGCAAGGGCGTCATCGGCATATTTCCCGCCGTTCACCCTGTCTTCCCACTGCTTCTTTCCGGTCTCGATGTCTCTGGCCTCTGACTTGTTCGCGCAGTATGTGTCAACGTCGAGCTCGCCATAGGTGCTCCTTACGTCGGAGAGCAGGTGCGAGCCCTCGAGGATCATGAGGCCGCCTTTCTCCAGCGGCACGTCCTCCAGGGGCGTCCAGGCGGTATACAGCCGCCTGGTCCCCCGGCCCATGAACACCACGTCATAGTGCGGGGCCGTGGCGTCCGCGATGCCGGGCTTCTTCGCCCTGAGCCAGATGTAGTCGAAATGTCGTATCGGTCAGCCCAGGAAGCTCTCAAAGAAAGCAGTCATGGGGCCATGGAAGACCACGCGTTCCAGGGTTTCGTT
>DATKLB010000223.1:0-5014 GCA_035542615.1 Spirochaetia bacterium | reverse complement strand
CGGGAAGGCCGATGTCCAGGAGAATCACTCCTGGCTTCGACTCCGAGATCTGCTTTCCGGCTTCGAACCCGTCGAAAGCCTGCATGATCGTGCAGGAAGGCAGTCTTCTCGTCAGGAATCGCTTGAGGAGGGTATTGATGTTTTCGTCGTCATCGACGATGAGGATCCGCCGCCAGTCAGCAGCGCTCTCTTCATTTTCCAGCAATTCTTCGGGAATCCTCATGCCCCGCGAGGTGAGAAAAGCAAGAAGATCCTCGGCGTACACCCGGTACTGACCGCCCGGCGTCATGAATGCCTTGAGAAAGCCGTTTTTGATCCAGTTGATAGCAGTCTGGTTGACTACGCCGCAAATGTCAGCGACTTCGAGGGCCGAGAAAATTCGGACCTTCTTTTCCTTTTTCCCCACGTCTGCTATCCTTTCAGTAATGCAAAGGTCACAGGCTAATTCTCAATATTATTCAGTATACCAATTATATCCATAATGTCAACGAAAAGTTTCACTCTTGCGCTTCAAGATTACCGGTTTCTTCGAGAAAAGGGCTATCCCGAGAAAGCCTCTCTCAAGCTCGTGGGGGACAGGCACAGGCTTTCGCGAGTCGAACGCAACACATTGTTTCGCGGAGTGATCCCCAACGAGATTGCCTCGATACGAAAAGGGAAACTGGTAAGGCCCGATGCTCTTGCCGGTCTCAACCTCGGAATCGATTGGTACAATGTCCTTATCACGGTCGAAAGCTTTCTCCGAGGGCTGCCTCTTTTCGTGTCCGACGATGGCATTACCCGGGACTCTTCGGCGACGCACGGAAGCTATCGGCGAACCGCGCTGACCGAGAGGGCCTTCACTGCGATCATGGATGCGCTGCGGACTCTGGCGCCCCGGCGCCTCGATGCGTATCTCGACTCCCCTATTGCATTTTCCGGGCTCATGGCGGAGGAAATGCGCGTCCGCCTGTCCCTTCTGTCCATCCCATTCACGGTTGCCCTCGAGCATACCGCTGACTATCCGCTGAAATGCTACCAGGGGGTTGTGGCCTCGTCGGACTCCGTCATCCTGGACAGCGCGGAGAAGGTCCTCGACCTTCCACGGTTCGTGGTGAGTACGAGTTTCCACTTCAATCCCCCGTCTCTGGCGGAGCTTCCTTCCTCATTTCCGAAAGGATTCGGGCGATTGTCCGGGAGCGAAAGCCCCGGGCCGTGAGCCGGCCCACGACCACTTTCGGCGGGAGGCCGCGGGCGAGCAGTCGGGCACGCTCGAGCTCGACCTCATCGGTACAGACCTCACCGAGAACCTGCTCCGCGATCTTCCGCGGAACGCCGTTTCTCAAGAGACCACGGTAGAGGCTTTTCCATCCCTCCCTGCGAGTCGAAACGCGATACCGCGCCCAGTTCTCGGCGAAGACCTGGTCATCCAGGTAGCCCAGCTCGGTCATCCGGTTGACTGTCGCGCGCACCGCGTCTACCGGGAAGCCACGCGAGCGCAGCTTGCGCGCAAGCCCGCGGCGAGTCTGTCCCGCGCGCGACAGAAGCCGAAGAGCGGACTCCCGGGCAAGGACATTCTGCGAGCTCGCCTCCAGCGCGGCAATCCGCGACTCCTCAAGTCGGGCGCCCGCTGCAATCCCCTCCCTCGCAAAGACCTCCGCGGCAATGATAAAAAAGGAGCCGTCGGAGAGATGGATGCGCACCATCTCGCCGGCGGCCCCTTTCAGCTCGACGGAAACGACGGAACGTACAGGCTCGGGGGTCTTATCGCTTTGAGAACTGGAAGCGTCTTCGGGCACCGGCCTGGCCGTATTTCTTCCTCTCCACCATGCGCGGGTCCCTGGTGAGGAAGCCGTTTGCGCGCAGGGCGGTGTGATTGGAGGAGTCATACGAGTTCAGAGCCCTTGCCAACCCGTGCCGGCACGCCTCGATCTGCGCGTTCACCCCGCCTCCGGCGACCCGGATGAGAACATCGAACTTCCCCGCGTTGCTGGTGACTTCCAGGGGGGCAAGCACGCTCTGCGCCGTGGGAAGCCCGGCGAAATATTCGTCCACCGTTTTCCCGTTCACAGTGATTGACCCTGCGCCGTCGCGCAGAAATACGCGCGCGATCGACGTTTTCCGTTTGCCAGTTGCAACAGCAAGATTCTTTACCAAGGAGTTCTCCCTCTACTGGATTTCCAGCTTGATCGGCTTTTGAGCCGTGTGGGGATGCTCGGGTCCCGCGTAGACCTTCAGATGCTTTGCGATTTTTCTCCCGAGAGCCCCTTTGGGCAGCATGCCCTGGATAGCTTTCTCCAGGGGCCAGGCCGGCTTGCGGGCAATGACCTTTTCATACGGCTCCGCGCGAAAGCCTCCGGGATACCCGGAGTGGCGATAGTACAGCTTGTGCGCCGGCTTGCGTCCCGTGACGCGCACCTTTTCTGCATTGACGATGATGACCGAGTCTCCCAGGTCCCAATGCGGGGAAAACTCCGGCTTGTTCTTGCCCCGCAGGATCCCGACGACCCGCGATGCCAGCCTGCCAAGGACCTTGCCGTCAGCATCAATGAGGTACCACTTGCGGTCCACCTCGTCTGGCTTCACAAAAATCGTTTTCATCAGCAACCCTTCCGTGAAAAATGCGGCACGAACGTCGCAGGACGGAGAAATTTGCATATCGCGCTGGGAATGTCAAGGGGCCTGGGTCCGGCCGGGGAGCTCCCGGCGGCTTCACTTCTTCTCCTCGACCTTCTTCTCCTCTTTTTTCTCAGCCTTCTCTTCCTCCTCTTCCTTCTTTGCCTCGCGCTTGTCCTTGATGTCGGCGATGCCGACGAAGAACGCTATGAGACCGACAAAGACGGCGAGGATAGGGACCCCGCCTTTGAGGAACTGGATGACCTCGGGCCACCACTGAAGACCCCAGGAAACCGGGAGGATCGAGTAGACAGCAAAGAGAACGAGCACGATGCCGATGGTCAATGCGATCATGTGAAGCCTCCGGTTCTTATCGTTGTTTTCTTGAGCCAAGAATAGCGAAATACTCGGGGGTGTCAAGAGTTGCGCCATTGCGCCTTGCGCCCGGAGCCAAAATGCGGTACTGTGGAGTCCCGCCGCCGCCCGCGTCGAATCCGGAACGTCTGGCACGCTGAGAGCATGGCGGTGCACATCACCATCGAAAGGAGCAACCATGAAGGTACGAATCGATCCGGACCTCTGCACGGCGTGCGCTTTGTGCACGGACGGCGTTCCCCAGGTCTTCAAGATGGGCAAGGACGCCGCCGAGGTGATCACCCCCGATGTCCCGGCCAATCTCGAGAACGCGGTGAAGGATGCCGCGACCGACTGCCCCGCGGAAGCCATCATTATCGAATAATCATCGCCCATTCGCGAAAAAGGCCCGGACGCCCGGGCCTTTTTCGTGTTCCGTGCTCTATTCCCGCACTGGCGCTTCGGAGACCTGCTCTCCCAGCAATCTCTCGCGGGAGAAGAGCTCCAGCCACGCTTCCAGCCGCGGCGGCCGGGCGCCGAACCCCGCAAGCTCGCTCTCCGGCACCAGCGCCGATCGCAGCCGTCCCAGGGACTCCGCCGCGACGTCGTAGGGCGTTCGCGCCACCTGGGACTCGTGCGCTCGAATGGCCTCCAGCTTGCGCTCGAAGGACAGGCGGGGAACGGTCACGATCGTATTGAAGTCTCCGCGGTTGAACAGGGCCCAGGGCCCTTCGAAGTTCCAGACCTCCACCGTCTTCTGCGTACCGGCAAGGAACCGCCGCAGCGCCTCCATGGCAATACGTCTGCTTGCAATGTGCGCGGGGTGACTGTCGCGCTGGTGAGGCGTGAACACCCAGTCGGGATCCAGCTCTTCGAGCAGGAGGAGCAGAGCTGAGATGTCCCTCTCCGAGACCTCGTAGTTGTTCTCGTAGAACGGAAGCCGCAGAAACCGCGGCTCTGCCCCCAGGATACGTGACTCCTTCAAGACTTCCGCTTCGCGGATCGCGATGCGTTCGGCCCTCTGGGTCCCGTAGATGAAGGAGCGGTGACCCGTGCTCATGATCGCGGTGACGAGCCGGCAGCTCGGGCTGATCATCGCCATGGTTCCCCCCAGGCTGATCGGTGCGTCATCGGGGTGGGGAGAGATGATGAGAGCCCGGCGGCCCGCGGGGACGGACTGCGAGTCCATGATGAACAGCCCGGCATGAAACCCGCTGATCCTCTCGGTGCGCTCGATGCGCGACAGGGCGCCGCGGTCGGCCACCAGGGTCACGCCTCGATGGCGCTGCAGGACCGAAATGGGAATCGTCGGGTCGAAGCTGCCTTCGGTCAGCCGCTGCACGATCTCGGCGAGGTTGCGCCCGGAGGCGAACAGGAAAATGCGCGCGGCGGTGGCCAGATCGGCGAGCCCGAGGGAGAATGCCTGCTCGGCGCCCCAGCGCTCCCGGTTGGGCACCCGGATGATCCCGGCCTTTGATTCGATGTTGGAGCCCGTGACGTGGAAGCCGATGTGCCCCCGGGAATCCACGGAGAGAAGGGCGATATCGATGCCGGCCACCGCCAGCCAGTTGGAGATGCGAGCCGTTTCCCCCGCCGGGTCACGCCCCGGGGTGAAAGCGACGATGTTCGCGGCGGGAATCGAGAGCGGACCGAAGAGCCGTTCGTCCAGGACCGCCCGAAAAGGCGCGACTGGCCCCGCGCGAACCAGCTCGTCGAAGACGACGAACCGCACGCGGGAGAAGTCGACCAGCTCGGATCGGGCCCGCTCCACCAGGAGGCGGTATGTGCCGAACGCGGGGGTTCCGGCGAAGACCGACATGATGAGGTCCGGCTTTTCCTGCACCGCGGCCAGGAGGAGCGTGACAAGCTTCTGCTCGATGTTCTGCTCATCGCGCGCGGGAATGACATGGATGGTCGCCATGGCCTAGCGGGTTCCCTTTCTCGCGAAAGCCACGATGAATCCGACCCCGGAAAAAAGAAGAGGCAGGTTTGCAAGCAGAATGCGCACGACGGGGATTCCATGGGGCGTCACCGGCTCCGGCCCCATGATGCCGTAGGTGCGGAG
>DATKLB010000222.1:0-16168 GCA_035542615.1 Spirochaetia bacterium | reverse complement strand
TGCAGCATCTGGATCGAGCACGACTCTGTTGGTGCCTGCCGCGAATCTCTTGACGTACTTGCCCCGGATTCCCTTTGAAAAATCATACTCAGGTCTCATTCGGTCCTTTCCCCGCGCCATTTTAGATCTGCTTTATCTTCTTTCGATACCACTCCACGGTCTTCCTCAACCCCTCCCGAAAATCAGTCCGCGATGAGAATCCAAACTCTCTGGCCCGCTCGGTATTGAGACTACGGCGGGGCTGTCCATCCGGCCTGCTCGAATCCCACCGCATCGTCCCCGAAAAACCAGACTCCTTCGCAATCAGCCGCGCAAGCTCGCTGATTCGGATTTCTTTCCCCGAGCCGAGATTCACAGGCTCCGAGCCGTCATATTTCTCGGCCGCCGCGAGGATGCCTTCGGCGCAGTCTTCGACGTAGAGAAAATCACGACTGGCGTTGCCTGTTCCCCAGAGAACGATTTCTGACGCTCCCGCAGCGGCTGCCTCCAGGCACTTACGGACGAGCGCTGGGATGACGTGGGAGTCTTCGGGATCGAAGCTGTCTCCCGGGCCGTAGAGGTTCGTCGGCAGCAGGTAGATGGCGTTGAAGCCGTACTGAGCCCTGTATGCCTGCGCCTGGACGAGGAGAGCCTTCTTGGCGATGCCATAAGGCGCGTTGGTTTCCTCGGGGTATCCATCCCACAGTGACTCTTCGCGAAACGGCACTGGCACGACCCTGGGGTAGGCGCAGACAGTGCCGATCTGCACGAACTTGACGACTCCCGCCATGCGGGCAGCCTCCATGAGCTGCACGCCCATGAGAATGTTGTCGTAGAAAATCCGTCCCGGGTTCCTCCTGTTGAACCCGATCCCGCCCACGAGCGCCGCCAGGTGGATCACCACCTCCATTCCAGAAACGGCGCTCACGCAATTCTCCCAAACCCGCAGATCCACCTTCTCGCTCCGCGGGACGCGCACGTCCGATTCGAGGACGCCGCGTTTGCCCATCGCTGCAAGCAGGTGCGTCCCGACGAATCCCCCGCCTCCTGTCACCAGGATCTTTTTCCCAGCCAGCTCCATCCTACGATTTCCTCAACCAGCTGTAGCCCTTTGCTTCCAGAAGCCTCAGCCCGTCCCCAGGCGGCGTCAACCCCGCGGCCTGCATGTCCGCGTCGACCATGACCCGCACCAGGTCGCGGAAACCCACGCGCGGCCGCCATCCCAGTGCTTCCGCGGCCTTTGACGAGTCGGCGCACAACGCATCGACCTCCGTGGGCCGAAAATAGCGCTCATCGATCTTCACATGGCGTTCGGGGTCCAACCCGGCGTATCTGAACGCCTCCGTGAGGAACTCCTGGACGCTGTGAGTTTCTCCAGTTCCGACTACGAAGTCCTCCGGCCTGTCCTGCTGAAGCATCATCCACATGGCCTCTACGTAGTCGGGAGCAAATCCCCAGTCGCGACGGGCTGCAAGGTTGCCGAGAAACAGCGAATCCTCTTTTCCCGCCTTGATGCGCGCGATGGCCATGGTGATCTTGCGTGTGACAAACGTCTCGCCGCGGCGAGGGCTTTCGTGATTGAAAAGGATGCCGTTCGTGGCATACATCCCGTACGCCTCCCGGTAGTTCACGGTCATCCAGAACGCATACACCTTCGCAGCGGCGTAAGGGCTGCGCGGCCGAAACCCGGTTGTCTCCGACTGCGGAGGAGGCGCCGAGCCGAACATTTCGCTGCTCGAGGCCTGGTAGAACCTGGCAGGGATCCCGCTCCTGCGCAGCGCCTCCAGGACTCGCGTGGTCCCCATGCCCGTGACATCACCAGTGTATTCCGGAATGTCGAAGCTCACCCTGACGTGGCTCTGGGCTCCCAGGTGATAGATTTCGTCAGGACGGATGTTGTAGAAGATGTTGGTGATCTGGCCCGCGTCGCACAAGTCTCCGTAGTGGAGGAGGAGGCGCGCCTCCTTCCGGTGAGGGTCCTGGTAGATATGGTCCACGCGCTGCGTGTTGAAAGTACTGGCGCGGCGGATGATTCCATGCACCTCGTAGCCCTTGGACAGCAGCAGCTCGGCAAGGTATGCCCCATCCTGGCCGGTGATCCCCGTGATAAGTGCCTTCTTCATCGTCGATACACCTATCGGATTGAACGACATTTGTCAAATCGCAGGTTTCAAGCTCCCTTGCGCACGCGGCCCGTGCCCTTGCGCGCCAGGCGCATGCGGCGTAGAATGCCCCGCGATTCAGAAACCGCAATTCAGAAAGGGGATCGAAAAGTGAAGAAAGCGCTTCTTGTCGGCATCAATGATTACCCCGGAACTCAGAACGATCTCATGGGGTGCGTCAACGACATCACCAATGTCTACGATGTCCTGGTGAAGTATTTCGGCTTCAAGCCGAGCGACATCACCATGCTCGCGGACAGGCGAGCCACAAAGGCGGCTATAGTCGACGGCCTCGTGAAGCTGATAGCCGCGGGCGGGCCGGGGGACACGCTGGTGTTTCACTATTCCGGCCACGGCTCACAGGTGGCGGACCCTGAAGGAGATGAGCCGGACGGCAAGGATGAGACCATCTGCCCCTACGACTTCGATTGGGACGACGGCTTCATCAAGGACGATGACTTTGCCCGCATCTTCAAGGAATTGAAAAAGGGAGCGGCGCTTGAGGTGATTCTGGATTCCTGCCATTCGGGAACCGGAACCCGGGAGATGGTCCTGGACAGAACGTCGCTTTCGGCGCTGCAAGGCGGCCAGCTCAACGTGGCCGACCTGTGGTCAAGCTCCCATTGCATCCGGCCGCGTTACCTGGCGCCGCCCGCGGACGTCGCGCTGCGGGGGGACGAAATCTTCGGTCCGGCGCTTCCTTTGCGCCGCCTGGCCAGCGGCGCAGCCATGAACCACGTGCTGTGGGCGGCATGTCGGGACAACCAGTATTCCGCGGACGCCGACGTCGGCGGCGCTCCCGGCGGAGCGTTCACCTACTTCTTCTGCAGGCACATCCGCGACGCCGCGGGCCGCATCAGCCGTGAGGACCTCATCAAGAGGGTCCGGGCCTCTCTGGCTCATGAAGGATTTTCCCAGGTGCCGCAATTGGAGTGCGCGCAGACCTTTCGGAAGGCGGAGGTATTCGGGGTAACGCAGGGGCGCTCGCCGTAGCGCAGCCGGGGCGGCTATGCCGTCGACTCGTTGACGGGAAACAGCACCCCCGCGAGGATGTAGAGAAAAGCCACTCCCGCAAGCACGACAGAGAACCCCAGGGACGTCGAGACGAGGCGGGTCAAGACCGAACCCGTAACCGACAGCGCTCCGTTGACACCCCAGGCCCAGGGAAGAATGCCCTTGCGGGACTCTGAGAGAGCCGCGAGACCTGTCGGGAAAGGGATTCCCATGAAAAATCCCATGGGGCCGATCAACGCAGTCGCGATGAGGATCTTCACCAGGAGCGGCAGGCCGAGGCACGCCTGCAGAAGCGGCGGCACGGCGAAGAGGAAGCCCAGTACGAGTATCCCGATTCCCGTGACAGCAATGAGCACCTTGACTCTCCCCTCGAGCCTGAGCATATCGCTGACAAGGCTGCCCACCCCCGAGGCAATGAGAAGAATGGTGATGATGATGGAGTTTGCGTACACGGGATTTACGAGGAAGAATACGAATCTCTGGATCAGGAAGATCTCCGCCATGAGGTATGCAAGCCCCAGGCAGGCGTAGTACGCGATGATGCCCACCGTTCCCCGCCTGCCCTGGAAGAGCTCCCGCCACCGCAGCACCAGGGGAAGAACGATGATGAGAGCGCCGAAAATGATCGACTGCAGGAATGTTGCCAGGAGGAGCAGGTAGCCCCATTCCTCGGATATTTCACCGAGACGCGGGAGAAACCGGGGAATCGAGGACGGCTTCAGGTAGCCCGCGTAGTACGGACGGTCGTCCGTGGCGGGACGTATGTCGAAGACGTACCGGGAGAAGAGCTCTTTGTCCCTGTTGTCGAGCATCCATTCCAGGGACAAATGGTAGAGGTCGGCCGGGCGCAGGTCCAGCTCCGGACCCTGCTGCTCAGCAGGAGCACTTTCCCCGCCCGACCCCGAGTAGATATCCGCGTATCCCTCCATGAGCTTGTCGAAGATCCTGGCGTCGCTTGACATACCGGGATAGTAGTTCACGTCAAACGACATGCGCCGGCAGAACCCGTTCAGGCGGGCGATATCCCGGTCAGTGAAGCCGTCCTTCTTCACGAGCACAGTGGCCGTGGACAGCAGAAGGTTGAAGGAATAGATGTCCCTGTCGATCGATGCAATGCCCTCTTCGCGGAGGGCATCGACAACGGTTGCCAGGAGACGGGGGACATTGCGGGGGGGATTGAGCCTGTCCCAGACGGTAATGGAAAGAATCCCTGACGTGCTCAGAGACTTCAAATACTCCCGCAGAGCTTCGACCGTGTAGGTGTAGTTCTCTTCGACCGAGTACCCTCCGGCTTGCGAGAGACCGGTGGAATCTATCAGGCCGAGCTCCACGAGGTCGAACTTTTCATTGCTGGACCCTGCGAAAGCGCGTATCTCCTTGTTCACGACTCTCACCCGGGGATCATCCAGGATTCTCCCGTCGAACTGCTGGAAAAAAGGCACGTCCCGAAGCATGTGGATAACGTCCTGGTCGGGCTCGACGATCCAGACTTCCCGCGCTCCCTTGTGCAGCGCGGTGAACACGCCGGCCCCGCCGCCCAGGCGCAGGAGCAGGACCCGGGGATGATTCAGCAGGAGGTAGGGCGCCGCCATGGGTAGAAACTCGACGTACCTCTCCTCCTGGGCCGCCAGGCGTCGCATGACGCCAACCGGGCCGTCGCCATCCACGTAAAGCCCGAGAAACGCGTTGCGGGGCATGCTTGTGAGAGAAATGCTGGCCGTGTCACTCAACCCGGGCGCAAAATGGAAATAGGAGCTCTCGTAGACCTGTATCTCACCGAGAGGGCTGAAAGACGAGTAAACCTTGCGCGCATCGGGAAACCTCTGGGCGTAGCTGACGGGCTTGAAGTCCGAGACGAAAATCTGCCCGAAGCTCAGGAGCAGGGCATAGCTCATTCCGGCGACCACGAGAGTGCAAGCTGCCTCGATTGCTCTCACCCGCGGCCGGTTCTCCTGCGCGTTCCAGCGCACGCAGGAAAGCAGCGCGGGGATCACCGCGAGTCCGACCAGGGGGTAGATCAGAAAGTCAGGGGGAAACACGAACATCAGGCCGAGAATGGCCAGCCCGCCGACCCCCGAGCCCAGCATGTTCCAGAAATAGAGCTGGTGCATCCGGGTGGAAAACGCGGTAAAGCAAACTCCGACAAAGAGGCCGCCGGCAAAGAACGGCACGCCATACACGATGTAGTACGCGCCGATCAACCAAAGCTGGGTGGGATCCGAGACGATGAGCACGGGATTGAAAGGGATGTGCTGGGCAACGGTATGGGCGACCGCCATCGCCGGGCCCAGGGAGAACGCGGAGACGGAGAGCCAGCCATCGGGGTTTCGCCTCACGTTTGCCCCGAGGAACGTCAGCAGGGTCCCGGCCACTCCGAAACCCAGGAGCGCGATGCTGATCACCATGGAACCGAAGTTCGACCAGCTCCCAACGGAAAAGACCCTCATGACCTCGATCTCGAACCCCAGGACGCAGATGGAAACGAGAAAGAGAGCGGCCATGCGGACGTCGGAGAGCTTCATGGGTCTCATGGGAAGCTAGTCTTTTTGGTCGTCAGACCTGTGGATTCCGCCGCCGCGGGCAGTGAAGGGAACGAAGACCTGCGTTTTCCTGCCGTGATAGATGTCCTCACGCTCGAGACTGACCGTTCCGTCGGCAGACACTTTCTTCACGATGCGCAGGATCGTCTGGCCGGATGGCGGGCCGACGGGAATGACCATGATGCCGTCCGGTGCAAGCTGCCGGATGAGGGCGGGAGGAACATGATCGATGCCGCAGGTCACGATGATCCTGTCGAAAGGAGCATACTGCTCCCATCCGTAGTACCCGTCATCCACTTTCCGCCTGATGTTCCTGTACTCGGGGTACCGGGGCTCAAGGCGCTTGAAAATCGCATCCGTTTCCCGCGCAAGCTTTTCCACGATCTCGATCGTGAAGACATGGTTCGAGATCTCGGAAAGCACCGCGGCCTGGTATCCGGAACCCGTGCCGATCTCCAGGACCTTCTGCTCGGGCTGGGGGTCCAGGTAATCTGTCATTCGGGAGACGAGGTGAGGTCCCGAGATCGTCTGGCCATACCCGATGGGCAGGACCGAGTTCTCGTACGATCGGCGGGGGTCCCGCGAAAAGAACTCTCGAGGGGCGAGCAGGAAGGCCTGCCTGACGCGCTCGTGCGTGAAGTTGCCCAGGCGCTGGATGATCTGTGCACGGTCCCATTTCTGTTTCAGGAACTTCGCATTCTCGTCTGTGTGCTTGACCATCCAGTCGACGAACGTGTCACGGTTCTCGAACAGAGGAATGTCTGTCCGCTGGGTGATGTCGAAGGGAGCTTCTTCATCGTTCAGCAATGTCTCCGAGCCGGGCACCGGAGAAGAGGTCATCGCCGCTGATGGTTCTGCTGCCTCGGTGATCGAGGCGCTGGCCAGCGCTTTTGCCGACACGAGCGGTTTGGCCGCAGCGCCTGCCCTGGCCAATGCAGGCGCTTTGACCGCGGCAGGCGCCTTGACAGCAGCAGGCGGTTTAACCGCGGATGGAGTCTCAACAGGAGCGGGCGTTTCGACGCTGGCCGGGGCACCGGTTGCAGCGGGTCCCGCGGGAGCCTCTGTCGGAGCAGCAGGCGTCGGAACGACATCCGCCGCGCTCGCCTCCGCCTTGGCGGCCTCGGGCTGTTTCAGCCGGTTGAACTCCGTGGTCAGGAGAAAAACAACCAGCAGCGAGAGAAGACCGGCGGCGGAGAAAAGCAGGGCGAGGAGAGTGCCTCCCCCGCGCTTTCTCGCCGGCTTGACCGGGGAAACGGCAGCGCCGACCCTGGTCGAAGCGCTGGAAAGGGAGTATCCGCAGACCTGGCATGCTTTTCCCGGCTCGATGTCGAATCCGCACTTGGGGCAGGATGTCGGCCGCGGTCCCGCGGCGCTTTTGCTCTTTTCCGGCAAACCGCTCACTCCAGGTCAACGCCCTCTCTGCATGTATCGGCAGGATGACACGATAATCTTGTCCCGGAAAGCGCCTTCTTCGGCTCCATAGTACCGCAACAAGCCTTGAAAGAATACAGCGCATCGGCTATGAAGAGCGGGCATGAATCAAGGCACTGAGAGACTCTCGTTCGGCGATCGCACCATTGTGCTGGTCGGGACCGCCCACGTTTCCCGGGAAAGCGTGGATGAAGTGCGCCGTGCTATCGATGAAGAAGCACCGGACCGCGTCTGCGTCGAGCTGGACGACGGCCGTCACGCCTCCCTGACGCAGGGCAACTCCTGGCAGAACTTGAACGTCGGGAAAGTGATCCGTGAAGGCAAAGGCTTTCTCCTCATGGCAAACCTCGTCCTGGCATCGTTCCAGAGGCGCCTGGGATCGGAGCTGGGCGTGCGTCCCGGTGAGGAGATGCTTGCCGCAATCGACGCCGCGCGGGAAAAAGGGATCCCGTTCTCTCTGTGCGACCGCAACATCCAGATCACTCTGCGGCGTGCATGGGCAAGCAGCGGGGCATGGGGCAGGATGAAAATGCTCGCCGCCATGCTGTCATCGGTTTTCGTAACGGAAAAGCTCAGTCCCGAGGACATCGAAAAGCTGAAACAAAAGGACGTGCTGCAGGAGATGATGGAGGAGCTGGCCGCCTACCTCCCCGGAGCAAAGCAGGCGCTCATCGACGAGCGCGACACCTACCTGGCCGCCCGGATCTTTCAGGCGGAAGGGAAAAAGATCATTGCGGTGGTGGGGGCTGGGCACCTTGCGGGAATCGCGCGCCACCTGCAGGCCTTCTGGGAAAAGAGAGAGTCGGATGATGTCTCCTCGCTGGACCAGCTACCCGAGCGCAGCTGGGTGGGAAGGATCCTGCCGTGGGCGATCCCGGCCATAATCCTAGGACTTTTCGTCCTCGCGGTCGTCAGGGCGGGCTGGAGCCTGAGCCTGGAGATGTTCTGGCGATGGCTCCTGATCCACGGTGGTCTTGCCGCCGTGGGATCGCTGCTGGCAGGGGCGCACCCTCTGACGATCCTGGTCGCCTTTGTTGGAGCTCCGATCGGCACGTTCAACCCTTTCGGCAAGGTTGGTCTTTTCACCGGAGTCGCGGAGGCATTTCTCAGAAAACCGCGGGTGCGTGACCTGGAAGGACTGGCGCAGGATGTGGCAACTTTCAAGGGCTTCTACACGAACCGCGTGACCCACATCCTCATCGTTTTTTTCATGTCCACGCTCGGCGCGGCAATCGGCAACATCATCGCCATCCCGTGGCTTACCGCGCTTCTGAGAGGCGCGCGGTAGCTCGGCCCGCCGAGCAGGCGGCCCCGCCCGACTATTCTGAGGGGAACCTGTACCGGCGCCTGTGGAGGTTTATCAGGATTCCGACGCTCGCCAGCGCCGCCCACAGCGAAGACCCGCCGTAGGAGAGAAAAAGCAGGGGGATGCCCGTGACGGGCATGATCCCCATCGCCATTCCAGCGTTGATCAGCATGTGAAGAAAAAGCATCGACAGGATGCCGCCGCCAACAAGGTGGGCAAAGGAGTCCTTCCTCAGGCTCCAGACGATGCTCAGTCCCCGTAGAAGAATGACGAGGTAGAGGAAGAAAACGAGAAGCCCCCCAAGGAATCCCCACTCTTCGGTAATGATCGAAAAGATGAAATCAGTGCTCCGCGAAGGCAGGAACTGGTAGTGGCTCTGCGTTCCATGCAGAAATCCCTTGCCGTGGAACCCGCCCGAGCCGATAGCGGTCAGGCTCTGGAGGATATTCCACCCGGATCCCTGAGGGTCGAGATGCGGATCGAGGAAAATCACGAAACGCATGATCTGGTAGTCCCTGAGCGCAAGGCGAACGACGATCGAGCAGACAGCGGACACCATGATCACGGAAGCGAAGTAGAAAATCCAATAGAAGTACGCCCGCCGGGATGCACGGAACCCCAGGAGGGAGAGGCCAACGACAAGCGCCCCGGGCGGGATCAGGTACAGGAGCGACGTCGGTTCCCGTATCATGCCGAGAAGAGCCAGACCACGCCCCGTACGCTGAAGGATACTGGGGAGGGCCGCGAGCACGACGGTAAGCACGCCAACGAGCATGATGAAGAACACGTGCCTGATATGCGCTCCAGCCAGGAAAGCCATGAAGAGGAATATCAGCACCAGAACGAGCGTGGTCCCTAGGTCAGGCTGGAGGAGGATCAGGCCGAGGGGAACCATGATGATGAACACCCCCAGAAGCAGGCGCGGCAGCTCGCGCACCCCGTTTCCGATATTCGAGAAATAGGTGGCGAGAAACAGGATGCAGGAAAGCTTGGCAAACTCCGACGGCTGGATCCCCAGCTCTCCGATGCCCAGCCATGATCGGTGACCGTTGACGTCCCGGCCGACGACGAAGGTGACCAGGAGAAGCACGAGGGAGATCGCGTAGAGGTACACGGACACCATTCGGAGGGTTCCGTAGCTCAGAAAAGAGAAAAGAAGAAGGATCGCTATTCCCGTGGCTGCCCAGATCAGCTGCTTGAGGTATTCCCGGGAAACGGATGCCCCGCTGGAGTTGACTCCGCTCGAATAAATGAACAGCACCCCCATGAGAATGAGGAGGAAAGTGGCGCCGAAGAGCACGAAGTCGAAGGACAGGGTGGCCGACCGTCTCATGAGGGCGTTGTACCATGATCTGCCATGTTGCGCCAACGCGGTTTTCGTCGGATAATCCCGGCCTCGAAGGAGAAGCAGACAGTGAGAAACGCAAGCAGGATCTCCCGGGACTTCTGGGACTACACGACGCTGGACCCTGAGCTGTTGAACGATGCGGCCCGTCTCACGGAGAAGGATCTCGAGCAGCTGGGCCGGCCGGGCTTCGCCGTGAGGTTCTACGACACGTTGGAGGCTTTCTTCAACGCAGAGGCTCTGGAATACGTCTGGGCGTGGCGGCAGGCCTCGGCGGGCCGGCCCGCCGGCATCTGCGGCCCCATTGGCCCGACGGAGCAGCTTCCCCTGGTCGCGCAGATCGTGAACGACCTGGAGATCGATGTGAGGGAAGGCCACTTCTGGGCCATGGATGAATGGTACGCGAATGGCAGCGAGGTACCGGTCAGTCATCCGCTGAGCTTTGCGAGGGCGGACCTCGACCTGTGCTTCCGGCGAATCGACAAAAAGCTGCGAATGCCGGACCGCAACCTTCACTTCATCACCGCAAAGGGGATCGACGCGTATTCGAAGTCCTATGACAGCGCGCAGTGCCTGATCATGCAGGGAGGCCAGGGCGAAGTGAAGCACTGGGCGTTCAACGATCCGCCGCGGCGCGAAGGAGCGTGGAAAGATACGCCCCCCAGCCCTGCGGAATACCGGAAGCTCTCGACCAGGATCGTCGACCTCCACCCGATGACGATCATCCAGAACGCGCGAACCTCGGGCGGGGGACAGGTTTCCGCGGTCCCCGCCCAGGCGCTCTCCGTCGGGCCGGTCGAGACCTGGAAATCGGAGAAGGTATCCATCTGGCACCCGGGCTGGCATGACAACCCCTTCGGGATCAGGCTGACGACCTTGATGATTTCCAGGAAGCTTCCGGACTCCTCGGTGCCCATGAGCCTCCTGGCTGACCACCCGAACGTGCAGTTCAACTTCTACCGCGGCGGCATTGGCACGTGCGAAGCAGAAATGCATTGATGGGGCGCGCGAGACGGCTGCCCGTGCTCGCCGAAAGCGCCGCCAGCCCAGTCACCGACGCGCTGAGGGACCCTCTCCTCAGCGAGGCGCGAGCGTCAACCTCTCGGGTCGGGAAGACTCCAGGGCGGCTTCATCCCAGAAAGTGGGATGATACCTCACATTTTTCCAGGAATCGATCATGTCGTCATAGTGCCTGTTCCCCGGATGCCCGCTCTGCCCTGTCGTGTGGATCGTCAGGGAGCGCGACAGATCGGACAGATCGAGAACCTGGCGCATCGATGAAACGTTGGCCACGGCGAACGGATCGCTGGCCTTCCAGTCCGTGCAGAAGACCTGCTGGAAGCCGCCGGCAACGGGAACGGGCCCCCTGTTGAAGATTCGCTCGATGAGCGGGATCCCGGACTTCCCGAATGTCAGGTTGCTGAACACCGCGGTGTGCATCTTGCCCCATCGCCATTTCCTGATGTCAGGACCCTGCGCCTTCGTGCCCCGTGCCACGCCTTTCTCCAGGGCAAGGGAAAGCACGTCCTCTCGCGAGCGCCTCGTATCCGGCGCAGTCGGATCTCCCCACATCGGGTGGTGTGGATCCTTCAGCATCGCAGAGATGGCATTCACCTGACGCGAGTTGTCGTCCAGGGCGGTCTCGGGATCCCACAGGGACCTGGCAAACTCTTCCTTGAAGACTCTCTCCAATAGCGCCTGCCAGAAGCAGGCGTAGACAGCGGCCCCGGCACTGCGCTCGTCCATCCTGCCATCCCAGCCCAGGAGGATGTCGCGGGCTGTCTGCGCAGCGCCTCTGAGAGAAAGAGGCCTCAGATAGGGGATGATTTCCCGAGCCATGATGTTGAACGTGTCTCCCTGCATCGCCTGGACGTCGGAAACAGTGATTTTGCCGGCGGCACCCTCGATCATGTCGACGATGCGGCGGGCGCGGTATCCGTGGTCGAAATCGCCGCTGATGAAATACCGGTACGAAGGAGTTGTCACGGGGTTGTTTGCGGAGGCGATATACCCTTTTGCGGGATTGTAGGACCAGGGGAGATCATCGAAGGGAATGAACCCTTCCCAGTCGTAATCGCCAATCCAACCGGGGGAGGGCAGGGAGCCGTCCCCCTTCTTGCGGATGGGAACGAGCCCCGGCATCTGGTAGCCGATGTTTCCGTCCACGTCGGCATAGACGAAGTTCTGCGCCGGAATATCCCAGGACCTCAGGGCTGCTCGAAACTCCTTGAAGTTGCGGGCTTGGTCGAGAAGGACCACTGATTCGAAGGTTTTGTTCTTCATGAGGGCCGTCCACTTCAGGGCCATGGCCGAGAGAGTGAGATTCGTCGGGAATGCGCCATGGGGGTTGATCCCGAACCCCTGGTAGCCCGCGAGCGCCCCCTCATCCGTGATGATGGGGCCGTGTCGTGTCTCACGGACCCGCAGAACGATCGGGTCATCCTCACCGTGTACCGCAATTTTCTCGACGTGGATCTCCATATCGACCCACTTTCCGTCCACTTCGCACTGGTTCGGGTTCTCGGGATTGATGTGCTCGATGTAGAGCTGCTGCACATCAGGATTTGCATTGGTGACTCCCCAGGCAATCCTGTCATTGTGCCCGACGATGACCCCGGGGGCGCCAGGAAAAGAGAAGCCCCGAACGTGGAACGGTCCTCCTGCCGCTTTTCCCGGCTGAGCTTCGGGCGATGAGCAGTACAAGTCCACCTCGTACCAGATAGAAGGCATTTGAATGCCCAGGTGAGGGTCGTTGGCCAGGATGGGCTTGCCCGTAGCTGTACGGGATCCTGCGATCACCCAATTGTTCGAGCCGATCCCCGGACCTGCTCCCAGGGAGAGGCTCGCCGCGGGATCGAAGTTGCCGACGAGCCGGGTGGAAACGCCTGGCAAAGCGGCCAGCTGCTCCGCAGTGGGATCCGGGTAGGGCGAGAGCTGGTACGCCGGCTTTCTCAAGAGCGATGACGGCAGCTCGCTGTCCGCTACGATCACGGGCATCGCGTCGTAGCGATACGGGCCAAGGAAATCCCGAGTCTTTTCGATACCCACGGACCGGATCAGGTCCACGGTGTAGAGCTCTTTTCGCATGTTGGCGCCGAGATCCAGAGCCATGATCTTCAGCCACGTGAGAGTGTTGACCGGCTCCCAGGGCTCGATTTTCACGGGCACGCCCCGGAGCCGAAGCAGGGCAAACTCCAGCCCAAGCTGTCGCGGTTTCCTGTTCGCAACATAGGCGTTCACTCCGTCCGCGTACGCCAGGAGGATGCCCCTGGTCTCGGGAGCCATCCTCTCGTAGTCCTGCTCCGCCGCCCGACGAAATCCGACCGTGCGGAGGAAAATGTCCGCGCCCAGCGTTTTTTTCCCGAACAGCTCGGAGAGCCGTCCGGAGCCGATCCTCCGCCAGAACTCCATTTGCCAGAACCTGTCCTGCGCGGTGACGTACCCCTGCGCAAAGTAGAGGTCATGCATGCTCGATGCCCGGATGTGCGGCACGCCGTACCTGTCCCTGAGGACCTGGACAGGGGCCTGCAGTCCTTTTGCAACGACGGTCCCCCGAGTCTGCGGGAATGTGCTTCGGATGAGCCAGCGAGTCGCGCCGCCCACGACCAGGCCCACGAAAACGATGATGCCGATGATGATGACCAGGACTTTCACGACTTTGCTCATGAGACGTTCCTCCGTACATGTCAGTTATAGTAGACAGTTCCCGCGCGACTCAAGTAGAGTAGCGTCGAAGAGGAGTCAATGCCCGCACTTCCTGCGCTTCCCGCACTGTCGATTTTTCTTCTTGCAGCTCTGGGGCTGCTGCTCGTGCCGGGCCCCGCGGTGGTCTATATCGTGACTCGGAGCGCGGCCCACGGAAGGAAGGCGGGGTTCGCCTCGGTGCTCGGCATCGAGGTCGCCACCCTGATTCATTCCATGGCGGCTGCCCTCGGTCTGTCCGCCCTGCTCCTCGCCTCTTCGCTGGCCTTCCAGCTCGTGAAATATGTCGGTGCTGCATATCTCGTCTACCTGGGAGTGCGAACGTTTTTCTCCCGCAGCGACGAGGCGGATGCGCTGGTCCCGGCTCAGGCCAACCTGACTCAACTCTTTGCCAAAGGGCTGCTGGTCAACCTGCTGAACCCCAAGACCGCGCTTTTTTTCTATGCCTTTCTTCCTCAGTTCGTCGACGCGAGCAAGGGAGCCGTCCAGGGACAGATCTTCCTTCTGGGGATCCTGTTCGTGATACTTGCCACCTGTACGGACGGGATGTATTCGCTTCTAGCCTCATCGGTCGGAAAACTGATTTTCCGGAGCGCCCGGATACGCCGCGCGCGCCGGTATGTCAGCGCGGGACTCTATGTAGCGCTGGGTGTCGCGGCTGCAGTTTCGGGTGCCGAAAGGAACTGACAGGCGCGGTGAGGCGAGCTGCCTTTCTTCCAGCACGCCGTGAAGTTCGGTGTTGACGACCTTCCGCTTTGCGTATAGGACAAAGCCCAAGGAGGACGCCCGTGGAACCAAGAGTAGAAACTATTTCGTCAGAGCCCTCGTGGGTGATCGAGAATGACGAGGTACGGATCGCCCTCACCCTGAGGGGCGGCCACATGGCACCTGTCACGTTTTTCCGCAATAGCGAAAATCCTGTTCAGCCCTACCATGTGAGCCCGTGGCAGGGAGAAGGCCTGTCGATACCGGATCCCGTCCTCCGGCCGCTGAGGGGAGACTTTTTCTGCATGCCGTTTGGCGGCGGCGGCGTCTTCAAGGGAATAGCCCATTCGACCCATGGCGAGCCGGCGACAGCTATCTGGCAGGCGATCAGTCTCGAGCAATCAGGGGCACTCATACAGTTGACGGCCAGGATGTCTTCCGCGATGCTCGGGGGCCGAATCACCAAGACTGTTTCCGTTGTTTCAGGTCAGAACGCCGTTTACCTCCGCCATGTGCTTGAAGGATATGATCTGCGCGCGCCCCTCGGGCATCATGCCACTCTTGCAGGCAGCGAGCGGCCGGATTCTCTTCTCATCGCCACAAGTCCTGTGCAATTCGGACGGGTGAGCCCGAGACCCCCGCACACTTTTACCAGCGACGGCGAGTACAACGCCTTGCTTGCAGGAGCAACCTTTCGAAATATCGACAAGGTCCCGACTGTCTGGAAGGAAATGCCATTCGATTCGTGCGCGGCGTTCCCTCGCCGACGTGGCTTTTGCGACATCATCCAGGTATACAACAAGCCCGCGGGCAGTCCTGCCTGGGTTACGGCGGTCAATCCGGCGCAGGGATGGCTCTGGTTCGCACTCAAGGATCCGGCCGTTCTCCCATCAACGGTTTTCTGGATGGAGAACCACGGGCGCCACGGGGACCCGTGGAGGGGCCGCAACTGCTGCCTGGGACTCGAGGACGTCTGCAGCAATTTCGCGATGGGGCTTGCCGCGTCAGCGAAAAGAAGTGAGCTCAACCAGAAAGGGATCCCCACAACGCTCAAGCTTTCTCCCGCATGGCCTACCGCCGTGAACTACATCCAGGGAGTAGCGCGGATACCAAAAGGATTCGGCCGCGTGCAGACGGCGCGCTTTCAGGAGGGGATGGTTCTTTTCACTGGCCAATCGGGAAAGTCCGTCCGCGTCGCGATTGATCACGGCTTTCTCTTTTCCGGGGAAGTCGGCAGAGACAAGTAAGCGGTCTTTTCAGCCGCCGCCTCCGAACGCGAAGACTACCAGAAACACGAGCCCCGCAAGTGCCGTTGCCCCGGAAGCAGCGCGGTCCTCCCGATGGCTACCCCCGGGAGTCACCCCCCGTCACTCAGAGGCGAGGCGGAGATTCCTTCGCACCCCTGCAACCCGAGTTGCCAAGAGCACCATGGGTTGCAGGGGTGGTCATGCTATGGCATTCCCGCAAAGAGCGATAAGTCATTTCAGCCAAAAGAAAAGGCACAGCCCGCTTTCCTTGGCATCTGCTTTGCAAGATCTAAGTAGCAGTCATCGAACTACCATAAAAGCTGAACGGGAAGCTGAAAAGGAGTAGAGACTATGAACAAGTCAATCAAGTCATGGATTGCGAGAGCCATTGTACCGACACTGGCGCTGACAACGATTATGCTCCTGATTGCCGGTTGTCCCGCTCCAGGTGGAGGGGGCGAAACAAATGGAGGGAAAGTGGTGTTCATCTGGAATACCGACAATCGGGCGGGTCAAGCATTCAAGGATATGCTCGCTTCCAATGGCGTCTCCGTTGTCTTGCTCGGGCAGGCTGCTATTGAGGGATTCGGATTCAGTGACTACGGGCTGGCCATAGTTGGGAACGATACAAGCATCTCAGGCGTGCCTCAGTCATTGTACGATTCTGGAATTCCTATCATAGGCCTAGGGGAGGGCGGATACTATTTCTTCGGGACCAGTGGCCTCAGACTCCGGAT
>DATKLB010000221.1:0-6796 GCA_035542615.1 Spirochaetia bacterium | reverse complement strand
GCTTGATCAAGGCGTCCGCCCACTTAAGAATAAAGGAGTCGGTTGTTGGGTCCACAATGCAAACAATGCCCCTGGGCTTGAGGACGCGTGCAATCTCACGCATCACTGCCGCTGGATGGAGATAGTGGTGGAAGGACATGGTGCAAATGATGTGGTCAAAGAAGTCATCCGGAAATGGAATCTGCTCAGCGTTCGCCTGTATGAATCGCACATTCTTGATGCCGCTCGCCGCTTCATTCGCCTTTTCGATCATCTTGGGCGAAAGGTCGATACCGTAGGCCGCACCACGCTCCCCAATCATCGTCGCAGCCTGGCGAACAGCCCAGCCAGTTCCACACCCGATGTCGAGGAAGGCAGAGTCGCCTTTGAGGCCCAAAATGGAGAGGACCCGCTTCTGCATGCGGCGGAAGAAATCGAAGCGCTTGTCCTCGTAGCTTGATGCCCATTCATCGAACTTGGCTTGGTTCAGGGACGTGTGTGTCTTGAAGTCGTTCATGGATGTCATTTCCTCTCATTGGTGTAGACGACGTTCGCCTTTGGTTATTGCACCCCGACGGATTCGCGCCTTGCACAACGGTGACCCTTCTGTCAGGATTGCCACATGCGCAGGCAGGATTTCGTTTTCTGCATCGGCTACGAAGGAAGCACCGCGATCGTCGATGGAAAGCTGCTGCGCAGGTACAGCGGCCTGAGCACCCGCCAGCTGGCGGAGGCAGGCCTGTTCAAGCAGGCCGTGTGCTCGGCTCTGTGGAGCGGGAAGCCCGAGGAGCTGCAGGAAGTCCTTGCCGTGTATAACCAGAGCACAGCCACCCCGGTGAGGTCTGTGGAGGAGCTTTCCCGGATCTTCGGAACCTCCGGAGTCCCCGACGGAGTGAAAAAGATCACGATCGTCTAGCCAAGGGGTGTGGAGTGGAGCAGAACGTGGCGGCCGGCGTGCCGCATCTGACCCGGGACGATCTCATCCAGCGCCTGCGCATCACGCCGCGGGAGCTGGGGGAATGGACGGAGAACGGGCTGATAGCCCCGCTGGACGAGCGGCAGGATGTCTTTCCCCCATCGGCGGTCGAGGAAGGAGAGCTCATCAAAAAGTTCTTCTCCCTCGGGTACGCGCTTCCGGAGATCCAGAAGATCAAGCGAAGCGTCGGGCTGCCTGTCAAGGATGAGAAGGGGCGCTACGTTTCACGCAGTGACTTCCTGACCATCGGAGAGCTCGCGGAGAAAAGCGGGATCAACGTTCGCACAATAAAGTTCTGGGAGGAAAAAGGACTCATCGCTCCGCACCGCCGCACCGAGGGCGGCTTTCGATTGTACCGGCCCGCCGAGGCGGTTCTCCTTTCCTTCATCAAGGACCTGCAGGCATTCAACTACACCCTCGCGGAGATCGGAAACATCCTGAAGCTGGCGGGTCCGGATCTCGGCGCCACTGATGCGGATCTGGAAGGCATGTCCGCGGCGGAAGTCGAGAAGCTGCAGGGGGCCCTCGAGTTCCTCGTCAGCCGCATGCGTGAGGTGCGCGACGCTTCGACACGGGTCGAATCCGTATTTTCCCGGCGTCTGAAGGCCGTCTCCCGTGCCGCCCGGCTCAGAAAACGCGCCTGAAAAGCGCGTTCGCCGATCCCTGTGCGTTCTTGACGCTCGATCCGGCTTCATGGTATGTTTTCGCGGTTATCCATCTTCACTTTAAGGAAAGCATATGACAGGCATAACGAGTCTTCTTCCCCTCCTCATGGGGGCGCCGGACGGTGCTCCCGGCTCTGGCGGCGGCGGTGGAACCCAGTTGGTCACCATGCTGGTCACCTTCGGGTTGATCATCGTCGTCTTTTATTTCCTGGTGATCCGTCCGCAGAACCGCAAGCAGAGAGATGCAAAGAAGATGCTGGAGAATATCCAGAAGGGCGACCGCGTTGTCACGATCGGCGGCCTGCACGGGTCCGTGGAGTCAGTCAAGGATGATTCCGTGGTTCTCAGGGTCGACGACAACGTGAAGCTCAAGTTCAACAAGAGCGCCATCTCGCAGGTCGTCGAGCGCCGTTCGGGGTCGGGGGACACCAGGGAGTAGGGCATTTCATGAAGAAGCGGTACCGGTTTCTCATCCTCCTCGCGGTGCTCGCGGTTGGATTCTATTTCCTCTGGCCGACGATCAAGTGGTATTTCCTCACCCCGCAGGCGGACAAGGACGTGGCGGAGAGCTCCCTCAACCAGATCAAGGTCTACGCTCAGGAAAGGGCGGACAATGCCATCCAGAAGCTCATCGGCCTCGGGGACCAGGCCGCGCTTCCGAAGGAATACTCCTTCCTCGTGAAGAAGGCCACCGCGCGGTATCACACGGCGAAGCTGACTCCGCCGTCGACCTGGACCGTCCGGGAGGTTCTCAGCGCGTATTCCAGCCGCGAGGACCTGGCCGCTGACATCGAGGACTGGTACCGCTCGCAGATGTTTGCCCTGAAGGACCTCAAGAGCCAGACGCTCCAGCTGGGGCTGGACCTTCGTGGAGGAATGTACGTCACGGTGCGCGCCGATTTCGCGGCGTTGCAGGCCACCACGGGCACGAGGCTCACCGACACCCAGAAGGACGACAAGATGAAGACTACGCTGGAGGTCTTGATGAACAAGATCGACCAGTTCGGCCTCACCAACCCGTCTGTCCGGCGCCAGGGATCCGACCAGATCATCATCGAGATCCCCGGCACATCGGATCCCGAAGTCGTGCGGCGCTTCATCATGGGCAAGGGACTCCTCACGTTCCACATCGCGGACACTGACGCGCTGCAGAAGCTCAGGGAATACGAGGCCGCTCACCCGGGCGTCCTGCTCGATGCGGCGGGAAACGTCAAAGACACCAGCGCTCTTTCCGTCATCCCCCGGGGAGATGTCATTCGGGGCGTTTTTCAGAAAGATCCCTACGGGCTGGACGACCTGAAGGGGTACACCGTCCTGCACGAGGAGGTCGGCCTGAACGGAATCGAGATCAAGGACGCCCAGGTGGGGCGTGATCCAGTGACCGGAGAGCCGACGGTGAACTTCATCCTCACCGGCCAGGGCGGAGAAACTTTCTACAAGCTCACGAGCGCAAACGTTGGAAAGGTACTCGCTGTCGCCCTGGACAACAAGGTCAAGGCGCAGGCGACCATCCAGGAGCCGATTCGAGACCAGGTGCGCGTGACGGGATTCAAGTACGACGAGGCGCAGAACCTTGCCCTCGTGCTGAGGACGGGCTCCCTGCCCGTGCCCCTCGACATCACAAGCCAGCAGGCCATTGGGGCGTCTCTCGGACAGGACGCTATCAGCCAGGGAATCCGGGCAAGCATCATCGGCATCGGCCTGGTCATGCTGTTCATGCTCCTCTACTATCGCAGGGCAGGGCTCAACGCGGTCATCTCGCAACTCCTTCACCTCTACATCAACGTGGCCATCCTGTCGGTGTTCAATTTCACCCTGTCGCTGGCCGCAATCGCGGGCCTCGTGCTGACCATCGGCATGGCGGTGGATGCAAACGTGCTGATCTTCGAAAGGATGAAGGAAGAGGCCAGGCTCGGAAAGTCGGTTCAGGCGGTCATCAGCCACGGGTTCTCCCGCGCGTTTACCGCAATCCTCGACTCGAACGTGACCACGATCATCGCTGCCCTCGTCCTGACCCAACTCGCCAAGGGCAGCATCCAGGGTTTCGCGGTGACCCTGCTCATCGGCAACCTGGCCACCCTTTTCGCCGCGGTCTTCGTGTCACGGCTGATCTTCGACTTCGAGGTTGACGTGCTCGGATCCAAGAGGATCGTGCTTACCTGGAGAACAGCCACATGAAGAGAGTCATCCAGTTTTCGAAAGCGCGCTACCTCTTCTTCGGGTTCTCCTCCCTGCTGGTCCTGATCGGCATTGCGGGATTCATTGTCAATCACGGGTTCAACCTCGGTGTCGACTTCGAGGCAGGCATAGCTTTCCAGTTCCAGGTGGCGCCCGCCAGCTTCTCGATGCAGTACGCCGGGCCCGATTCGGCGCAGGTTTCGATTCCGGCGGGTGAAAGGGCACTGACATCCGCGGGGAACCTCATCATCACGATTACCAGCGCGAAGGACGGTTCAAAGAAGGACTACCCGTTCCGCTACTCCGACTACAAGAGCGTGCAAGAGCTGGTCAACGCGGTCTCGGCGGTTCCCAGCGTGACGGTTCAACCCAAGGGAGACATGGCCGCAGTCCCGACGCAGCTGCTGCCACTCTCGCGTCCCGCTGACATTACGGGCAAGCCGTTCACGATCAACCTCGCGCCGGGACCCGGCCGGGGAGTGCAGACGTCGATCGCAGAGATGCGCGCCACGCTGGCGTCACTCGGTCAGTATGAGCTGCAGGCAGTGGGAGCGCCGGTGAACCAGGAGTTCATTGCCCGGCTGCCGGCCAAGTCGGAAGATCCTGAGTTCCAGGCGAGCGCGCAGTCGCTGGTCATGGGTCTGCTGGACGCCAAATACGGAGCCGACCAGATCATTCTGAAAAGCAGCGACTTCGTCGGTCCCCAGATGGCCCAGAGCCTCGCCACCCAGACTATCTGGCTCGTCCTGATCGCCGTCGGGCTGATCCTGGTGTACATGATGTTCCGGTTCCGGCCCGCCATCTACGCCGTGGCCGCCGTCCTGGGAATCCTGCATGACGCTCTCGTCATGCTGTCCTTCGATGCCGTGTTCCGCGTCGAGGTGGATGCCGGCACAATCGCGGCCATCCTCACCATCCTGGGCTATTCCATCAACGACACGATCGTCAACTTCGACCGGGCCCGGGAAAACAACAGCCTGATGCGCGGCTCCTCGCTGCGCACCATCCTGGATACGAGCGTCACCCAGACGTTGAGCAGGACGTTCATTACCTCGGGGGCGACGCTCCTTACTGTCATCGCCCTTTTCGTCCTCACCAGCGGCTCGATCAAGAACTTCGCCCTGAACATGATCGTGGGAATCCTGGAGGGAACCTACTCGACGTTCATCTCCGCGTTCATCGTCATCGAATGGTCGGCCTGGAAGGATCGCAGGACAAAGGCGCGTGAGATGGCGAAATACGGAGTCGCGGTCCCCGAGAAGAAGCTCCAGCCCGCGCTTGCCGAAGGATCGTTCGCGGAGCCGGACGAAGAGGTTGAGACCGCGGTAGAAGAAGAGCTCCGTGCCGAGCCTGCCGAAGTGCCGGTCGCGGAGCCAGTAGCCACTGGACAGCCGCTGCCCGGACCCGGGACACAGCCGGTCGCTGTTTCGCAGTCGGTCAGCCAGCCCGTGCCCGGCGCGCCCGTCACGCAGGCGCAGAGGGAAGGGCCGCGCCCGGCTCCCGCGCCGGCCTTCTTCGGGCACTCGGGATCCCGCAAGAACAAGAAGCACAAGAGGCGGCACCACTAGGCGGTCATGAAGCTCCTCTGCCTTTCTGACATCCACGGGGAAGCAGCGGGGCTGAGGGCTGTCCTGCCGGATGCTGCCGGGGCGGATGTCGTGGTGCTTGCGGGGGATCTGACGCACCTTGGCGGCCGCTTGGAAGCGCAGGCGCTTCTGGCTCCCGTTCTTGCTCTCGGGCTTCCGGTTCTGGCCGTGGCGGGGAACATGGAATACGAGGGGGTCCGCAGCTACATCGCGGAGAAGGGGATCGACATCCATGGCCGGGGAGTCCTGATCGATGGGGTCGGTTTCATGGGCCTTGGCGGAGGGACACCATCGCCGTTCCATTCTCCCTGGGAGCTGACAGACGCGGAAGCCCGCCCGGTTCTCGCCGCCGGACATGCGCAGATTGCGAACGCCAGCTTCAAGGTGCTCGTGTCCCATCCGCCCCCTCGCGGGACGACCCTGGACCGCAGCCGCGTGGGAGTGCACGTCGGCTCCCAGGCGGTCAGGGACTTCATTGACGTTGGAGCCGTGGATCTGTGCCTGTGTGGTCACATCCACGAGGCTGTCGGAGAAGAGAGAATTGGAAACACGCTCTGCGTGAACCTCGGACCGTTCAAGAGCGGCAGCTACGCGCTCATCACGATCGAGGGAGATCGGGCTCACGTGGACTGGAGGAAGAAATGAATCTCACCGCGCTATCCGCCGTTGCCAACTCGGTCCGCTCGCTCACTATCGACGCCGTGGAGAAGGCGAATTCCGGCCATCCGGGGCTGCCCATGGGGTGCGCCGAGCTGGGCGCGCTCCTCTACGGGGAGCTTCTCTCCCACTGGCCGCAGGATCCGCGCTGGATCAACAGGGACAGGTTCGTCCTGTCCGCTGGCCACGGGTGCATGCTCCTGTACTCGCTTCTCCATCTTTCGGGCTATGACCTTTCCCTTGATGATATTCGCGGTTTCCGACAGCTCGGATCGCGCACGCCGGGACACCCGGAGTGGGGATTGACGCCCGGAGTGGAGGCAACCGCCGGCCCGCTTGGCCAGGGACTGTCAAATGCCGTCGGGATGGCGATTTCAGAGAGAATCCTTGCGGCGAAGTTCAACACTCCGACCCGCGCGGTGATCGATCATTACACGTTCGTATTGGCGAGCGACGGGGACATGATGGAGGGTGTGGCTTCCGAGGCCTCCTCCCTGGCCGGCCACCTGAAGTTGGGCAAGCTCATTGTCTTCTATGACTCCAACAGGATCACGATCGAAGGCTCGACAGACCTCGCGTTCTCCGAAGACGTGTTGAAGCGATACGAAGGCTACGGCTGGCGGACGATGAACGGCAGCATGTACGACATGACCGCAATAGCCGCCATGGTGGAACAGGCGAAGAAAGCCGGCGACCGACCGACCATCATCCGCCTGGAGTCGATCATTGGAAAAGGCGCGCCGACGAAAGCCGGC
>DATKLB010000220.1:0-9468 GCA_035542615.1 Spirochaetia bacterium | reverse complement strand
GACCGAAAGTCTCGCCAGAAGATCCGCGCCCGGGAGATCTGCGACCGGATCGCCACTGCCGCATGGCTGTGCGCTGATCCGGGCCTGCAGTTCCATACCACGATCAACGACTGGCATACCTGTCCGAAGGACGGAGAGATCCGAGCCTCCAACCCGTGCTCGGAATACATGTTCCTGGACGACACAGCGTGCAACCTTGCGTCCCTCAACCTCTTGACGTTCTATGACATGGAAAAGGGAGAAATCCGCGTCGACGAGCTGCGCCACGCGATACGCCTGTGGACTATCACGCTGGAGATCAGCGTTCTGATGGCGCAGTTCCCCTCCCGCGAGATCGCCCGCAAAAGCTTCGACTTCCGCACGCTGGGCCTCGGGTACGCCAACCTCGGCACGCTTCTCATGGTCATGGGGATTCCCTACGACAGCGCCGAAGGCAGGTCTATCGCGGCCGCCATCTCCGCCATCCTCTCGGGCGAAGGGTACGCCGCGTCGGCGGAGATGGCCGCCGAGCTCGGTTCGTTCCCCCGGTACGCCGCCAACAGGGAAGACATGCTCCGCGTCATCAGGAACCACCGCAGGGCCGCGTACGGCGCGGCTCCAGAAGAATACGAGAACCTGTCCGTCATTCCGCAGCCCATCGATGCGCTTTTCTGTCCGCCGGATCTGATGGCTGCTGCCCGCCGCTCCTGGGACAGGGCGGTCTCGCTGGGGGAGAAGCACGGATATCGGAATGCACAGGTCACCGCCATCGCTCCGACGGGAACAATCGGCCTGGTCATGGACTGCGATACAACGGGAGTGGAGCCGGATTTCAGCCTCGTGAAGTTCAAGAAGCTCGCCGGCGGCGGCTACTTCAAGATCATCAACACCTCCATCCCGCCGGCGCTTCGCAAGCTGGCTTACAGTGAGGAGCAGATCCAGGACATCGAGCGATACTGTCTTGGCCGGGGAACGCTCGACGGCGCTCCCGGCGTGTCCTCTGAAAAGCTGCACGAGAAAGGGTTCAGCGACACGGAAATCCAGAAGATCAACTCCTCTCTTGCCAACGCGTTCTCCATCGATTTTTCCTTACTGCCCGATGTGCTGGGCAGGCAGTTTCTCACCGATACCTTGCAGATCCCCGAGGCGGTGTTTTCCAAGCCCGGGTTCAACCTGCTCGCCCACCTGGGGTTCAACGCGAAGGAGGTCGAAGCAACCAACATCTGGGCCTGCGGCACCATGACGATCGAAGGGGCTCCACACCTGAAACCCGAGCATTACGCCGTGTTCGATACCGCCAATCCGAACGGCAGGATCGGCAAGCGCTCCATCGCCTGGAAAGCGCACATCGAGATGATGGCCGCGGTGCAGCCTTTCATCTCTGGGGCAATCTCCAAGACCATCAACATGCCTTCGATCTCCACGGTGGATGACATCAAGGGTGCCTACCTGCTGTCCTGGCGGAAAATGCTCAAGGCGATCGCGCTGTACCGCGACGGCTCAAAGCTGAGCCAGCCTCTCTCCTCCCTGATGCCGGGGTCCGATGCCACGGCGGAAGCGGTGCTGGCGATCATGAAGGACGCAGGCAAGGAGCGCATCGGCCTGGCTGCCTCTCCGCCGACGCGCGGCAAGAAGCGCAACCCGCTTCCGGCCAAGCGCTTCGGCTATACACAGAAGGCAAAGATCGGCGGGCACAGCATCTTCCTGCGCACGGGTCAGTACGAGGACGGAACCCTGGGGGAGATCTTCCTGGATATGCACAAGGAAGGTGCTGCTTTCCGGTCCCTCCTCAACAGCTTTGCCATCGCCGTCTCGCTGGGTCTCCAATACGGAGTGCCCCTGGAAGAGTTCGTCGACGCATTCACCTTCACGAGGTTCGAGCCCAACGGAATCGTGAGCGCCCACGACCACATCAAGATGACCACGTCGGTTCTCGACTTCATTTTCCGGGACCTCGCCCTGTCGTACCTCGGCAGGACGGACCTGGTCCAGGTGAAGCCTGACGATCTGATCGCGACAGCCACCAACAGGAACGGCAACGCAAAGGCAGAGGCAAACGGAAACGGAAGCGGAGAGCTTGTGGCGCTGGACAACGAGGTTCACGTTGCCAAGATGAAGGGATATGAGGGCGACGGGTGCCCCGTGTGCGGCCACTTCACTCTCCTGCGCAGCGGCACCTGCCTGCGCTGCGACACGTGCGGCTCCACGACGGGGTGCAGCTGAAGCAGGACGCCGAGCCCGGTCCCTGATTCGTCGGTCTTGCGCCCGCAGGCGTGAATCATTATCTTTGCCCCGATGAACGAGCCCTCCGCTCCTTCCCCGCGCTTCAAGCAGGTCCGGCTTGTGAACCGCATCTTCTACCGGGTGATGACCACGCTGCTGCGCGGAGTCATCGTCAGATACTTCCAGCTGGATTCGATCAACTCACAAGTGGTTCCGGAACGAGGAGCGGGAATCATCCTCGCAAATCACGCCACCCTTTTCGATCCGATCTGGGTGTATGTCCTGCTCCGGCGGCCCGTGTACTTTGCTGCAACCGAGGACCTCTTCCGCCAGCGGGCCCTGGGGCGGCTCATCGGCTGGTTCGGAGCGTTTCCCAAGCGCAAAGCCGCCTCCGACATCAGCGCGCTTCGCTCCATGTTCTCGGTTGCCGGACGCGGCGGGCTGATCGGCGTGTTCCCCGAAGGCGTGAGGTCCTGGGATGGCACAGTGCAGCCCATCTTCCCGGGAATCGCGAAGCTCATCAGGAAGATGGAAATCCCCGTCTCTGTCTGCCGGCTGGAAGGCGCCTATTTCGTCTTCCCCCGATGGGCGAGGCGCTGGAGACGGTTTCCCGTGAAGGCGGTGTTCTCCCGACTCTACCGACCCGAAGAAATCCCTCATGAGGATGAGCGCATTATCCAGGACATCCAGCAGGCCCTGCAGGGCTCTTCCACATGTACCGCGGTCGATGCTTCCCGGTTCGCGTACAAGGGACTTGCCGTCGATCTCACGCACGTTCTGTACCGCTGTCCCAGTTGCGGCACGCTGGAGGGATTGAAGGTCGTGCGTCCGTTCAGCGCCAACCGTGTCGAATGCTCAAGCTGCTTTTCTTCCTGGGTGATCGATGTCACCTGCCGCCTCTCCCCCGCGGATGAAGAGGGCAGGCCGGAAGGGGTCTGGACGAACCTTTCCCAGCACTACGCCAGGATCAAGGCCATGCCGTTCACTCCCATCCGCAGTGAGGCGCGGCTGGGACTCTCCCCGGGCGAGCAGGTCTATCTCATTTCCCGGCCCCACTTCCTCTTCATGCAGGAAAAGTTTCCCAACCTGCGGGTCTTTGCCTTCGGCCGGGCGTTCCTGACAAACAGGCGTCTGCTCTTTCGCACACGGCTGGGGATCCCATTGGCCGCGCCGCTTGCGGCGCTGGGAGCGCTCTCCGTCGACCCGGGAGACAAGCTGCATTTCACTTTTGAGGGCAGATTGTACCGGATCCCGTTCCGCCATGAGAGCGCCCTGAAGTGGTTCGATTCGATCCATCGTCTCCAGGAGACGATGCGCGGCGTCAGGGAGCCCGCCGCGGTCCACCAGGATGCAGCGGTGTGAGCTGCTCAGCCATGGAAACGCTGATCCTCGCCCGGTCCAGCGTGCGCCGGTACGACCCCGGGCCCGTGCCCGACGAGCACATTCTTTCCGTGATCGAGGCGGCGCGCCTGGCCCCGTCGGCAAGCAACGGCCAACCATGGCGATTCGTCGTTGTCAGAGATGACCCGGCCAGGGAGGAGCTTGCCCGCAGGTGCTTTTCCGGGATCTTCTCCGCCACCAGGTTTGCGGCCGCCGCGCCGGTGATCATCGCCATGTGCGCCGAAAGGGCCGGGCTCGTCGAAGCCGCAAAGTCGCTGAAAGACAGCGCAATGTACCAGCTGGACTGCGGCATCGCCGGAGAGCATCTGGTCCTTCGCGCCGCCGAGCTCGGGCTGGGCACCTGCTGGATAGGCTGGTTCAACAGGAGAGGCGCGCACCGGGCACTTCGCGTGCCCTTTCACGTCCGTATCGTCTGCCTCATTGCAATGGGGTACCCCGCCGCCGGCCAGCATCCCCGGAGAAAGGCGCGAAAGTCTCTTGATGAAATCCTGTGGTTGAACCGGTGGGGAGTGCGCTACCCCGGGTCGGATGCCGCCGGTGCCAGCTCGAAATAGCTCACCGGCTCGCCATCGGGATCCAGGGCCGTATCAACGTTGAACCTGTCCAGCAGCCAGCGGCCATCGGAGAAAAAGCGGTACCAGTGAGCGCCGGGAAGAAGCCGAAGGCTTATGCGGTACGCCCCTGGTTCGGTCTCCACGAGCGGGTTCAGAAAGGGATCCCAGGAATTGAAATCTCCGGCGATCGTGACGCGCCTGCCGGGGGGACCTCGGAAGAGGAATGTGACGCTTCCATCTGTTTCCCGCCGCGGATTCGCGATGGGGCGGACTGGCTCCTTCTCGACGGTGAAAAGCGATATACGGTTGCCCTCCTGGTCCATCTGGGCATCCGGATTGGAAGGGTCGCTCGCCCATAGCCCGTCGATCACCAGGCGATAGCGGATCACGCGGGTGTTCTCGGGAACTTCGTAGTCCAGGACGAAGATCCCGTATTGGTTTTTCGAGAAAACGTGAAGGATGGTATAGTCTTCCGTCTCGAACCGGGCTCCGACGAATCGCGCGCCGATGCCCGCGGCGGGCCTGTAGCTCAGGATCAGCACGTCGTCAACGAGATGCGGGGGTTGCGAGTCCTTGAGACCGTTCAGGGCAACGTCGATGGTCTGCGGTTGTGCCGCGAACGCGCTCGCCGCCGCCCCGGCAATCATGCAGGCCAGAAGCAGGCAGCGAAGAAGGGACACCTTTCTTTTCGGGGGAAGCTGGGTTTGCCCGGTATGTGGCTGGCTTTTGCCCTGCGTACGCTTCGTCTTCACTGTGGACGTCCTGTGGCTTTTGTTTATAATAAGTCTCGGTAGGGAGGGGGCTTGTCTTGAATCATGATGCTCTTCCGTTCGACCGAAACTTGAACCAGGACGCGCATGCCTCGTAGGGAAGACATCGAGAAGTTCAAGGAGGTCGTGAACTCTCTCGGCGGTGAGGCCGAGATCATGGCCCGGCGGTCTCAGCCCATCGAAGACGTTCTTCCTCCGGACGAAGCGCTCCCTGCCCCTGCCGGCGAGCCGGCTGGCGCTCCAGGCGCTCCCCTCGAAGCCGCGGGCCCCGGGGAAGAGGAGGCCGCCGACTTCGGCCTCGACCTCTCGGACCTCGACGACTCCGGGCCGGGACCTGCCGAGGCTCCCGCCGCCGAGCAGCCGGAGCTCCCCAGCGAAGAGGCAGGGACGGCTGAAACTCCCTCACCTGATGAGACCGCTCTCGACTTCGGCTCTCTCTTCGCGGAGGAGCCTGCCGCACCGCCCATCGAAGAGACAGAGACCCCGACTGAGGAAACGGGCGCCGAGGAGCTGCCGCCGATAGACCTGCCGGCAGAAGGTCCAGCGGAGCCGGGAGAGCCTTTGGCGGAAGAGTTCGCGTTACCGGAAAGCGAGTCGTCTCTCCTTCAGGCCGATTTGTCCCAAATGGAAGCACTTCCCGAGGACATCGGGGAGCAGGTCGCGCCTTCAGGCGAGCCGGAGCCGTTGCCTGAGCAAGCGGGACCCACGGGCGAGCTGGAGCCGTCACCAGAGCCCACGGGCGAGCCGGAGGCGCTCGGAGGTCTCGGAGCCGCCGGGCCGGCCTCGGAGGAGGCGCTGGCGGGCATAGAGCTGCCCAACCTGGAGGATCTCAGCCTGACGGAACTGCAGGCAGGCGGGGAAGCTGAACCACGTGTCGGAGAGCCGGAAGAGCCGGTCGGGGAAACGCCGCAAGCCCCTGAGCCCGAGGCTGGGCAGGGCGTTGAGACGGCACCTGAGGAAGGTCTTGGCAATCTCGGCCTTGAGGAGTTCACGTTCACCGAACCCACGGGGCAGTTCGTCGAAGCGGAGCAGCCTGAGGCGGCAAGACCTGAAGCACCGGCTGCGAGGCGTCCCGCGCGGCCGGCTCCCCGGGAGGCTGCACCGCTTCCCGAGCTGGGCGGCGTCGAAGCCGAGATTGCGCTGACGCGGCCGCAGTTCGATCAACTGAAAAGAACCCTCGAGTCGCTTCCTCGCAACCTCAAGCTGGCGGTCCAGGAAGTGATCGCTGACGGGCGCGCGGCCGGAGCCAACCTGACGAGGCTCATTTCTCTGCTGGTCGCGGGCGCGGCGGCGCAAGAGATAGCTTCAGTTGTCACCAGGATCACGGGAAGGCGCATCGTCATTCCACCGGGCTATGAAAAGAGGTCCGGAGTCGCCTTTGAAGCGGAGCGGCGGACCTTTGCGTACGCGCTGCGGGAAAACATCTACCCCATGGTGCGGCTGTTCGCCGTCACCGTGCTTGCCGCTGCCCTCATCGGCTTTTTTGGCTATCGAGTCGTCTACCGTCCCCTGGCGGCCGCGGCGAGCTACCGAACCGGGTACACGCACATCCTGGGGGATCGTTTCACTCTCGCCAACGAGTCCTTCGACCGCGCCCGCAGGATTTTTCACATCAGGAAGTGGTACTTTCGCTACGCGGAGGCATTCTCGGACAGGCGACAATACGTTCTGGCCGAGCAGAAATACGACCAACTCCTGCGGGATTTTCCCGGCGACAGAAAAGGAGTGCTCGACTACGCCCGCATGGAGTCGACCGCGCTCGCCGACTTCAAGAAGGCTGACGACATCCTCAAGATCATCCTGGACAAGGACCAGTATGACTACGACGGCCTTCTGGCTGCGGGAGACAACAACCTGGGGTGGGCAGCCACCGAGAGCTCACACTACGAAATGGCGCGGCTGGATTACGCTACCCTCATCGACAGGTACGGAACGCGGGACGAGCTCCTGTTCCGGATGCTCCGGTATTTCATCCGCACCGATAATCAGCAGGAGATCGAGCGCCTCCGGCTCTACTTCGCCGCGCGCCCCAACGAGCGCGTCGACCCCGAAGCGTACGCTGAGCTGGGCGGGTACCTGATCGACCATCGGATGCTCGACCATGCGCAGGAGGTGCTGTTCAAGGCTGAAGAGGCCCGCACGGGCCTTGCGGAGGTTCACTACAACCTCGCGCGCTACTACCGGCTCACCCAGCGGCCCGACGACGAGTTGCTGGCTCTCAACGCGGCGCTGAAGCTTCTTCATCCAACGGATCCCCTGACCCCCAAACGAATTGCCATGGAGGTCGACACTCACACGCGGCTGGGTGAGCTTTTCGACGTGAAAGGTCAGTACATCAACGGGGAAAAGGAGATTCTCGGCGCGATCGCCTTGATCGAAGAGAATCAGAGAAACAAGCTCATCGCGGCGGGACGCCTGTTCGGAAGGCCCTACGCGGACCTTGGAGACCTCCACTACTACATCATTGGAGACCTGGATACTGCTCGGTCCCTCTACCGGAAAGCGATCGACAACCTGTATGTCGACCCGTCTCTGGATTACAAGATCGGCTTCACTCACTACGCGGCCGGGGACTATGTCGCCGCGCTGACGAGCTTTGCGAAAGCTGAGGAGGAATGGGGTGTGCCTCGGGACCCGGACGCAGCGCCGCCAATCGTGCAGTCAGGAACGCAGCCGGTTGACTACTCGGGCAAAGCGCCCGTCAACCTGCTCTATGCCCTGGGCAACGCCTTCTACCAGAGGGGAGATTATTTCGCCGCGCAGGGCTATTACCTGCGCGTGCGAGATCGGCTTGAGACCCTGCGCACTGCCCTTGGCGACCTTTTCCCCCGGGAGAAGCCCGAGCAGCGCTCGCTGCTGGAAACGCTCGTGAAGGTGAACAACAACCTGGGCGTGACCCTCGACAGGCTCGCCGCGCGCACCGGGGATCGCAACAAGAGGTCCGAGGCGCTTGTGTACCTCGCGGACGCTTCCGAGACGGCAGATACCCTTACACGGGCTCCCGACACCAGGTCCACGGGAGGGGTCAGAAACCTCCCCTTCCTCAACCAGCGGGGAATTCTCTACCCGGTGTCGGGTTTCGTGCCGCAGATCTCGCGGGATATCCCGAAGGACCTGGGAACGCTCTTCTGGTAGACCGCGTCAGTGAAGGGTAGGGAACATCCAGCCGTGTGAGTCGGGAAGGGCGCCGTACTGGATGCCCTTCAAGGATTTCAGCAGCGATCGGGTCAGCTCCCCCATCTGCCTGCCGGCGAACGCGACTTCTTTCCCTTCGTGAGTGATCGACTCAATGAAGGAAACTCCGGCCGCGGTGCCTGCGACGAAGCATTCCTTCGCGTTGGAGAATGCCTCCTTCACCGAGACCCGACGCTCCTCGGTTTTCACGCCTTCTTCATGGGCAAGCACGATGACGCTCTTTCGGGTGATCCCCGGAAGGATCGTATCCTCCAGGCTCGGGGTGACAAGCGTGCCGTTCTTCATCAGGAAGAAGATGTTGCAGGAGGAGCCTTCCTCGAAGTATCGCTGCTCACGCGCGTCAAGGAAGACAGCCTCCATGTATCCCGCGGACTCGGCCTCCCGCTTTGCAAGCGCGCTGGTGACATAGTTCGAGTCGGCTTTTATCCATCCCGTTCCGCCGGGAGTCGCGCGAACCCGCCTCGTTGTAATCGCCTTCGAATTGCCCGGCTTGAAATACGAGCCGACGGGCGTTGTCACGACGATCACCCACGGATGCTTGCTGATCCCGACGCCGATTCCCGGTTCTGCGTACGTGAAGGGCCGGATGTAGACGGCATGGCCGGTGACGAAGTCTTCTTTTGCCCACGCGGGGTCGTAGGAAGGCGTGAACCCGATAGTGGCATTCTTTCCCACCAGGGTTCTCACCGCGGCAAGAAACATTTCCGGGGGAAAGGGCGGCATGTGCAAGCCATTCATGGATGCCTCCATGCGCTTGCCGTTCTCGTCAGGGCGGAAAAGCTTCAAGGTTCCGTCGGGCTGAGGAAATGCCTTCAATCCCTCAAAGCACCCCATCCCGTACTGGGTGGTGTAGTTCACCAGGGGCAGGTCGGCGAAGTTGTTCCGGCGAAGAAGGAGTTTCGCCCTTTCCGCGTCGGATAGACACTCTTCCTCTCGGGGTGTCTTGTGGGGCTGCTCGATGTACTCTTCGCTCCAGACGCCATCGTCACCGTGTTTCGCGCGATAGACCCACGGGTCCGTCTCCAGGCTGAATCCCATCGCCATTTTCACCTCCGCCGGCAGTATAGCAGATGGCGAACGACGTTCCTATGCCGAGGGGCAGGAGGGGGAGCATCGCGATCGGCTCGATGCGTCCAGACGATGCGCGGAACGGCGGTTCTGCCGGTCCGCCGAGGGCTTTTTTCCGCTGGAGATTATCGGGGTGATATGTCGATAGTCAGAGAGACCGATGGAACATACGCGGGATCACATCATCTTCTTCATGGCCCAGAAGATGTACTTCCTGGAAAAAACGGGAAGCCGAGAGATCTTCAATCGGCTGGTCGAGCAGTTTGAGCAGATCAACC
>DATKLB010000219.1:0-3129 GCA_035542615.1 Spirochaetia bacterium | reverse complement strand
TTCCCTCATGCGGACTATCATCGGGTACGTGTACGGAGTTTTCGCGGGCAACGTGTTCATCGATCCTTTCCTCATGCCCATGATCCTCACCGTGATTGCCACGATCCTGAAGGGCGTGCTGGCGGGAGTCATCTCCGCGATTTTCGGAATCGCCTCCTCGGGTTTTGTCATATTCACCGGGAGACTGTGGATAGAGGTGGCGTACAACGGCATCCTCGCGCCCTTCCTCTTCGCTCTCCTCGGGGTTTTCCGAGTCTTCAAGCAGGTCGACAAGGAAGGGGCCTGATGGAGAACATCGAGCGGCAGCAGAGGCGGCGGTTCCTGTTTCTCACCGTGCTCTTCGCCGGCAGCATCGGGTTCCTTGTCCTGTACCTGTTCTGGCTGCAGATCGTCAAGGGGTTCGAGTTCAAGCAGCGCGCCAAGGACGTGTCGCAGCGGGAAGTTCCAATCCCCGCGCAACGCGGTCAAATCTTCGATCGCAGCGCGGATGATCCCCTCGTTTTCAACGTCGATTCATTTGCCGTGGATATAACGCCTGGCGAGGTTCCACCGGCGGATATGCCTCCGCTCCTGGCGCGTCTTTCCAGAATCCTCGCCGTCACGCCGGATGACATTCAGAAAAAGCTCCCCCCAAAGATCCTCCGCACCTACCAGCCCGTCGAGCTGAAAAGCGGCGTGACCCTGGAGACCATTTCCTCAATCGCCGAGCATCTGTCGGATTTCACCGGCGTGAGCTGGCACAATAAGCCGATCCGCAGCTACGTGGAGTCGGGTTCACTTGCCCACGTGATCGGTTACGTGGGGGACATCACCCACGAGGAACTGCAGGTCCTGTACAATGAGGGCTATGAGTCTGGCGACGTACTCGGCAAGTCGGGCATCGAGAAGCAGTACGATCAGGTCCTTCGCGGCAGGGACGGCACGCGCTTTCGCGTGGTGGATGTCAAGGAGCGGCGGCTCACTGGCGAGGAAGAGGAGGTCGTGCCTCCGCAACCGGGCAGAAACGTTGTGCTCACGATCGATAGGAGGATCCAGGAACTCGCCGAGCAGGCCCTCGGACCACGCAAGGGGTCAGTGGTCGTCCTCAAGCCGGCAACGGGGGAGATCCTGGCGATGGTGAGCTATCCTTCGTTCGACCCCAACAGATTGTTCGGCGTCGACGCCGGAGACTATTTCGGCAAGCTCTCCGTGGATCCCTCGTTTCCCTTTTATAACAGGGCAGTTCAGGCCGTCTATCCCCCCGCATCGACTTTCAAAATCGTCATGACCACTGCGATCGTCGATGACGGAACAATACCTATCAACCGCATGGTGCTGTGCACCGGAAAGCTGCAATTCGGCGACCGCGTCTTCAATTGCTGGAAGAAGACCGGGCACGGGTGGGAGGATCTTCTGGGCGGCCTGGCGGACTCCTGCGACGTGTATTTCTGGACGATGGGCAACGAGCTGGGGGTCGACAAGATCGATACCTATGCCCGCGATTTCGGGCTGGGGTCCCTGACCGGAATCGACCTTCCCGAGGAGAGAACCGGGCTCCTTCCGACGCCCGAGTGGAAGGAGAAGATCAAGCACCAGAGCTGGGTGGGCGGGGACACGCTGAACCTCGCCATCGGGCAGGGGTTCGTCACACTGTCGCCCCTGCAGATGGCCGACATGGTCGCGATGGTCGCCAACAACGGGGTCGTCTATAGACCTCACTTGCTGAAGGAGACCCGTGACGCGTTCACAGGCAAGGTCCTCTCAAAAGTCGCCCCGCAGGTTCTCCACGAGTCGGCAGTGAGCAAGGAGACCTGGCGCACTGTTCAGCAGGCATTGCGGGGAGTCATCGCGCATGGAACCGCAGCGCCCGTGATCACTACGCGCGCCGTCGAGCTGGCGGGGAAGACGGGGACCTCGGAGACGAATGTCGAAGGGCAGTGGCACTCGTGGTTTGCAGCATACGGGCCGTTTCAGACCGACACGCCGGAGGACAGGGTCGTGGTTGTGGTCATGGTGGAAGGTTCCAGCACCTGGGAATGGTGGGCGCCCAAGGCGGCCAACCTGATCTTCCAGGGCATCTTCGCCAATCAGACCTACGATCAGGTGCTCAGCTCGCTGAAACCGTGGTACGCGCCTGTCGCTGGAAGAGTGGAATGATTTTTGGTTCGCACGCGTTCGGCGAGTACGCCGTACGGGAGTACCCGTTCGGCGAGTACGCCGTACGCGCCTGTCGCTGGAAGGGTGGAATGATTCCCCCCCTGTGCCGATGCGACTGATCGATCCCGTCCGAGATCTGGCGGGCATTCTGCAGAGTGTCGAAAAACCCGGCCGCTACGTCGGCGGAGAGTACGGGTCCATCGTCAAGGAGAGCGCCGCTCTGCGCGTGGCGATCTCGTACCCCGACCTCTACGAGATCGCGATGTCCAACAGTGCGGTCCGAATCCTCTACAGCGTCCTGAACAGCCTCCCGGATGTCCTGTGCGAGCGGGTGTTCGCTCCTGCGCCGGATTTCGAGTCGCGTCTTCGCGGCGCGGGAGTCCCCTTGTACTCGCTTGAAACAGGGCGAGCTCTTCGAGATTTTGACATCGTCGGCTTCTCCGTTGGTTATGAGCTGACGATGACGAACGCACTTGCAATCCTCGACTGCGGCTTCGTAACAGTGGAGACCGAGCGCAGGGACGAGGGGGAGCCGATCGTCATCGTGGGCGGGCCAGCCGCAAGCAACCCCGTGCCTTTCGGGATCTTTGCAGACTTCGTCTTCATCGGTGAGGCCGAAGGCTGGGCACAGCGGGTATTCTCCGAGCTGGGTCGTTTGAGGAAGCGCGGGGCCTCGCGCAATGATCTGCTGGCATACCTTCGATCCGACGCTTCCGTGTGGCATCCGGGGCGAACGGGTCCGGTCAGACGCGCGCTCTGGAGGGGGTTCGCGGGCCGCGCGGCAGATATGTGTTTTCCCGTTCCGAACATCCGGGTCGTGCAGGACCACGGGGTCATCGAAATCATGCGGGGATGCCCGAATGCCTGTCGGTTCTGTCATGCGACCGTGTACTACCGCGCATGCAGGCAAAAGAGCCGTGCCCTCATCCTGAGGGAGGCGGAGCATCTCGTCATAGATGGCGGGTATCGCGAAATCTCTCTGTCCTCGTTGTC
>DATKLB010000218.1:0-7756 GCA_035542615.1 Spirochaetia bacterium | reverse complement strand
AAGAGTCGTTGGAAGCCTTACTCGTGGATCTGGGCATGACCGAGACGCAGTTCGAACGAGATGATGAAAAACGGCCGGGCTTTTGGGAGCAATTCACACAGCAGAAGGCCCGGTACCTCGACTTCACGAGGGCTGCCATGTACCGATTCGCGAGTGAAAAGGATTGTGTCATCGTTGGGCGAGGGGGAAACATCATTTTTCAAGGCGTGCCCAGCACTCTCAGGCTGAGGATTATTGCTCCTTGCAAGGTTCGGGTGAAGCGGCTTTGTGAGCGCCTCGGCGTAGACGAACAGCACGCGCTTCGGATGATCCATCAGAGCGATCACGACCGGGCCGGATACCACAAGTATTTCTTCAACACGGTCTGGGACTCGTCGACGGACTATGACCTGGTGGTAAACACTGCGGCGATATCTCCTATCCAGACTTGCGATGCAGTGGCTACACTCCTTCATTTGCCCAAATATGCAAAGGCCAGCGATCTTGCGCGCGAAGTGTTGCGCGACTTGCGGATTGCTCAAGACGTGTTCATCGCGATAGCCTACCGGGAAAGAATCTTGGTTATGTACCTGAACGTCGTATGCGATAAAGGCGTTGTCTCATTGCATGGAACGGCTCGGTCTCAAGCTGCGAGTGATCAATGCGTCGGCGTTGCCGAAACCGTGGAAGGGGTTGTACGAACGGTCAACTCCATTGAGGTCGTGCCACTAGCTTATTACCAGGGCCTGTGATTTCATCATGACTGTCTCGCGCATAGGAGTCCGCGGGAATGCCTATTCCACCTCCGGGCTGAGAGCGCGCAGCAGTTTTTCTGACCACGAATTGGATGACCGCTCAGCAGTTGTCTCGGAATCACTTCTTCGATCTCTAAAGCTCTTTACACCGCCACGCTCCCCGCGCTACGGTCAGTGAACATCATCAACGTGGCACAGGGAGGGATGCGCATGGAAGCGGCCGCGAGCATCAGCGAGCTCGAAGACAACCTGAGCAGGCCGACCCCGGGAGTCAGAGAGGCGCTCGGACAAATGCCCGGAGACATCATTGTGCTCGGCGCCGGGGGAAAGATGGGACCGAGCCTCGCCAGGATGGCACGGCGCGCGTCAGATGAAGCCGGAATCCGCCGCAGAGTGATCGCTGTATCGCGTTTCTCGGATAGCCGCGTCCTTTCCGGCCTGGCTTCGGCGGGCGTGGAGGCCATCTCCTGCGATCTCATAGACGAAGAGCAGGTCGCCCGCCTTCCCGATGCTCCGAATCTCATCTACATGGCGGGGACGAAGTTCGGCACGACCGGCAACGAGCCGCAGACGTGGGCGATGAACGCGTTTCTCCCGGGCGCCTGCTGCCGGAGATTTCGAAAAAGCCGGATCGTCGCGTTCTCCTCCGGGAACGTGTACGGCCTCACCGAGGTTGCCTCCGGGGGCTCACGGGAGACGGACGAGCCGAGCCCCGTGGGGGAGTATGCCTGGAGTGTGCTTGCTCGCGAGCGTGTCTTCCAGTATTTCAGCGGCTCGCTGCGGATCCCCGTGGTGCTTATCCGGCTCAACTATGCCTGTGAGCTGCGCTACGGGGTCCTCGTGGACATCGCCCGGCAGGTGCAGGCCGGCAGGCCGGTGAGCCTCTCGATGGGCTGGTTCAACGTCATCTGGCAGCAGGACGCGAACGCCATGGTGCTTCAGTCTCTCTCCCAGGCCGCGGTTCCCGCGCGCATTCTCAACCTGACGGGCCCAAAGACTCTTCGAGTGAAAGATGTCGCCGAGCAGCTCGGAAAGCTCCTGGGCAGAGACGTGACGTTCGAGGGCCGGGAATCTGGCTCCGCCCTCCTGAACAATTCGTCCGAGGCATACAAGCTGTTCGGACCGCCGACAGTCGGCGCCGACCGGCTCCTTGGGTGGATTGCCGATTGGGTGATGCACGGCGGGGCGGACCTCGGAAAGCCCACTCATTTCGAAAGCCGGGACGGGAGATTCTGAGCCATGGAGCTCAACGAGCTGAGAAAGCTTCTTGCCGCTGGGGTCGTCATTCCGGCGCATCCCCTGGCGGTCACCGCGCGGCGAAAGCTTGACGAAAAGCATCAGCGCGGCCTTACCCGCTATTACCTGGATGCCGGCGCCGGCGGAATTGCAGTCGGCGTGCACACGACGCAGTTCGCAATCCGCGCCGCTAAGCATGACCTTTTTTCCCCCGTGCTCTCGATGGCCAGCGAAGAGGCGGCCGCTTTCGAAAAGAGGATGGGAAGACCGGTCGTGAAAGTGGCGGGAGTCGTCGGCCCCACCCCGCGGGCGCTCCAGGAAGCCGAGATCGCGCTCAAGCTCGGCTATGATGCTGTGCTCCTGAGCCTGGGATGGGCGCGGGGCAAGTCCACGCAGGAGCTTGCAGCCCATTGCCGGGAGATCGCGAAGATCCTCCCGCTTTTCGGGTTCTACCTTCAGCAGGCCGCCGGTGGGATTCCCCTGCCCTGGCAGTTCTGGCGGCTTTTCCTGGAGATCGACAACGTGGCAGCAATCAAGGTCGCGCCGTTCAACCGCTACCAGACCATCGATGTCGCGCGGGCCCTTGCAGAATCCGGACGATCAGAGGAAGTCGCCCTGTACACCGGCAACGATGATTCGATCGTCCCCGACCTCCTGACCCCCTTCACGTATTCCGTTGGCGGCCGCCGGGTGGAGGTGCGGTTCCGCGGGGGATTGCTCGGCCACTGGGCGGTCTGGACTCATGGCGCGGTGAAGATCCTTGATCGGATAAAGGGAATCACGTGCGCTGGCGCCCCGGTTCCCGCCGACCTGTTGCGGCAGTCAGCAGAAATCACGGACGCGAACGCGGCTTTCTTCGACGCGGCCAACGGTTTCCGCGGCTGCATTGCCGGCATCCACGAGGTGCTCGTCCGCCAGGGGCTCATGGCAGGCAGGTGGTGCCTCGACCCGCGGGAAGACCTCTCTCCCGGCCAGAAGGAGGAGATCGACCGGGTGACCGCCGCGTATCCGCATCTCTCCGATGATGAGTTCGTCAACGCAAACAGGCAGCGCTGGCTGGATTGACGCCGCGTGCAATCGCATCAATAATGACTCCCTCATGACGTGCATCTGTGTGAGCACCTGTTCCCTCCGCAGCGCTTCGAGCGCTTCGCGCGACTCATGACTCTTCGTGCCGCCGCGTCAACCTTTTTCGGTGCCGTCCTCCGGGAGCACCTCGTCTACGTGTTCCTGCTTGCGGTCGTCATTCTCGCCGCCATCGTGTCTCCTGTTTTCTTCCAGGCAAAGAATGTCTTCAATATCCTCCGCCAGGCCTCCGCGCTCGGAATCCTTGCCGTCGGCCAGACAGTGGTCGTCATCTCGGGGGGGATCGATCTTTCGGTGGCCGCCGTCATGCAGTTGGCCGGCGTGAGTGTGGCGGAGATCACGAAGGGAGACAACCGATACGTGTGGATCGCGCTCCCCGTCGTGCTCGCCGCCTGTTCGCTGATAGGGCTCGGAAACGGGCTTCTCGTTGCAAAACGGAAGGTTCAGCCTTTTATCTCGACCCTTTTCGTGGGTCTCCTGGTGACAGGTCTGCGGCTCCTGGTGACGCGGGCCACTCCTTCGGGAGTCCTCCCGAGCTCGATCCGGGTCATGGGCAGCGGATCCGTGGGCCCTGTCCCGAACGCCCTCGTCATCTTCGCGCTCATCGTGGCCGCCGCCGGGATGATGCTGACACGGACTACCTGGGGCCGCAGGATCTTCGCCGTGGGCGGGAATCCGCGGGCCGCGTCGCTGAACGGAATCTCCGTGGACCGGGTCACGACTGTGTCCTACGTTGTGTGCGGGTTCCTGGCCGCTGTTTCCGGGATCGTCCTTGTCGGGTACCTCGGGTACGCGGACCAGGAAATCGGCACCGGGTATGACCTGGATTCCATTGCCGCAGTTGCGGTGGGCGGGACTCTCCTGGGCGGCGGCAGGGGCCGAGTTTCGGGAACCGTTGCCGGGGTGCTCCTCATGGCCATTCTCCTGAACCTGGTCCTGCTCCTGAAGCTCAAGGTGGAATACCAGCTCGTGCTCCGCGGTCTGGTGATCCTCGGGGCGGTCGCGTTCTACTCCGCGAGCTGGACCAGGCTGCGGGGGAGGCTGGCCCGGGCAGTGGAGGCTTCTGAAAAATGAGACTAAGAAGGAGAAGTCCGCGTTGCGGACCGCAAATACTTTCGGCAAAAGGGAGAAAGACAATGAAGCGAGCATGGATCGTTCTGCTCTTCGCTGGGTTGCTGGCCCCGGCGGGGCTCATGGCGCAGAGCTCGACGGCCGCCGCAGGAATGGTGGATACAGCGCGGTACAAGACCGCGGGCAAGTGGCTGGTGGGCCGGGCAGGGCTGGGGGATACGAACGCATGGATGACGATGTTCGGCCTCCACTTCCGCTACGGGATCGAGGAGAAATACGCAAAGTATTTCAAGGACTTCAAAGTCACCGCGTGCTTCTGGAACCCCGCCCAGCAGATCACCGACATCGAGGGACTGGCAGCACAGAAAGTGAACCTCCTTTTCGTCGATCCGGCGAGTGAAGCTGCGCTGGTCGGCGCCGTCGAGGAAGTGATGGACCGGGGCATCCCCGTGATTCTGGCCTCCACCGGTGTTGACACGGACAAGTACGTGAGCTGGGTATCGCGCAACAACATGAAAGCCGGCTTCCTCTACGCGAACTGGATGGGGAAAAAGCTTGGCGGCAAAGGCAAAGTGGTCGCCCTCATGGGCATCGCCGGTTCCAGCTATGCGGAGGATGTGCTTCGGGGAGTCAAGCAGGGCCTGAGCCGCTACCCCGACATTCAATTGGTCGACACGGCGTACGCTGACTGGTCGCCCGTGAAGGCGAAGGCCGCCATGGAGGCGTTCATCCAGTCACACCCTGACATCGACGGTGTCATCGCCGACGGCGGACAAATGGCATTCGGCGCGGTCGAAGCCCTGGTGGATGCCGGAAAGCCAATCCCCCCGATCACAGCCGATGACTGGAACGGCTGGCTGCGCATGGCGAAAGAGCGCAACATCCAGTTCCTGGCGGTTTCCGGCGGAGCTCCCCTGGCGCTGACCTGCGTCGAGCTCGGGATCAAGGTCCTCCAGGGCCAGCCGGTCCCCAAGATCGTGGAATACCCCATGGTGACCTTCGAGCAGGACCAGCTGGACAAGTACTACCGGTCGGACCTCAACGACCAGTACTTTGCGGTGAACGAGCTTCCCGAGTCCTGGGTCAAGAAATACTACGCGAAGAAGTAGTTGAAGATGGATACGGGGTCCGGTGGGTCCGGACCCCGATCTCCCTCTCCAACCAGGCAGGATCATGTCGGATGTGACCAGCCCGATTCTCGAGATCAGGGAAATCTCCAAGGCATTCCCCGGTGTCCAGGCCCTAAGGGAGGTCAGCGTCTCGGTTGCACGGGGAGAAGTGCACGCCTTTGTCGGAGAGAACGGAGCCGGAAAATCCACGCTCATGAAGATCCTTGCCGGAGCGGTTGCTCCGGACCACGGCAGCGTCTCCGTGGGGGGAGTCGAAATCGATCGCTATGACCCTGAAACCGCCCGGCGCATGGGGATCGCCATCATCTACCAGGAGTTCACCCTGATCCCCCACCTGAGCGTCGCGCAAAACATCTGCCTGGGGCAGGAACCGGGCGGGGGCGGCTGGATCGACAGGGCGAAAGTGCTGGAAACGGCCCGTCGCTGGCTGAGAGAGCTGGAGGCGGATGTTCCCGCGAATGCGGAAGCAGGAGGCCTGAGCGTCGCTAGCAGGCAGCTTGTGGAGATTGCCAAGGCGCTCTCCCTGGACGCGACCGTGCTCATCATGGATGAACCGACCTCGGCGCTCTCCGTGCGTGAGCGGGAGCGCCTGTTCTCGCTGATCGAAAAGCTGCGGGGCCGCGGGATCACCATTCTCTATGTCTCCCACAGCCTCGAGGAGATCTTCCGATTGGCGGACCGCGTCACCGTCCTCAAGGATGGTGAGCTGGTCTGCACACGGGCTGTCAGAGAGACGACCGCCGCCGAGCTCATCACGGGCATGGTCGGCAGGAAGCTCGACCGCGTATTCCCTCCCCGGGGACAGGGAGCTGGCGAGGTGATCCTGGAGGTCCGTGACTTTCGATCAGAGCCCGAGGTGGAAGGAGTCAGCTTCACGCTGAGACGGGGAGAGATACTCGGCCTCTATGGCCTGGTGGGGGCCGGGAGGACGGAGCTGTGCAAGGCGCTCTTCGGCGCCCGGCCCGTGACCGGCGATGTCCGCCTGGCGGGCGAACGCGCCCGGTTCGCGACTCCGCGGGAGGCGGTCCGGCGGGGAATGGCTCTCCTCACCGAAGACCGCAAGGAGGAGGGGCTGATTCTCGGGCTCTCGGTGCGCAAAAACATGAGCCTGCCAAGCCTCCGAGACCGGCAGATCCTCGGAGTCATCCGTGGGGATGTGGAACGGCGCGAGACTGATGCGATGGCGGGAAAGCTTCAGATCAAGGCATCGTCGACGGAGCAGGAAGTCGTCTCGCTGAGCGGCGGCAACCAGCAAAAGGTCGTCATCGGGAAATGGCTCCTCTCACGGCCCCGGGTTCTCCTGTGCGACGAGCCCACGCGCGGCGTGGACATCGGCGCCAAGATGGAGATTTATCACCGCCTGCGTGAGTTGGCTGACCAGGGCCTCGGGATCATCATGGTGTCCTCGGAGCTGCCCGAAGTTCTGGGGATGTGCGACCGGCTCCTGGTGATGCGCTCGGGGAGAATATCGGCGGAGATGGCGGCCACGGAAGCCACGGAAGAGAAAGTCATGGCCGCTGCCGTCGGAGGCAGGAACGCGCGGGTCGAAGGAGACCGCTCCGTGCGCGGCCTGCGCATCCTCTCGGCCCGAACGGATTTCATCGTGTACGCCACGTTCGTGCTGCTTTTCCTGGCCGGCAGTATCTCCTCGCCGGCATTCCTGGACCCCTACAACCTCACGAGCAACCTGAGGGCAGCGGCCGCGCTCGGCATCGTGACCATCGGGCAGGCCATGGTCATGATCTCGGGCGGCGTGGACCTGTCCGTGAGCTCGACAATCACCCTGACGACGATTCTCTCGGCGGCCATGATGGGCGGACGCAACGGGATGATGCTGCCAGCAATTGCGGCCTGCCTCGGGATCGGCCTGGCCATGGGCTTCCTGAACGGGCTTGCAGTGGTGAAGCTCAGGATTCCTCCCTTCATCGCCACCCTCGGGGTCCTGTCCATCGGCCGCGGCATCGTGCTCATCATCACCCACGGACCCATCGGCGCGATAGCGCCGGGCTTCCGACTGTTCTCGCGCGGATCGGTCGGGCCGGTCCCGTCGGCTCTCCTCATCATCCTGGTCGTGTTCGCCGTGGCCGTGCTCGTCATGAACCGCACCACCTGGGGGCGGTATCTCTTTGCCATGGGGGGAAGCCGGGAGGTGTGCCGGCTTGCCGGCATCCGGGTGAGCCGCATCGAGTTCTTCAGCTACCTGGTGAGCGGACTGTGCGCCGCTGTCGCCGGGCTCTATCTTTCAAGCAGGATGGGGGTCGGAGACCCATCGGTGGGGCCGGGGTTCGAGCTGGACTCGATCATCGCGGTGCTCATCGGCGGAATCCCTTTCGGCGGCGGCAGGGGGAACATCCTCGGTGTCATCGCCGGCGTGCTCGTCATCACTGTACTGTCGAGCCTGCTCAACATGTGGAACCTCGAGACCTCGTATCACCAGATCGCGCGTGCGGTCATCCTTCTGGCCGCCATATCGATCATCAGACAGAAGGAGTGAAAGGC
>DATKLB010000217.1:0-10500 GCA_035542615.1 Spirochaetia bacterium | reverse complement strand
CATCCTGCGCGAGCTCGTGCGGAGCCTCGGCATGGAGCGTGTGACCCTGGTGGGCAGCTCCCTCGGCGCTGCCTTTGCGCAGATCGTGGCCCTCGCGGATCCCGGCCTGGTGTCCCGTCTCATTCTGGTGGACGGCGGCCTTTTTCCCATGAGCAGGGTCAATATCGGCCTGCTCCTCATGCTCGTTCCGGGCATCGCGGAAAAAAGGTATCGGAGCCTCGCCGGCGACCTGGACGCCGCGTACGCGTCGCTCATGCCGTATTACGCGAGCCTGGCAGGCCTGCCGCCTGAGGAGCGCGAGTTTCTGCGCGAGAGAGTCGGCGAGCGGGTAGCCAGCGTCAGCCAGATGCGCGCCTCTTTCTCGTCATTCAGGAGCTTCGCCGTCTGGCTGTTCACACGGGGAAGGAGATCAGCGCGTCTGGCCCGCAGGCTCGATATTCCAACCCTCTACGTGTGGGGCGGCCAGGATCATATCGTCCCGGTCGAGGTCGGCAGGGCGGCGCGCGCGAAGCATGCGGGGGCGCAGATGGCGATCATCCCCGGTTCTGGACACCTGCCCCACCAGGAAACCCCGGAGGAGTTTCTGCGGGTCATCGATCAGCCCGGGACGGGGTCGCACTAGCAGAATCACGCGCATTCCGTCTCCCGGTATCCAACGACGATCGATCCATCGTCGCAGAGGCGCACCTCGTCGATCGCGTGCAGCATCAAGTCCTCCTCCTGCGCGGTCATCACGGGAAAGCCATGCCGCGCGTTGCGGTGGGGAAGCTCTCCCTTGTCCTGACGGTAGCTGTCCACGAAGCCCGCGTGCGCCGCCGCTCTTTGCTCGAGAAAATCGTTGAGCCGCTGCCGGGCTGCCGCCGCGCCTGCCCGGGCGGCATCGAGCAGGGTCTCGTCGATGTCGACGCCGATGCTGTGGCGTCCGCTCGCCATCGCTGCGAGGATCGTCGTGCCTGCGCCGACGAACGGATCGAGAACGGTGTCACCTCTGACGGAATACATATTGACCAGGCGGAAAGGGAGCTCGAACGGAAAAGCCGCGCTTCGATCCCGGGCCTCGGAAGGACCCAGGGCCTGGCGCGTCCCTTTGAAGTCCCATACGTCGGAGAACCAGCGGTTGCGTTCTTCCCAGAAGAAGGCGCTCTGCCGGCGCGCCCTCTTCAGGTCCGGCGAGCTGAACTCCCGTTTCGAGCCCTTCCTCATGATCAGGATATGCTCGTGCTCGAGGGTGACATACGCGCCGGCCGGCAGCATTCCCGAGCCCATGAACTTGTTTGGCGCGTTCGTCTGCTTGCGCCACAACACCGCAGGAAGAACGTCGAAGCCCAGGGCGGTGCATGCGGACAGCACGCGGGCGTGGTTGGGGTAGAGCCGGAATCTTGTGTTCACGGTCCGCGCGGCATCTCCGATGTTGATGCAGGCCCACCCGCCATCGATGAGAAGCCGGTGGACCTCCTTCCATGCCCGGTCGAGATCCCGGTGCATCAGGTCGAAGGCGCGATTTCCGTCCCTCGCATCGAGTGCACGGGCCACCTCGGGATCCCGCGCGCGGAAAAGCTCGTCCCACATCTCGATCATCGGGTAGGGAGGCGAGGTGACGACCAGCGCGACCGACGAGTCAGAGAGACCCGAGAGGTCGGCAGCGTCCCCCCGCATCACCGTGTGACGGCTCTCTGTCATGGGCGGAAGAGTAGAATGGGCGATGGAAGCCGTCAACGCCACAAATCCGCCGATCGAATGGCACTGGTGCCTTTACAGGCGCAGGTGATCGGCTTACACTCGCGGCATGGACGGCGGCGATCCGCAGCGGCTGGCTGCGAAGGATTGCGTCCCCTGCCGGGGCGGGGTTCCGCCCCTTGCGGCCGAGCTCGTGGATGAGCTTCGAAGGCAGATTTCGCCGGAGTGGGAGGTGGTCAACGGTCACCACCTGGAACGGGAGATCCGCGTGAAAAACTTCCGCCAGGCAATGGCGCTTGCGAACCGGATCGCCGAGATCGCGGAGAGCCAGCGTCATCACCCGGACCTTCTTGTCCAGTGGGGGAAGCTGAAGGTTACGCTTTTCACTCATGCAATCGACGGGCTTCACGAGAACGATTTCATCATGGCTGCCAGGATAGACGCACTGCTTGCGCCATCAGTACCTTGACGGAAAGGAGCCCACAATGGCCGTGACGTCGACTATGCTCGCGCTGGGAACGATTGCTCCCAGGTTTTCCCTTCCCGACCCGCGGGGCGGGACGGTGTCCATCGATGATTTCAGGACTGCACCCGTGCTGCTCGTGATGTTCCTGTGCAATCACTGCCCCTACGTCAAGCACGTGCAGAAGCCGCTGGCAGCTCTCGCGAGGGAGTACCAGGCAAAAGGCGCGGCGATCGTCGGCATCAGCTCGAACGACATCGCCAGCCACCCCGAGGACGGTCCCGAAAACATGGCACGGGTGGCCGGGGAAATCGGCTATACCTTCCCGTATCTCTACGACGAGAGCCAGGAAACGGCTACGGCGTATCATGCTGCCTGCACGCCGGATTTCTTTGTCTTTGATGCGAATCGAAAGCTCGTCTACCGCGGCCAGATGGACGCCAGCCGGCCGGGGAACGACGTTCCCGTCACGGGAGTCGACCTGCGGCGGGCGCTGGATGCGGCGCTGGCGGGCAAGCCCGTGCCGGGCGAGCAGCGCGCCAGCATCGGCTGCGGCATCAAGTGGAAGCCGGGCAAAGAGCCGGCGTACGTCGCGGGCTGAGGACGTTCCGATCCCTCCACTATTGACGCGTTGACATTCTTCCCGATTCCCGCCCACTATGGGGGCGCCAACGAGGCGAAGATCATCCCCTGGAGCGCGCTCATTGCCCGAAACCAGAGAACCCGGAGCGGGTCAATCGAAAATGCGTCGAAGCGGGAACCTCAAGAGCCTGCGCGGCGAAAGACGACGTCGCGAGAGACGGGAGCAGACGCGATGAGCCATTCCGATTACACCGACGTGCGGGCCTTTCTTCACGATGAGGACCTCGTCAATCTTCTTTCCGCGGACGCAACCTACCCGCAACTGCTGGAGCGCTTCCTCGTGGATGACTTCCTTGCCATTGATCCGTCCATGAAGGTGCCGTTCTTCGCGGAGGTACGCGACTACCTGGGAGCCGTTGAGAAGAGGGACCCGCAGCACCACTGGATCGTGAAGCAGGTCTCGGAGGAGGACGCGCTGGGAGCCGCGATGGGCTCGGTCTGTTTCTTCCTGGATTTCTTTGCCAGGACTGTTTCCGCGCCCACCGTCGTCACCCGGATCGACGGGAAGCTGTGCAAGGCGGCCAAGATCATCACCAGGGCGGAGCAGCTCACCGGGGCCAGCTACGCGGAAATCCCTCAACTGAGAGAACAACTGGCCCTCGACCTGGTCAACCGGTGGATCTATTGCGATGAGGACAGAAACCCCAACAACTACATCATCCGCAGCACGTCGCGGGGGGACCAGGTCGTGATCGCCATCAATTTCTCGAATGTGGATCTGCTTTTCCCCGGCACCAAGATCAAGGGCCGGGCCGACTCATTCGGATGGGAGAAAATCGAGAAGACGCGCTGCCTCTCGCCGCTCAAGATGGAGCAGTTCCAGGGTTACACCATCGAGTTCTTCGACATGCGCCTCGATGCGTTCGCCCGGGTGGGGCGCAAGATGCTCATGGACCTGTGCAAGGAATGCCTGCGATTCCAGCCCGATCACGCGGCGCTCGCCAAGACCATTACCGACAATCTCCTCAAGCGCATCGAGTATGTCCGGGACTACTTCGGCGGCCATTTCCCGAAGCACGGGCAGTCTCCCGAAAAAGGGAACCACCGCAATGTCGGGAGCGCGGCAAAGAAGTAGGGAAACGCGCTTTCGATCACGACACAAAACGCTCACTGGATTCTCGATTTGTTGCCTGCGCCTCGGGCCTGTCATTATCTTTCCCGGGAAAGGAGACAGGAAACAATGAGCAGGTTTCGAGTCGTGACAGCGGCAGCGATCGTGCTCCTCGCGGCAATGGGCGCGGCGGTGTTTGCGCAGGACAAGCTCGGAGTCAGCACGAGAATACCGTCGGTCGACGGCACCGTAACGGCCAACGAATACAGCTACTCTCATGACTTCGATCAGCAGATGACCCTGTATGCCAGCCGTACTGCCACCACCCTGTATCTCGCGGTCGTGGCTAACACCCGCGGGTGGGTTGGGGTCGGAGTTGGCCCGAAAATGGACGGGGCCGACATCTTCATGGGATTCGTGAAGGACGGCAAGGTGTCATTCAAGCCGCAACTGGGAAAGGGCCACAGCCACAAGGACGCGCCGGCTGACGTCAGTGACACGGTTCAAAAGTCCGCAATAAAACAAAGCGGCGCAAAGACGACCCTCGAAATCGCCCTCAAGGCCGACGCGTATATCAAAAAAGGCCAGTCGACGCTGGACCTCATTTTCGCGATGGGGGACCAGGCCTCCTACACCCCGTATCACAGCTATCGGAACATGACGACCCTGGCTCTCCAGTAGCTTTCCCGGAGAGACGCAGCGGCTGGTGCCGAATCAGCCGCTCTTTTTCGTCCACCCATTGCGCGGGCTGGCGGCGAGCCGGCGCAAAACGCCGCGAGATCTGGCAATTGGGGGAGGCTTGATACATACTATTACCACCGGCGATGAAACGGATTCTTCTGGTCGAGGATGACCCGGCAATAGCCAACCTCATCGTGATTCTGCTCGAAAGGGAAGGCTACGAGGTGATCACCTCGCCGACGGCCGAGACGGGGCTCGAGCTTGCCGCGAGCCGCTGCCCCGATCTGATTCTCATGGACATTGCGCTCCCCGGCATGGACGGCCTGGAAGCCACCCGGATGCTGAAAACGAGCGAAACGACCCGGAGGGTTCCCGTCGTCGCCCTGACCGCCCAGGCGCGCAAGGAAGACGCGGAAAGAGCGGCGCAGGCCGGCTGCGATGGCTTCATCGCAAAGCCCGTGTCGACGCACGCTTTCCTTGCCCAGGTCGCCACCTATCTCCGCCGGGCCTCGTCCCGCAAGGAGTGATTCGGAGGATGCCGGGGGAGGGTCACAGGGTTCTCGTCGTGGACGACGACGAGATCATCAGGAAGCTCATGAGGGATCTCCTTGAAGTGAACCACTACGAGGTGGAGGACGCCTCTGACGTGGCCGCTGCTTCCGGGAAACTTCGCGACCGGGAGTACGAGGTCGTGCTCACCGACCTGATGCTGCCCGACGGAAGCGGCCTCGATGTTTTGCACGCCGCGCGCTCGCGTCCCTACCAGCCCGAGGTTCTCCTCATCACGGCGTATGGGACCATCGATTCTGCCGTCGAAGCGGTCCGAGGCGGCGCATTCGATTACCTCACCAAGCCGCTGTCGACGCAGAAGCTCCTGCTGGCCGTGGAGAGGGCCATTGAGCGGCGCAATCTCAGGCGGGAAGTCGATGAGCTGCGCAGCGAGATGGAGGGGCGCTACGCTCCGCAGAATATCGTTGCCGTGAGCCCGGGCATGCGGAAGGTCCTGGAAATGGTGAACATCGTGCGGACCTCGGATTCCAGCGTCCTCATCCAGGGGGAAAGCGGCACCGGCAAGGAGCTCGTGGCGCGCGCAATCCACTACCGCGGCCCCCGGGCGCCGCGACCCTTCATCGCGCTCAACTGCGCGGCCCTGCCGGAGGCGCTCCTGGAAAGCGAGCTCTTCGGACATGTCAAGGGCGCTTTCACCGGTGCGAACACGGACAAGAAGGGACTCTTCGAGGAGGCAGACGGCGGAACGCTCCTCCTGGACGAGATCGGCGACATGCCCCCTGCCCTGCAGGCGAAGCTGTTGCGGGTCCTGCAGGAGGGGGAGGTGCGCAGGGTTGGAAGCACATCCGTGCGCAAGGTCGACGTGCGGATTATTGCATCGACGAACAAGGATCTCGCATCTCTGATCGCTCAGGGCAGCTTTCGGGAGGACCTGTACTATCGCCTGGCGGTCATTCCCATCGCCATACCGCCTCTGCGGGAGCGACGGGAAGACATCGAGCCCCTCTGCCGTCACTTCATGGCCGTTCACAGCGCGAAGCTGGGCAGGGACGTCCCCGGCCTCGACCCGCGGGCCATGGAGTCGATGATGGATTATTCCTGGCCCGGCAACGTGCGGGAGCTGGAGAACGTGATCGCCCGCGCCATGACTCTTTCATCGGCGGCGCACATCACCCGGGAAGAGTTCAGCCGGATCTTCTCCCTGGGCCGGGCCAGCACCAGGCAGGCGGGAGTCCCGGATTCGAACCCTCCCGCTGCCCCCGAAGGCGAGTCACAGGAGCGGGAGGCGATTCTGCAGGCGCTGCAGCAGGGGAATGGCAACCAGACAAAAGCCGCGCGGATTCTCGGCATCGGCCGCAATACCCTTTGGAGGAAGATGAAGAAGTACAGGATCGAAGCGTCACAATGATGTTCCAGCTCATGGAACATCATGTTCCAGAGCCTGGAACAGTCTGCTCCAGGAGGCGACATTTTGCACTCCTGCCGATCTCGCTGGATCGCGATGAGGCTGCATATCAGCCGAAAGAGCGGCATTTCAACGGTTTTCCAATCTTTTTCGTCGGATTGAGCGCAGAAAGACCAGCGTGGGGACCTAGCGATTGGCACGTTCCTTGCATCGGGACCGACTGTACACTTTTGCACAACGAGGGAGGATGACAAAAATGGGGAAGAGAGTTCTCGTGGTCGACGACGCGAACTTCATGCGCATGATCGTCAAGGACACGCTGACTCCCCGAGGCTTCCAGATCTGCGGGGAGGCCACGAACGGAGCCGAGGCAGTTCAGAAGTACCAGCAGCTCAAGCCTGATCTCGTGACCATGGATATCACCATGAGGGTGAAGGATGGCCTGCAGGCTGCACGGGAGATCCTCGCGGCCGATCCAAACGCGCGGATCGTCATGGTGACCGCGCTGGGGCAGGAGAAGATGCTCCTGGATTCCATCGCCCTCGGGGTCAGGGATTTCGTGGTGAAGCCGTTTACCGCGGAGCGCATCCTGTCCGCGGCGGAAAAAGCCCTGGTGTAGGAAAGGACTCAACTCAGATGAAGATCAATGCGAAACACGTGAATCCTTTCGTGGAGGCGGCCATGAAGGTGGTCAACCAGGTCGCCGGCATCGAGGTCCGCAGAGGGCACCTTTCCTACAGGCCAAAGGTCGCGCCTTCCTTCGGGGTGTCGATCATCATCGGCATCTACGGCTTCCTGACCGGCCAGATCGTCTACAGCCTCGACGGCAAGCTTGCCGAGCGGCTGGTGGACAAGCTCCTGGAGGGGAAGTCTCCGCAGGAGAAGAAGATCATGTTCCTCGACTCCCTGGGCGAGGTGGCCAACATGATCACCGGCAACGCCACTGCCCTCCTCAACCAGAGGCAGGACCAGGCGCTGAGCATCACGACGCCCGCCATCGCGGCCGGCGACAACCTCAGCATCCACCTGGTGCCGAAGCCTGCTCTCGTCCTCGGTCTGATCACGCAGTACGGGCCTATCGAGATCAGCATCGCGGTGGAGGAGAAGGAAACCCTCAACGAAACCGACATCCTCGAAGATGCGCTGAGCGGGAGCTGAGGGGGATCATTCATGGAAGTGAAGGCGGAATACAAAGCGATCTTCAGCGAAGAGGCCGCCGACCAGCTCAGGGAATGGGAGGAAAGCCTCCTTGCGCTGGAAAAAGACCCTCGTGACGGCGAGCAGATCAACCGCATGTTCCGCGCCATCCACACGATGAAGGGATCGGCAGGATTCATCGGCTACGACGAGCTCGCGCGGGTCGCCCACGATTTGGAATCCTCACTGCAGCAGGTCCGTGAGGGCACGCGCAGCTTCGACTCCACAGCCGCTTCCTTTTTTTTCGAAGGTCTGGATCTCTGCCGGGCGATGATAGAAGGATACACGGCCGGCAAGGATGCCGGCGTCGATACGAAGGACTTTCTCGACCGCTTCGCAGCGATGCTGCCCCCAGGTGCTTCACCCGCGGCCGCTTCTCCTGACACTGCCGCCGGTCCCGCGGCGCTGGAGCGGGCACCCCTTCCCGCTCCAGACGGCTGCCGGCTCACAATCCGGATCGACGGCTTGCCCCGGGAGGCGTACCTCAGATCCTTTCTGGTCAAGAGCAGGCTCGAGCGCCTCGGGACGATCCTTGCCGTCGACCCGTCCCCGGAATCTCTCAAGGAGAGCACGGGACCCTTCGTGTACACCGTTACGCTGAAGACCGCCGCGTCCCCCGAGACGCTTCCCGCGGCGATCAGCGTGGACCTGGTGACTGTGACTCTCGCTCCCTCGGAGTCGCCTGCGGCAGGCGGGGAGCCGGGCATCGCCTCCGCCGGACCGCACGCTGCCAGGAGCTCCAGCCTCGGTGAGGTTGTGCGCGTTTCGGTCTCCAAGCTCGACACCCTTCTCAACCTTGTCGGAGAGCTGGTGATCCACAACTCGGGATTCGAGGCGATCACGCACCAGCTGCGCGAGCAATACGGCAAGACTCCGTTCATCTACGACCTGGAGCAGAAAACGGAAGCTCTCTCCGTCATCACCCGTGACCTGCAGGAAGGCATCATGAAGGCGCGGATGCTTCCCGTGGCCAACGTGTTCAACAGGTTCAGCCGGGTCGTGCGGGACCTTTCCAAGGCGAGCGGCAAGACGGTGACCCTGGAGATCTTCGGCGAGGAAACCGAGATCGACAAGAAGGTGATCGATCGGATCGGCGAGCCGCTGGTGCATCTCATCCGCAACGCCGTTGACCATGGCGTCGAGAGCCCTGCGGAGCGCGCCGCCAGCGGAAAGGCCGCGGAGGGCCGGGTGCGCCTTGGCGCGTACCAGGACGGGGATCACATCTGCATCGAAGTCTCCGATGACGGGCGCGGGCTCGACCGGGCCGCAATCGTGGCGAAGGCGCTGGAGAAAGGGTTGATCTCTCCCGACGAGGCGCCCCGGGCCAGCAGTGAGCGCGTTCTGGGGTTCATCTTTCTGCCGGGTTTCAGCACTGCCGAGCGGGTTTCCGACATCTCTGGCCGGGGAGTCGGCATGGATGCGGTCAAGGCCGCGGTGGAAGAGATGAACGGAAGCCTGCGGGTGCGCTCCACTCCCCGGGTCGGCACGACGATCACGATCACTCTCCCGCTCACGATGGCCATCATTTCCGCCGTCCTCGTCGAAGTGGCCGGAGCCGCGTTCGCCATTCCGCTGTCCTCTGTCAGGGAGATCCTCAAGGTCCAGCTCGGGGCGGTCAGGACCATCGGCGGCAGGCGGGTCATCATGGTTCGGGACGAGGTTTTGGCCATGGTGCACCTGGGCAGGGCGCTTTCGGACGGCGAAGATCCGAGGCAGGAACCGATCGTGGCGGGAACGCCCGTCGTCGTGGTCGACTACGAGGGCCACAAGATCGGACTGGAGGTAGAGAAGATAATCGGGACGCGGGAGGTCGTCATCAAGAGCCTGAGCCGGCACTATCGCGAGATCGACGGCCTCATAGGAGCTTCCATCCTCGGCAACGGGAAGATCGCCCTCATCGTGGACGTCGAGACCCTGGTCAGCCAGCATTACCACGGGGACGGGGCGAGCGGAAGAGCACGGATGAAGGGAAGCGTCGATTTCGAGGCGCTGGAGGATCGGCGGGTCTCCCCGGAGCCTGCCCTCGAGGCAGTCTCGGCCCCTCCTCCGCCGCTTGCTCAAGCTCCACTTCCCGCCGAGCCAGCGGCGCAGCCTCTGCAGGTCGAAGATGTCACGAGAAAAGTGCTCAACAGCCAGGGCACGGCCCTTGAAGTGGTGAACAACACGAGCGCCATCCAGGCATCGATGTCGTTGTCCCAGTTCACCGGACGCGAGGTCCGGGTGAGCTTTCCCGAGTCACGGCTGGTTCCCATCAGCGAGGTAGCCGAGACACTGGGCGGAGAAGAAGCCTCCGTCGGTGGAATCTACGTGGAAGTGCAGGGCGACCTCTCGGGCGGAATTCTGCTCGTTCTGCCCTTCGCGAACCTGCTGGAAATGGATGACCTGGTCCACGGCCGGCCGCCGGGGACGACGACGGAGCTTGCCGACGTCGACCTGTCCGCCATGTGCGAGATGGGGAACATCCTCGCGGCGAGCTTCATCAACACCATGGCGGACAGCACGGATCTCGCCGTGGCCCCCGGGGTGCCCGAGATCAGCGTGGATATGTGCCTGTCCGTGATCGATTCGGTCCTGGCCCATTTCAGCCAGCCCGGAGACGAGATCCTCATCACGGAGGCGGTCATCTACGGGTCGGGTTCAGAAAACGTGGTCTGTCGCCTCCTGCTCTTCCTGGAGCCGGATTCTCTGAGGAAGCTCATGGGCACCCTCGAAGGGGAGTCTGCCTCCCGCGCGGAGCTGGGCTGACATGGCGGGTGACATCGTGAACGTCCGGATGGCTGAAATGAACGTAGTACGCGACTCGCACAGCCTCAAGACGATCCTGGGCTCCTGTGTCGGTGTCATCCTGCATGATCCCGTTCGGCGGATCAGCGG
>DATKLB010000216.1:0-2711 GCA_035542615.1 Spirochaetia bacterium | reverse complement strand
TCTTGTCCTGCTGACAGCGGCGTTCGTGCGCAGTCACACCCTGGCGGCTGTGCTGACTCTGGCCGGCTTTGCCCTCTCTTTCCTCTCCCTGGGTCCTGCCTGGACAGCCGCCCCGCGACTCGTGGGAGGTCTTCTGTATTTTGACCGCTTCGTCCTGTTCGGAATCGGGCTCGTGCTCGCTGCCAGCGTGTTCGTCACCGCAAGCTCCTGGGCCTACCTGAAGGGGCACGATGAAGGCAGGGGCGAATACTATTATCTTCTGCTCCTGGCGTCCCTCGGTGCCATGGTGCTCGCAGCGGCAAACGCCTTTGCCACGTTCTTCCTGGGGCTGGAGTTGCTCAGCGTTTCCCTGTACACGCTGATCGCCTGGCGACGAGAGCGGGGAGCGGGAGCCGAGGCCGGGATAAAGTACCTGATTCTGGCTGGAGCGACCTCGGCGTTCCTGCTTTTCGGAATGGCGATGCTCTACGCGGCCTCGGGCAGCATGGATATCGGCCGAATCGCCCATGGCACGGCAGGAGGGAGGAGCCCGGCAGACGGCATCCTGGCGGTTGTGGGGCTCGGAATGATCCTCGTCTCGATCGGGTTCAAGCTTGCCGTGGTCCCTTTCCATCTCTGGACTCCCGATATCTACGACGGAGCGCCGGCGCCCGTGGCCGGATACATTGCCACGGTGTCCAAGGGCGCCGTTGCTGTTCTTGTCGTTCGCCTGTTCATCCCGATCGGCGCTGACTCCTTTGTCGCGCCCGGCGGAACGGGCAGCGCCTTCCCCTGGATCTTCACCGTCATCGCAGGGCTGTCCATGTTTGTCGGCAACCTGCTTGCGCTGCGTGAGAACAACGTCAAGAGGATCCTCGCGTATTCCTCCATCGCACACCTGGGGTACCTGCTGGTAGCTTTTGTTGCGGGCGGCACGCTCGCTGTACGGGCCGTTTCCTTCTACCTGGTAGCCTATTTCGCCACGACTCTCGGCGCATTCGCCGTGGTCGCGGCTCTCTCCACGCCTGAGAAGGAAGCGGACACCACTGAGGACTACGCGGGTCTCGCCAGTCGCTCGCCGTGGCTGGCGGGCGTGTTCACGGCCTCCCTGCTCTCATTGGCAGGGTTGCCGCTCACGGCAGGATTCGTTGGAAAGTTCATCCTCTTGAGCGCAGGCGCGGGCGCACAGCTCTGGGCCCTGATCATCATCCTGGCCGTCAACGGCACGATTTCGATTTTCTATTACCTGCGGATTGTCTCTGCGATGTACCGCAGCAGGGAGGGCGCAGCGGTTGCCACCGCCCGGCAGCCACTTCTCACCTCAGTCGCGCTGGCCATCCTGACCCTGGTCGTCGTGGCCCTCGGCGTGTACCCCAGCCCCATGCTGTCGTTGATCGGACTTTTCACCGGGCCGTGACCCGCGCAGAGAGTGGCGGGCCGCACCGGCCCCGCTTCGGGCCCAGCCGGTTCAGTCGACCGCGATCATCACGCTGCTCGCCTTGATCACGGCGTAGGCATCTCTGCCCTTCTTCAGCCCGAGGGATTTGACTGAAGCCCTGGTGATCACCGCGACGACCGGTATTCCATTCGGAAGCTCGATCGTCACTTCCGAGTTCACCGCTCCAGCGCTGATTTTCACGATTTTCCCTTTGAGGACGTTGCGGGCGCTGATTTTCATGGAGGCTCCTTCCTGATTCCTGGGAACGATAGCGCGGCGGAAGCGGGTAGACAAGGAGCCAAGCCGGCTCGCCTGGCACGGCAATGACCGGAGTGGACAGGCTGATTCGTTTGCCGTAGGATCCTGAAAATGCGGAGATCCATCTGGCTCCTGAGCCTTGCGACGCTCGCTTTCGCTTCGCCGGTTGCCATGGATGCCGATTCCGAGGCAAGCTCTCGGCACCCGCGCATCGTCATGATCGTGGCACCACGAGAGTTCACGGACCGGGAGTACAATGATCCGAGGTCCGTGTTCGAGGCGAAGGGCGCGCTCGTGACCGTGGCAAGCACAAAGACGGCTCACGCTGTGAGCCATGACTTGGCCAGGCTGCGAATTGATATGACGATACGAGAGCTCACGCTCGACCAGTTTGACGCCATCGTTGTTGTTGGAGGAACGGGAGCGCTGACATATCTTCTGGATGATGAGGCGCTGCGCAACCTCATTGTTGCCGCCTCCCGGTCGAACAAGATCGTGGCTGCCATCTGTGTGGCGCCCGCGGTCCTGGCGCGCGCCGGAGTGCTCCGCGACACGCCGGCAACCTGTTACCCGGACAGGCGCATCATCGCCATTCTCAAAATGAACGGGGCCGATTACGCGGAGCGGAGTGTTGTTGTGTCTGGTCGGATCGTGACAGCAAACGGACCTGAGTCGGCAAAGGATTTCGCCGTCCAGGTCCTGGAAGCTCTCAGGACTCTCGGCGCACGCTGCCCCAGTGACACGAGGGCCCAGATCTGACTATCGGGCGACGGTATTCGCGACTGAATTGATCCCCCTCTCAATCGAGCTTCGGACCTCCTGCTGCGAACATCAGAGCGAGGAGATCCCTGCACCGCTACGGTCTGTCGTGAGGTGGTTCGAGCCGGTCCCGTTCCCCCGGCCGGACTCGAATGGGCGGCCGATTCTGAGAGGCCGACCCAAGATTTGAAGAAATCAAAGTCAGTCCCCCGCGAGGGGGAGTGCGAGTCAATGAGGAGGGAAACGCGGCACCGGCAGCGGTAGATACGACGGGGGA
>DATKLB010000215.1:0-26700 GCA_035542615.1 Spirochaetia bacterium | reverse complement strand
GACCCACTGATCTTCGGAAACAGCGCCCAGAGCATATGTCCCCGGCAGGTCCATGAGGCCGATCCGCAGCTCCCCCAGCCGGGTGGAGGCGACATTGATCTCCACTGTCTTGCCGGGATAGTTGGCCGTGACGGCGCCCGTGCCGGTCAACGTGTTGAAGATGGACGATTTTCCGACGTTCGGATTGCCGGCAAGGGCAAAGACGAAATCCGTGCGCCCTCGGAGCTCGCCGACCGCACCATGGCAGGAGAGATTCAATTCACCGCCTCGCGCACCCAGATTTTCTCCGCGATCTCGCGTCCCAGGGCATAGCTCGCGCCCTTGACCCGTACCAGGAGCGGACCGTCGAACGGCGCGACCTGCTCCACGTGAACCGTGGCCTGCGGCATCATCCCCAGGGTCGCCAGGTACTCCAGCAGATCTCGTCTTTCCTCCGCGATCCTTGCTATCACACCGCCCTCATTCCTCCTCAGCCGGCTGAGGGGCCGGACTGGCGGCTCGGAGGTCCTGCCGAGCCGGTCCGGGATGGGATGACCGTGCGGGCAGGTCTCGGCGTTCGTGAGCATTGCTTCCATGCGTGACTCGACCTCGGAGGACAGGACGTGCTCGAGCTTGCACGCCTCTTCATGGACGTCCTTCCAGTCCATCCCCAGCACATCCACAAGGAAGCGCTCGGAAATGCGGTGCTTGCGAATGAGCTCCAGTGCCGCCTTTTTTCCGCGTCGGGTCAGGACGATGCCCCTGTCTCTGCTTTTCTCCGCGAGGCCCTTGTCCACAAGGCGATCCATCATCTCGGTCGCGGATGCCGGGGAAACAGCCAGCTCCTTCCCCAGCTCGGTCGTGCCGAGCTTCTTTCCTTCCTGGTGCAGCTTGTAGATGGCCTCGAGGTATTCCTCGACGATGGGCGATTCCATGGCAGCCTCCCGAGGTTTAGGTGACCCTAAAGGCCATCATACGGTATCCCGTAAAGGCTGTCAAGTGATTTCTTTCACGATTTGGTGTCGCGATTCAAAGAACGGATTCTGGTCCGGATCAGCGCCTCCCAGGCGGTTCCCCGCCATGCGTCCAGGAGAGCTTGCAGATTCTCCCTTTCGTCCGGCGTTTCAAGCCGCCGAACTTCGACCGCCCGGGGAGGGTCGGCCGCGAGCTCGACACTTCCCAGGAAGAAGAGTCCCGGAGCTTCCGCTCGGCACTCGAGTCCCGAGACCACCAGCTCTTCACCCGCCACGGTGATGGACGCAATTCTCCATTTCCCGCCAACGGGCAGGGGTTCCGTGAAGAACATGCCTCCCGCCACCATAGGCTCGACGGTAACCCGTGGAGAGTCAGGCTCCTCGCGGATAATGAGCATTCGCTCGATCGGCTGATCGAGAAGAAGGCTGTCCATTCGAAGCGATCCGTAGATGATGAGGGAATCTTCCGGTCCAGGTCCATCCGTGGAGACACAGGCGGTCAGCATGAGAATGAGCAGGGCGGCGTCCAGATGTCTCATCACGCCGGTATCAATGGCTTCGCCTGCCGGACGCTTTCACGGAACAGAAAATGGACAGGCTGTCCCGGACACGGTAAGATGACACTTCAATGAGTGACGTCATGAGACCAATCCCTTTTCGGCAGCTGGTGCTTCGCTGCCTGGGAGAATATCGGGCAAAGGGTTCGATCTTCGACATCCCTGAAGAGCATTTCTGGCGTCCCTCCGCCGCGCGCCGGGCGATCGTGTTCTCATCGGGAGCGGAAAATCCCATAGGTCCTGCTGCCGGGCCGCACACGCAACTGGCTCAGAACATCATCTCGGCGTGGCTTGCCGGGGGCCGGTACTTCGAGCTGAAGACCGTGCAGAAGCTGGATTCGCTTTCCATAGAAAAGCCCTGCATCGACGCTTCCGATGAGGGCTACAACGTCGAGTGGTCCACGGAGCTCAGCCTGGACCAGGCTTACGACGAGTACCTGAAGGCCTGGATGCTCCTGCACCTGTTCGACACCATGATCGCGGCGAATGCCACACCGCCATCGTTCCTCTTCAACATGAGCGTCGGCTACGACCTTGAGGGGATCAGAACGGAAAAGATGGACCGGTTTATTGGTCGGATGATCGATTCCTCGGCGGAACAGACGTTCGCGCGATACCAGGATGAGCTTTCCGAGCTCAGCGCAGACCCGTCTCTTCTGGCCGGTACTCCGTGGAGGGACAGGGCTGCTCTGCTTCGCGGCCTGCCGTCCCGCGTCTCCCCGCGGATCTGCGCCTCGGTCACCCTTTCCACCATGCACGGTTGCCCTCCGCATGAGATCGAGTCGATCTGCGGGTACATGCTCACAGAAAAGAAGCTGGACACGCTTGTGAAGCTCAACCCGACTCTGCTCGGGTACGACAGGGTTCACGAGACACTCTCCGGGCTCGGCTACGGGTATATCGAGCTCAACCGTGAAGGGTTCCGGAAGGACCTGCAGTACTCTGCCGCCGTTCCCATGCTCCGGCGGCTGATGGAGACAGGAAAGCGTCACGGCAGGCATTTCGGCGCCAAGCTCTCCAACACGCTTGCCGTCGCGAACCGCGCGGCGGTGCTTCCGGGCAACGAGATGTACATGTCCGGAAGGGCCCTCTATCCCCTGACGATGAGCCTCGCGGCGACCCTGGCATCAGAGCTGGATGGAGCTTTGCCCATGTCGTTTTCCGGCGGGGTCTCGGCATGGAACATCGCCGAGGTTCTGAGCGCCGGAATCCGACCTGTCACGCTCGCCACGGATCTGCTGAAACCCGGCGGGTACAGCCGGCTCAAGGAGATCGCCGAGACAGCGGAAAGGCATTCAGAGACGTGGAGCATGGCGCGGGTGGACCCCGAGAGAGCGCGGTCAGCCGCGGACTCGGCGCGGACCGTGGAGCATTTCCGAAAGGAGCAGCGGGGCACGAACAAGGTCCACGTCGACGGGCCGCTGCCGCTTTTCGACTGCTTCGTCGCTCCCTGCCTCGTCACCTGTCCCATTCACCAGGATGTGCCCGAATACATTCACCTGGCCGGAGAAGGCAGGTTCGAAGAGGCCTTCGATGCCATCTATGCGCGAAACCCCCTGCCGTTCATCACCGGGTATCTCTGCGACCACCTGTGCACGGGCAACTGTACGCGTATGGACTGGGAAGGCTCGGTGCGGATCCGCGAAATGAAGAGGATCGCGGCGGAGAGAGGCTACACGGCATTCCGCAGGAGCGGGACGCCGGCCGCCCGGAGGGCCGTCCCGCGCGGGATCAAGGCGGCGATCATCGGCGCCGGCCCGGCGGGCCTGGCTGCCTCATGCTTTCTCGTGCGGGAAGGATTCGATGCGCACGTCTTCGAAAGGGAACAGGAGCCCGGTGGCGTTGTTCGCTACCTTCTGCCGGGATTCCGCATGCCCGCTGATGCCGTGGAGAAGGACGTGTCACTCCTGCGCGACCAGGGAGTTCAGTTCCATTTCGGAGAGACGAAGGTCGCCAGGCTCGAAAAGCTGCGGGCACAGGGATTCCGCTACGTGCTTGCGGCAATCGGGGCCCAGGCGGACAGGGACATCGGCCTGGCCGGTGCACGGCCTGTTCTCGCATTCCTGCGCCAGTTCAAGGAAGATCCGTCCCGATTGCGATTGGGCGAGTCGGTGGTTGTCGTGGGAGCAGGGGACACGGCGATGGATGCCGCGCGCGCTGCAAAGCGCTGCGCAGGGGTGAAGCAGGTCCGCGTCGTGTATCGCCGTACGGAGAAGGAGATGCCCGCTTCTCACGAAGAATATCGGTCTGCCAGGGAGGATGGAATCCTGTTCCATTTTCTCCGCGCGCCGCTCGCGTGGTCCAAGGGTCCTGGCACGGACCTCGTCTGCCAGGTCATGGCGCAGGGTGAGCCGGATGAAACAGGACGCTCCCGTCCCGTGCCGACGAAGGGAACGGAGTCCTTCGCCGCGGACACTCTCATCACCGCTGTCGGCGTCGACGTGGAAACGAGTGTTCTTCGAGAGATGGGCCTTTCCGCCGATGACGCGGCTGTGGATCCTTCGACGCAGGAAAGCGGGATCGCCGGGGTCTTCCTGATCGGCGATGCCGCCCAGGGCGCGGAGACGATCGTCAAGGCCATCGCCTCCGCGCGAAGATCGGCCGATGCCATTATCGCCAGGGAGGGGGGGAGCCTGTACAGAAACGGCACGCTGCCGGCGGAAGATGTTCTCGTGCTCCGCAGCCGGCGCGATCGGATCCTTCCGGCGTCGTCGGCGCCTGCGGACGACGAGCAGATCCGGGACCGCGAATCGAGGCGCTGTCTCGGCTGCCGCGCGATGTGCACGAAGTGCGTCGAGGTCTGCCCCAACAGGGCGAATACGATGATCCGGGTTGCAGACGGCTTCCGCGACGTGTGGCAGATCCTCCACCTGGACGCGTTCTGCAATGAGTGCGGCAACTGCGCGACGTTCTGCCCCTGGGACGGAAAGCCCTACCGGGACAAGCTGACGATCTTTGCGAGCGCGGAGGACTTCAGCAACAGCACGAATCCGGGATTCTTCCTGAGTGCCCGCCAGGGGCTCCTGCGGCTGGGCGCTTCCATGCGCGAGTTTGCGCTGGATGAGGCGGGAAACATCCCTGCTGACATCAGCGACGAATCGGTGAAGGCCGTCATGCAGACGGTCCTCAAGTCACATCCCTACCTGTTCGCCTGAAGGAAAAATCCATGCTGGCGCTGAAAAACGCAACCGTTCTGCACCTGAGCCCGGCCGACGTGACGGCCGGCGTGGACGTGCTCATCGAGGGCACGGAGATCGCCGCGGTGGGAATGGGAGCGGCCGAGGGCGTCCGGGCAGAGCGGTCCATCGATCTGGATGGACGGCTTCTCATGCCAGGCCTCGTCTGCAGCCATGATCACTTTTACTCGGGACTCTCCCGCGGGATCATCGCGCGAATTGCTCCGAGCAGCGATTTTGTTTCCACCCTCGCCAACCTTTGGTGGCGCCTGGACAGGGCGATCGACCCGGAGATCCTGCGGGCCAGCGCAACGATCTGCGCCCTGGAGGCGGTCAAGGCGGGCTGCACCGCGGTGATCGACCACCACGCCTCGCCTTCTTGCATCGAAGGCTCTCTCGGCACGTTGAAGGAATGCTTCGAGAAAGTCGGGCTGCGCGGGATCCTGTGCTACGAGACGACTGACAGAAACGGCGCCGCGGGCATGGAGCAGGGGGTTCGGGAGAACAGGGGCTTCGCTCGAAGCGCGGAGGAGGAACGGAAGACCAGGGGGAAGCAGCGGCTCGTGGAGGCAATGATCGGCGGCCATGCGCCCTTCACTCTCGGTGACGATGCCCTGGCGAAGCTCGGAGAGGCGGTGCGCGAGACGGGGCGGGGTTTTCACATCCACGTGGCGGAGGACGGCTTCGATCCCTCGTACTCGCACCGGTTCCATGGCAAGGATCCGCTCAAGCGTCTGGACGGCTTCGGTCTGGTCACGGAAAAGTCCATCGTCGCCCATGGCCTGTACCTCACGCAGGAGGATCGGGAAATCCTGAACGCTCGCGATGCCTTCCTTGCCCACAACTGCCGGTCGAACATGAACAATGCCGTCGGGTACAACCGCGAGCTGCCTCACGTGAAAAACGTCGCGCTGGGAACGGACGGCATCGGATCAGATATGCTCCAGGAAGTGAAGTTCGCATACTTCCGTCACCGGGACTCCGGCGGGCCGCTGGCGCCGGGAGCTTTCATGAGGTTCCTCCAGAACGGAAATGAAATTCTCAGGCGATCCTTCGGGGAGAGCTTTGGCCGCGTTGAGAGAGGATACGCGGCGGACCTGATCATTCTGGACTACGATTCTCCCACGCCGCTGGTGCGGGAGAATGTCGCGGGGCACGCGGTGTTCGGCATGGGAAGCCGGGACGTACACACGGTGATCGTCAACGGCAAGATCGTCATGGAGGCGCGCAGCTTCCGGTGGGACGCCGCCGCGGCGTATGCGGGCGCGCGCGAGGCGGCCCAGCGGCTGTGGCGAAAAATGGACGCGTTGGGCTGATCTGCGAAGCGGCGCGTCCCGGTCTCAGGCTCCGCGCCCGCCAGGGCTCTACAGAGTCGGCAGCACCCCTTCCACCACGAACACCATTCCCAGCGTGAATACTGCCACTGCCGCTTCCGCGGCAATGCCTACGACCAGAGGCGAGATGCCGGTGCGCGCCATGTCGCGGAAGCTCGTCCGCAGGCCGACCCCGACGAATGTCAGTTGGAAGGCCCATTCTGAAAGGTTCTTCAGGCCGGTTGTTTTCGAAGCGAGAAACGCGCGCGCGCCGCCCGGCCCTGCTACGGCAAACAGGATGCTGAAGAGCACGGAGAGAGCCAGGAAGCCCAGGACGAACTTGGGGAACTTCTGCCAGAGGAAAAACCCCTTGTGCGTCACTTCCCGCGCAAGGCCGCGCCGCGAGTAGTAGATGGCAAACCCCAGGATCACGAAACCCATGAGCGCGTTGCGGCATAGCTTGGCGAGCGTCGTGTAGGCGAGGGCTGCTTTCGAGAAAATCGCGCCAGTCGCCACCGCCTCCGCCGTGTTGTCCACGGCCAGGCCGGCCCAGACGCCGAACGCCTTGTCGCTCATTCCCATGAGCCTGCCCAGGAGCGGGTAGGCCACGAGGGCGAGGGCGCCGAACACCAGGATGACGGCTATGGCGTATCCCGTCTCTTCCTTTTTCGGTTCTATCGAACCGGCGGCGCCGATGATGGCGGACACGCCGCAGATCCCGACTCCCACCGAGAGGAGGCTTCCAAGCTTCTCGGGCAGCCGGAAAAGGCGCGAGATGAGGCTGACGAAAGCGATCGAGAAGAGGATCTCGATGACGACGATGGCCAGCCCGATCCCACCGAGCCTCGCGACATCGGTAATGAGAAACCGCGCTCCCATCAGGACGATTCCGACCTTGAGGAAGAACTCGTACGAATTGATTCCCAGAGCAAAAAAGCGAGGAAGCGGAATGAGGTTGCCGATCAGCATGCCGCCGACGATCGAGATGATGACACTGGAGGCAAGAGAGCGCACCCACGCGACGGTGATGATCGCCTGCAGCCAGCTGGAGAACAGCTTGCCGCCGATGGCCAACACCACAATCAGCGCAATGCCCGGGAGGAGATCGAGCGCGGCCGCGAAAAATCTCTTCATGGCGGATGTCCTACCAGGGGATGATCGGCAGCGCGCCGACGATCACGAGCGCCGTGAGCGCGAAGGCGACAATCACCGTCCACCAGTCCAGTGAGACCCTGTTCTTTTTCTGTTCCATGGAACCCCTCCTCCGCGTGGCATTCTGCGCATCTGCCGGGGCCGAGTCAACGAAAATCAGAACGGGGGCGCGCAATTCACTGAGAATTAACACTCGAATGGCAAATTCGCGCCGGAATCAGAGCTGGGCGGGGAGGGGAAAATCAACGAGCCGAATTTTTGAACCGAATATCCGGTGGCGAGGAATGTCGCTTCCGGAAGTCTCAGTCCCTGCTCCGCGCTCTCCAGTCAAGGCGCTCCGCGCGCCGGAAGCGAAGCCATCTCCGGAGGCCCCGCTCGATGAGCATCATGACATCGTTGGTGAGGTCATCCGTGGACTGGTCGCGCGAGCTCAGGGGAATCGTCCTGAAGATCGTCATGAGCATCCGCTTCGGATTGCGGAACAGGCTGGTGCGAAAGACTCCTTTTCGTGTTCCCTCGGCGAGGATTTCCTCTATCAACGACTCGATCCGCAGGAACAGCGTGCTGCCCTGGGCAGCGCGCGCCTCCAGCCCGGGATACAGGAATCGCTTCTCCTGGGAGTAGATGCCCCTCAGGATGTCATTTGTGCGGAGGCTCAGCGTCGTGTATCGGAAAAGCGCCTTCAGCCGATAGATCGGAGACCGAAAGCTGTTGACGTGCTTCTCGACCTCCTTGACGCCGCGCTGCTCGATGATATCAAGGATGGCAGAGTACAGCTCTTCCTTGCTCCCGAAATATGTGTAAAAGCTTCCCATGCCGAGGCCCGCCGCGCTCGTGATGTCCTTGATACTGACGTCCCGGTAGCCGTTCTGCGCGAAGAGCCTTTCGCCCACCTTCAGGAGGGTGTCTCTGCGGTTGTACTCCACCGAAATTCTCCCTGGGGGAAGGACCGGATCTGCCGGTCAAATATCCGGTCTTTCCCGTCGTTCATGCGCCGAACCCCTTGTTTTGCGCCAGAAAACGGGCCCTCAGGCCAGGTTTTCCGCGCGCGCGCCCGTTCCCCGTTGACAGGTCACGCCGCGAAAAGGAGTGTGTGCCGTGATGATCATGAAAGCACGACAGAGAGAGCATGCCAAGGGGGAGTTCGCGAACCTTCCCGGCAGCCACTACAGACTGGCCTGCCCGGTGTGCGGGAAGCATTTCGAAGATTCCCCGAGTGAGTTCCTTCTCTCCTGTCCCGAGCCGCATTCTCCAGCGCTGCTGAAAGCAGTGTATCGGCAAAAAAGGCTCGTCGTGCATTCTGAGCATTCCGGAGTGTTCCGGTTTTCCGACTGGCTGCCGATTCGCCGGAAGCTTTTCGGAGCGCCCGGACCCGTGGTCTACCGCAGCCAGGGGCTCGGTCCCTACCTTGGGCTGGAGAATCTGTTCGTCATCTTCAACGGCTTCTGGCCCGAAAAGGGCGCACTCATGGAGACCTGCACCTTCAAGGAGCTGGAAGCGCAGGCGGTGTGCGGGCGCGTCGTGGAGGACTGGGACTCCTGCCTCGTGGTCTCATCGGCGGGCAACACGGCCCGCGCATTCCTCCAGGCCTGCTCCCGCTACGACGTGCCGGCCTTCGTTGTCGTTCCTGGCAATTCGCTTCCGCTTCTGTGGAGCACAGGACGGCCGAAATCCTCGGTTCGCCTTGCCGTGCTGGAAGGCGAGGCAGACTACACCGATGCAATCGCCCTGGGGAACGGCATTGCGAACATGGAGGGATATTACTCGGAGGGCGGAGCAAGGAACGTTGCTCGCCGCGACGGGATGGGAACCGCGGTCCTTCGGGCTGTGGAGGAAGCGGGTGAAATTCCCCAGCATTATTTCCAGGCCGTGGGCAGCGGCACCGGGGCTATCGCCGCATGGGAGATGAACGAGCGGCTTGTCGGGGATGGGCGGTTCGGAGCCAGGAAAATGAAACTGCACCTCGCTCAGAACGCCCCCTTCACGCCCATGGTCGATGCATGGGAAGCGGGCTCTCGAATCATTGCCGGCTCCGACGAGGCTGCCGCTCGAAAAAGGGTCCACTCGATCCGCGCCCAGGTCCTCGCGAACAGGAATCCTCCGTATTCGCTTGCCGGCGGACTCTACGACGCGCTTCGCGAGTCCGGCGGCTTCATGTACCGGGTCTCGAACGAGGATTCTGAAAGGGCGGGGCGCCTCTTTGCCGAGCGTGAACTCATCGACATCGACCCGGCCGCGGAAGTCGCGGTTGCCTCTCTCATCCAGGCGCGATCCGCGGGCAGGGTCCGCTCGGGGGATCTCGTTGCACTGAACATCACCGGCGGGGGAAGGAGCAAGCTGCAGGCCCATCGGGAGGTCGAGCAGCTCACGCCCGACGTCCGGTTTACCCTTGCCGACCTCGGGCACAAGGAGCCGGGGTCGCGGATCAGGGAGCTCGTGGAGGCGGCCGGGTGAGCGACCTCTTCGAAAAGTGCCGAACTGACGCCGGCTACTTCGGGGCGTTCCGGGCGCGACGGGACATGTACTTCACCCAGCCCGTGCTCGAGGGAACGCCCGGCGCTCACATGAAGTTCCGGGGCAAAGACGTGATCATGTGGGCCATCAACAACTACCTGGGCATCGCGGGGCGCTCCGACGTCAAGGAGGCGGCCGTGCGGGCCATGCAGGAGTTCGGCCCCGGCTCTCCCATGGGCTCCCGCCTTTTGACGGGGAACACGAGCCACCACATCGCGCTGGAGCACGCGCTGGCGGAGTTTCTCGGCAAGCCCGCGGCGATCCTCTTCAACTATGGCTACCTCGGCGTTCTCGGCACGGTTTCCGCTCTCATCGGAAAAGACGACGTCGTGATCATCGACTCTCTCTCCCATGCTTCCATGATCGACGCTACGATTCTCGCCTCGGCGGGACGGCGCTTTCGACCCTTCAAGCACAACAACATGGAGAACCTCGAGTTCCATCTTCGCGGGGCGAACAGGGATCGAAAAGGAGGGATCCTTGTCGTCACCGAAGGTGTGTTCGGCATGAAGGGCAACCTGGCCAGGCTCCCTGAAATCTGCGAGCTCAAGGACAAGTACGGTGCGCGCCTGTTCGTCGACGACGCTCATGCTTTCGGGGTCATGGGACAGACCGGCCAGGGGACGGGCGAGCACTTCGGCGTGCAGGACAGCATCGACCTGTATTTCGGCACTTTCGCGAAGGCCTTCGCGGCAATCGGCGGCGTGACTGCGGGGGAGGAGGATGTCGTCGAGTACATCCGCTACAACGCCCGCACGAACGTATTCGCCAAGGCCCTTCCTCTTGCTTTCGTGAAAACGATCGAAAAAGCGCTGGCTGTCGTGAAGGACCCTGAGCCCAGGCAGAAGATGTGGCGCATCGCGAAGATGCTGCAGCAGGGCCTTGTCGACCTCGGGTTTGACATCGGGGAAACGGAGTCGCCGATAACACCGGTGTACGTGCCATCCGGAGACGAGAAATCGGCCATGGGCATGATTTCCCTGCTGCGGGAGGAATACGGCGTCTTCGTCTCCGGGGTGACGTTCCCCGTCGTTCCGCCCGGAGTTGTGCTGTTCCGCATGATCCCCACCGCCGCGCACAGCGAAGACGACGTCGAAAAGACGCTCGATGCATTTCGCAGGATGCGCGACTCGCTGAAGCTGGACCTCGCACAGAAGCCTTCCCTCGTCAACAGGTAGACAGCGCCGTGGCAACTCCGCCCCGCGCGCTCGTCACAGGGGCCTCCCGTGGCATCGGCAAGGCCATCGCGGCCGCTCTGGCCGGCGCGGGATACGAGGTGCTGGGCACCGCGCGCGATCCCGCCGCCCTTTCGCAAGCAGAGAAAATCCCCCGCGTCCTGTATCTTCCGCTGGAACTGACCGACGAAAAAAGCATCAGCTCGCTGGTTGCAGAAGCGGGCGAGATTGGCATCCTGATCAACAATGCCGGCGGCAGCCAGATCGGCCCGATCGAAGAGGTCCCCCTCGAGGCCATCCGCGGGCTTTTCGAGAAGAACCTCATCGGCTCGGTACGGCTGACGCAGGCTCTCCTTCCCGGGATGCGCTCCCGGCGCGCCGGCCGGATCATCTTCATCAGCTCGTACGCGGGGGTGTCGCCCGTTCCTTTTCTTTCCGTGTACGCGGCGACCAAGGCCGCCCTCACCGCGCTCGCTCGCGGTCTGCGCCAGGAAGTCCAGGGGGATGGAATCCGGGTGTCCGTCATCGCCCCGTTCGACATCCATACGGCGATCCCTCTCGATCTGCGCTACGCGAGCGACTCGCCGTACAAGGATGCGCTCCTTCGCGTGAAGGAGGTGAGGGACCGGTCGCTTGCCGAAGCGCCGGATCCCTCTCTTGTCGCCCGGAAGGTTCTCGCCGTGCTCTCGGCAGAACGTCCCCGCGCATTCTACCCGGTGGGCAGGAATGCCCGGCTCATGGGCTTCCTCCTGAAGCACCTGCCGGATTCCTTTGTCGAGAGGGCCGCGCGGAAGCTCTTCCGGATCGACGCTACTCGACGATGATCTTCCCGATCATGTTCTCGTGCCCCTCGCCGCAGAACACGCTGCAGAAGAAATCATGCTCGCCCGAGGCGGCTGCCAGGACGGGAACGACAACAGGGCTGCCGGGGACCAGCGTTGCATCAATGCCGAGGTCCGGGCAGCTGAAGCCGTGAGTCGTGTCCAGCGATGAGAGCTCGAGAGTCACGGGCACTCCCTTTTTGAGGCGAATGACATCGGGATCGAACTCGCCCAGACGGGCTTGAATGCTGACCGACACGCCTGTGGAAGCAGCGATCGGGTATTCTATGACAGTGACCTCACGCGTAGCGGTGTCGATTCGGACCGTTCGAAACCCGAGCCCCTGATAGGGATGTTGTGGGTCCCACGGCACCGGTCCAGGTTTTGCGACCGAGCCCGGTGCGGGCAGGGGGAACATCATGCCCTTCGCGGCGTACTGGGTGAATGACCCGTCGGTGTCTTCCCGTTCCTGGTGAATGTGGCCGTAGAAGAGCTTCACGTTGCGGAATGGCTTCAGGAGCGCAAGGGCCTTGTCGCCATCCTTCGTCCTCCAGTCCCACTGCGAGTAAACCTCCAGGAGCGGCCGGTGAGCAAAGACGATGATCTGCGAGTCTTTGTCGAACGTCCCCAGCGTCTCTCCCAGCCAGGCCAACTGGGCGTCCCCGAGGCTGTCTCCGGCCGTGACGTTGTCCAGCGCAACGAAGTGGAGGCCTTTCAGGTCGAAGGTGTAGTACCGCGGACCGAAGAACTCCTGGTACGCGGCGGCCGCGTCCAGTCCGGCATCGTGCTCGCCGGGAAGGTAGTGGATGTCTTGCACTTTCAGCGTGCCGACCATTGCCTTGAACTCCGTCATTCGCTGCCGCCTGACGGCCGGGTCGTTCGTCGTATGGGTCTCGTCCCCGGTGAAGACGATGAAATCGGGCGTGGCAGGCAGAGCGTTCACCTGCGCGATCGCTTTTTTCAGCGTCCCCGCGTAGTCAGGGTTGACCTTTGGATTGTCAAACCCCCAGTGAGTGTCGGAAAGCTGCACGAAGAATATCTGTTCGCCGAATGCGGCTCCGACGCCGGCGAGCACAAGAACACAACACAGAACAAAAAGCCCGAGCTTCATGAGTGAACCTCCATGCTCTCTGCTACACCAGCGGCGGCCAGCCGGATTGGCCCGGCGGGGCAAGGACCAGGTGCTTTGTCAAGGTCATTCCGAAGAACGAGCCGAAGAATCAGAAACCACGCGCCGAGGCCCGGCTGACCCAAACCCCGATGTTGACAGTCAGGCATAGACAGTCTATGCCCTTGGCGGATGAGCGTTCACCCTCCCGAGAAATACGTGGTCATGGGCGGTGCGGGGATGCTCGGGTACGAGATCGTGCGCCAACTCCTGAGCCGCGGGCATTTCGTTCGCGTGTTGGACCTGGAGCCCGTCGATGACAAGCGGTGTGAGGCAATTGTCGGAGACATCCGCGACCCGCTGGCAGTCGACCGCGCCTGCAAGGGGATGGATGTGGTGATCCAGACCGCCGCAGCCGTGTGGAACACGCGCACGCCGCGCAGCCTCTACCACCAGGTGAACGTCGACGGGAACAGGCTCGTCATCGACACGTGCCTGAGAGCGGGAGTGAGACGCCTTGTCTACACGAGCTCGATGGACGTGGTCGTGGACGGCAGGAAGCCGATTGTGAATGGCAATGAGTCATTGCCATACCCTTCGCGAATGCCGTCGGATGCGTACAGCAGGTCGAAGATCATCACTGAGAAGATGGTGCTCGCGGCAAATGGCCCGAGGCTTTGCACGTGCGTCATGCGGCCAGTCGGCATGTACGGACCTCGGGACAAGTACCACTTGGGCAACGTCATCGAAATGGCGCGCCGCGGCGTCTCCCTGCGCCTCGGAGACGGGACGGCGTTGTTCAGCCACGCGTACTCGGAGAACGTCGCGCATGCCCACGTGCTGGCAGCCGATCGGCTGCGCCCGGGCTCACCGGTCTGCGGGCAGTGCTACTTCATCTGCGATCACTATCCCGCGGAGAACCTCTTCGATTTCATGGAACCGTTTCTTCGGGCGCTCGGCCTGCCGGTGCCGTGCAGGTCCATTCCCTACCGGCTGGCGCTTGCCCTGGCGACGCTCGCGGAAGTCGTCGTCCCTCATTCCAATTTCAATCGTTTCGCTGTCATCCAGACCTGCGTGGACCACACGTTCGTCGATGTGAAAGCGAGGCGCGATCTGGGCTACGCGCCAATCGTCTCCCGTGAGGAAGCCTTCCGACGATCGTTGGACTGGCTCCGTGACGGGTCGCTGAGCGTCATTCCAGGTTCGCGTGGCGCTCGAACATCTTCTGCTCGCTGATCCCCGTCTCCTCCATGAGGAGCATGATGCAGGAATCCAGGAGCACCCCGAGGGCCTGTTCGAACAGCGTTGCCATGGGCTGGCGGGACTTGACGCTGCTGCCGGCCAGAGCCTTCGGGGACATGGCGGGAACACGGACCACGGCGGTCGCCATCTTCGCGATCGGTGATTCCGGGTCTATCGTAAGGAGAGCGACAGCGCCTTCCCGCTTCCGTGCCTGCTCCGCAACGGCGACCAGGGTGCTCGTGCTTCCCGACCCCGAGCCCACGACAAGCAGATCCCTCGCCTTCAGAGCCGGGGTTGTGACGTCGCCGACCACCCAGGTTGGGATGCCCATGTGCATGAGGCGCATCGCGAATCCGCGCATCGCGAGGCCGGACCTGCCCGCCCCGGCGACGAACACGCCGCGCGCCGCGCGGATTGCGGACGCGAGCCTGCTCATTTCCTCGGCGCTGACCAGGGCGATGACGGAGCGCAGCTCCTCCACCGCGGCGAACCGGATCTGTTCGTAGCTCATGTCTTCTCCAACAGGTAGCTGACACCCACGCGCGGCATGACGCAGCGGACCCCCGCGTCGAGTCGGGCGATCTTCTCCGCGGCCTCGCGGGGATCAATGGTGTTGAAATCGAACATGCCCCAGTGATGGCAGAAGAGGAAGCGGATCCCCGCCGCGCGGCACAGGTCAACCGCTTCGTCGAGAAAGAAGTTGCCCGGGATACCTCGGGAGGAAAGGCGTTCGCTTCTTCCGTTCACCGGCAGGAGCGCAACGTCGATCGCGCCACCCCGCAGCGTTTTCTCCAACCCCTGGTAAGGAACGCAGTCCCCCGAGTGATAGATGCGCAGGCCGCCGACGGTCACGATGTATCCAAGACAAAGAAACTCCCCCCGATCGTTGCGGGCAAGGTCTTCGTGCGCCGCGGCGATTGCATCCACCCGGATGCCTTCTGCCGGCCGCAGGGTCTCTCCCGCGTCGATCGTCAGGATCCGAGGCTCAGGGATGCCGATCGCGAGCGCACGGTCCCTTTCCGCGCGAGGCACCACGAACCGGCACTCCAGGTTTCCCCGCGCAAGAAGGGGAAGTGTTGCGGGATCCATGTGGTCGCCATGGCGATGAGTGCACAGGACGACGTCGAGCCCCCGTGCGTCCTCGGGCGCAAGGGGTGACGGCATCATCCTCACGTGCGCAAACTCTTTTCCCCGGTACTTCTCGGCGAGGGAGTCGGACAGATACGGGTCGATGAGGAGAAGCCGTCCGCTGCCGCGGATGGCAAATCCCGCCTGGCCGAGCCAGTCGAGGCACGCGGAGGCGGTCGCGCGCGGCGGCCGGCGAAGCGCCTTGGAAAGGGATGACTCCAGGGGCGACTCTTCCATTACTACCACGAAGCAAAGTATATCTTGAAACATCATGAAGCTGCAGCTTGCACTCGACACGGAATCCCTGGCCGCCGCGCGCGCGGTGCTGGAGGCAACGGCTGACCTCATCGACATCGCGGAGGTCGGCACGCCCCTGGTGTTTCGCGAAGGGGCAGCCGCCATACGGGTGCTGAAGACGGAGTTCCCGCGCCTGGCGATCCTGGCGGACTTCAAGATCATGGACGCCGGCCAGGAGGAGGCTGGGATCGCGTTCGAGGCCGGGGCCGACATCGTGACCGTGCTTGCCGCGGCGGAAACGGTGACGATCGAGCGCGCCTGCGAGGCGGCACGAAAAGCAGGCCGGGAGGTCATGGCGGACCTGATTGCCATCGTCGAGCCGCTGAAGAGAGCCGCCGCGGCCGCGGCGGCCGGCGCGCACTACCTGTGCTGTCACACGGCATTCGATATGAAGGCCACGGGGGCTGATCCCGTGCGCGAGCTCGCGGTGCTGCGCGACGCTTTCCCCGGCGCGCGGCTTGCCGTCGCGGGAGGCATCACTCCGGACAGGATGCGCTTCCTCATCCCCCACAAGCCCGAGGTGATCGTCGTGGGCGGCCACGTCACACGCGCCGTGGACCCGCGCGCCGCGATCATGGAGATACGCAGCGCAATGCGCTGAGGCAGGCAGGTCGTGCCCGTGGCATGATGGCTTCGAGGTGCCCATAGATCTCGGGGGCTTGCAGACGGGCATCCACAGCGTCCACAACATCCAGGCCGGGGTCCCTCCGCGGAACGTCACGGCAGGGCCCCTGCCTCCAGATGAAGTACTGATAGGGAGTCATCGCGGCATAGGACTTGAACACGGCGTTCCGGCTTGCAGAGGTCGGTCGTACCCCTTCATAATGCCGACCATGAGTGATGACACACCCGCTCGAGTCTTTTCTGCGGCTCGGAAGCTCAGGGACTCTTCGGCACAGACCCTCTCGGCGATCGTGAAGATCCCCTCTTTCAGCGGAAAAGAGGGGAACGTCTGCCGGAAGATCGAGTCTCTCTGCCGGGAGGCGGGCTTCGACGAGGTTCGAATCGACGGGCTCGGCAACGTTGTCGCGCGGGTCGGCATGGGGCCTCGCAAGCTTGCCATCGATGCCCACATCGACACCGTGGGCGTCGGGGACCGGTCCCGGTGGGAGAGTGATCCATTCTCAGGCATCATCAAAGACGGCCTCGTTCTCGGCAGAGGCACGTCTGACCAGAAGGGTGGCGCCGCCGCCATGATCACGGCCGGCAGGATCCTGAAGGAGCTCCGGTATGACGGCCAGTTCTCCGTGTTCTTCACCTTCACGGTGCTGGAGGAGGACTGTGACGGCCTGTGCTGGCTGTACATGATCGAGAAAGAGGGCTTCGCGCCCGAGTTTGCCGTTTCCACCGAGCCGACATCCTGCCGCCTGTACCGGGGACAGCGCGGCCGCATGGAAATCGAAGCGGTGGTCCGCGGCATATCGGCGCATGGGAGCGCGCCGGAACGCGGAGACAGCGCCGCATACAAGGCCGCGCGGGCGGTGCTGGCCATGGAGAAGCTCAACGAGTCGCTTGCGTTCGACGAGTTCCTTGGCAAAGGAACGATCGTGGTCTCGAAAGTGGACGTGCACGGCCCGAGCCAGTGCGCAGTTCCCGACCAGGGGAGCATCTACCTGGACCGGCGCCTCACGTGGGGTGAAACGGCCGAGGTTGCCCTGGATCAGGTTCGCCGTTCAATGGGCGGGGACGCTGAGAAGGTCGCCATGCCCTGGTATGACGGGAAAGGGTGGAACGGCGCGAGCTACGGGCAGGACCTGTATTTCCCGACGTGGAAGATCCCGGAGGACCATCCCCTGGTCACCGCAGGCCGCGGGGCCCACGTGGCTCTGTTTGGAAGAGAGCCCGAGGTGGGCAAATGGACATTCAGCACGAACGGCGTGGCGATCTGCGGCAAGCACCGCATTCCTACTATAGGATTCGGTCCGGGGGACGAGGACAAGGCCCACGCTCCCAACGAGTACACCCGCATCGATGACCTGGTGACGTGCAGCGCCTTCTACGCGATGCTGCCCCTGGCCCTGGAGGCCGGGAAACAGCAGAGACGGGAGGCCGAATGATCCCGATTGGCGACGACAACACGGAGCGGCGAAGCGCTCCCTGGATTACCTGGACCCTGATCGCGGTGAACGTGCTTGTCTTCGTTTTTTTCGAGGGCTTCGGGACGAACGAGCGCTTCATCAACGCGTACTCGGCGGTGCCCTTGAAGGTCCTCACCGGGCGGGACATCGTGACGCGCGATCATGTTGTCCTCGATCCGAACACCGGCCAGCGCGTCGTGGTTCCAGGGCTCCAGCACACCCCCATTCCCACCTGGCTGACGATTCTCACGTCGATGTTCATGCACGCGGGAATCGCCCATATCGCCGGCAACATGCTCTACCTGTTCATCTTCGGCGACAACGTCGAGGACAGGCTCGGACACTTCCGTTATCTGCTGTTCTACCTGTTCTGCGGCGTGGCGGCTTCACTGTCGCAGATCTCCGTGACAAAGCTCACCGGCGGTGACATGCGTGTCCCCAGCCTCGGAGCGTCGGGAGCGATCGCCGGGGTTCTCGGAGGCTATCTCCTGCTGTTTCCCCGCAACCGCGTCCGGGTCATTCTTTTCCGGTTCATCACAACGGTGCCCGCGATTCTCGCTATCGGGGTCTGGTTCCTGTTCCAGGTTGTCTCGGAGATCGGCATGCTGGGGCAGGACGCAGGCGGCGGCGTGGCGTATGCGGCCCACATTGGCGGCTTCGCCAGCGGGTTCATAACGGTGAAGCTGTGGGGCGCGGGCAGAGGGCGGTATGGCGCCAGGCGGTGATCAGGGAATCGGTGGCAGGGCTCACGAGGCGAATGGATTATCCGCGGTGATTGTCACTCCCTTGAGCGCCGCAAGCAGATCTGCATATGCCGTGGTCTTTTTCGTCAGGGCCTGGTAGTTGCTCGCCAGCGTGGTCCCGCCGGCCTGGGTGATGTTCGCCGCGGTGAAACCGAGAGAACGCATCCAGTAGATGTAGACGACTCCGCACCCGGTGCTGACCCCGTCCTGGTCCGTTTGCTCCGTCTTGCTGATCCAGTCCGGGCGCCCCGCCTGGTCCCACGCGGGACCGGTGGCGAACGTATCCAGAGTGCCGGGCGGAGTTTCCAGCTCCGCGCAGAAACGCGAGAGCGCCTCTCCGTTCGAATAACCGCAGCCCCACCCCTTGTTCTGCGGCCCCATGAAGGACTCGGACAGCTCGGCAACGTATAACCCCACCTCCAGGTCCAGGGGTCTGGCGACGGTGCTTGCGAACGTGGCGTCAAGGTACAGGTCTCCACCGGACTGGAAGTCGCATCCCATGTGATACGCGCCGCCCGAGCCGTCATTGCGGCCGCTCAATGGCGCCACGATGACATTGACGGCAGCCCCCGGGGTCCCGAAGAGGCTCTGCATGTCGTTGAAGGGCGTTGCGACGCGGTTCACCAGTTGCGTTGCGAGCGCGAGGCCCTGGTCGCCGAGCGACGGGGAATAGTAGACGGTCACGCTCCCTGCTGCTCCAACCTTCTGCGCCGGATAGTCGAACTGCGCGCCGCGCGCCTGGGTGATTTCGTCCGGGGTTCTTTCCCGGCGATACGGATGTTGCGGAAGAAACTCCCGGCGAGTGCTCATGGCATGTTCTCCTTGCTCAATGGTAGTGCCGAAACGGGTCGCCGACCAGCTTCTCGACTTTCGTTGCACCGTCTTCTGTGCGTCGCTATTATTGACCCCGGGAAGGGGGATGCATGGAAAGGTCAGGGGCGTTTCGCGAGCGCTACGGGCCGTGGGCGCTTGTCGCGGGGGGCTCAGAAGGGCTCGGGGCCGCGTTCGCAAAGGAGATCGCCGGGCGCGGGCTCAAGCTGTTCCTCGTCGCCCGCCGCGCTGAGCCGCTGGAAAAAACGGCAGCTCTCCTTCGCGCTTCGACAGGCGCTGAGGTGCGAACGCTCGCTGCCGACCTGGGCGCGCCGGAAGGGCTGGGGCAGGTGTCACGCCTCGCGCGGGACCTGGAAATCGGACTGCTCGTCTTGAACGCTGCCTCGTCCTACGAGGGGCCGTATTTCAAGACGAACCTCGCGAAGTACCGTCACGTGATCGACACGAACTGCTTTGCCGCGCTGGCCCTGGTCGATGCGACGGCCCCCCGGATGCGGGAGCGCGGGCGCGGAGGGATCATCGTGATGTCGAGCATGGCTGCTTTCCAGGGCTCCCCGTACGTCACGGTCTATAGCGCGACCAAAGCGTTTCTTCTGTCTCTTGCCGAAGGCCTCGCTGGTGAAATGAAGTCGATGGGAGTGGACGTGCTTGCCTGCTGCCCGGCCGTGGTGCGCACGCCCAACTACCTCGCTACCAGGCCGACAGACGCAAAGCCCACACCGGTGGACATCGAACCCGAGCCGGCGGCCCGGGAAGCACTCAACGCCCTTGGTCATCGCACGGTCCTGATACCCGGAGCCAGGGTCCGCATAGCGCATGCCGCCATGCGCCTCATGCCGCGAAGCGCGGCGGTCGCCGTGATGGCAGGCAGCACCCGGGCCATGTACGGGGGGTGAGACATGCAGACTCTTCTTCGCAACTGCTTCTTCATTCAGCCCTCCGCGGATCGGGATGGTCTTCGGGGACAGGACATCCTGATCGAGGGCAACCTCATCGCGAGCGTGGCCAGGGGGATCCCCGCGGGTCCGGGGGCCAGGGTGATCGATTGCTCGCGCCACGTCGTGGTGCCGGGATTCGTGAACACTCACCATCATTTCTTCCAGACCCTGACGCGCAATCTCCCGGCGGTGCAGAACGCGAAGCTATTCGACTGGCTGGTCTACCTGTATGAGATCTGGAAAAACATCGACGAGGAGGCCATCTCCGTCTCCTCTCTGCTCGCCATGGGAGAGCTCCTGAAAACGGGCTGCACCTGCTCCACCGATCATCTGTACCTGTATCCCCGCGGCGCTGGTGATTTCGTCTCCCGGCAGTTCGAGGCGGCGCAGAAAGTCGGGATGCGGTTCTCTCCCTCGCGCGGCTCCATGTCGCTGAGCAGGAAAGACGGCGGGCTCCCGCCTGACACCGTTGTGCAGGACCCGGACACCATACTTGCCGACAGCGAGAGGGTCATCAAGCGCTTCCATGATCCCGACCCGATGAGCATGAGGAAGATCGTTCTTGCGCCCTGCAGCCCTTTCACCGTCACCGAGGACCTGATGCGGGAGTCTGCCCGGCTTGCCCGGCGCCACGGCGTGCGACTGCACACCCATCTGGCGGAGACAGCGGATGAGAACCAGTTCTGCCTGGAGAAGTACGGCGTGCGACCCGTGGCCCTCATGGAACGCTGTGAGTTCATCGGTCCCGAGGTATTCTACGCCCACGGCATCTTTTTCAACGACGAGGAGCTCGGTGTGCTTCGCAGGTCGGGCGCGCAAGTGGCGCACTGTCCCAGCTCCAACATGCGGCTGGCGTCCGGCATCTGCCGGGTCCGCGAGATGCTCGACAGGGGAATCCCGGTCTCCCTCGCCGTCGACGGCTCGGCGTCGAACGACTCTTCGGATTTTCTAGGCGAGCTGCGCCACGCCCTTCTCCTCCAGCGCGTCGCGCGCGGCAGCGGCGCGCTGACGGCGCGGGAGGTGCTCAGGATGGCGACCGAGGCAGGCGCCTCGGTTCTGGGCTTCGAACGGATCGGCAGGATCGAACCGGGGTTCGCCGCTGACATCGCGATCTTCGACGTCGACAGGCTGGAGTATGCCGGCAGCCTGTCTGATCCCTTTGCCGCGCTCATTTTTGCCGGCTACAATCACGGGACGGACTACACGATCTGCAACGGGAAAGTGGTCGTCGACCACGGAAAGCTCACGGGCGTGGACGAGGCGGAGCTGACGCGGGACGCGAACAGGATCGCCGCGTCGCTGCTCGCCGCCGCTGTGGACGTCCCGCCTGCCCGTTGATGAGCCTGTATCCGTGATTCTTCGACGCCTTGAACGATTTCGGAGAGATCTTTTATCGGGGAAACGCGGGATGACGCGTGATCAACTCTGCGCGTCCACGTGCGTTGCGTAGATCTCTCGGAATCGTGTTTCGCTCTTCGAGAAGGCGGAAAGGACTTCTGGACAAAAATGCCCCGGTTTGGTCCGTCCGTCGCCTTCCGTGATTATCCGCACGGTCTCCTCGTGAGTCAGAGCTGGCTTGTAGGGCCGGCGGCTTCGCAGGGCGTCATAGCTGTCACAGATGCTCATGATCCGTCCCGTCAGCGGGATGCTTTCGCCGGCGAGCCCGTGGGGATACCCGCTGCCGTCCCAGCGTTCGTGGTGAGACTCAGCGATCTCTGCGCCCATTCGGATGTAATCCGCCTTTCCCTTTTCTAGAATCCTCTTTCCAAAGGTTGTATGTTTTCTCATGACCTCCCATTCCTCGGCATCGAGAGGGGTCTTCTTCTTGAGGATACTGTCGGGAACAGCGATCTTTCCGATATCGTGCATCGGACTTGCATAGAAAATGCAGTCGATGAAGTTTGCCGGCTTACCCAGACTGCGGGCGATTTCCTCCGTGAAATAACTGACGCGCTGAATGTGAGCACCGGTGTCGTCATCGCGGTACTCAGCGGTGCTCGCCAGGAGCTTGATGGTCTCATGATAGCTGTTACTCAGCTCCGCCGTGCGCCTGGCAACCTTTTGTCGCATTTTGGTCGCATATTGACGCAATATGTCGCGATACTCCTTGAGTTGAAGCTGATTCTCAACCCGAACCACAAGCTCGGCGCCATCAATCGGTTTGACAAGATAGTCCGCTGCTCCGTTCTGAAGGGCAGACAGCCTGTCTTCACGATCGGGGAGGCCGGTGACGATGATCGTGGGAACCGGTCGCGTCCTCTGATCTGATTTCAGCTTTTTCAAGACCTGAAAACCGTTCATCCCCGGCATCACGAGGTCAAGCAGAATGAGATCCGGCAGTTGCTGGGAAAGAGCCTCCAGCGCCGCCTGCCCATTTTCCGCCAATTGTGTTGCGTAACCACCTGCCCTGAGCTGACTGGCGAGAACTTTTCTGACTGTCGAATCGTCGTCCACGACGAGAACCGAGTATTTGCGTGCTGAAACCACGCTCTGTGTCGTCATGGTCTACCTCCGCTGTTTGTACCAGTATTTCTCAGATTCGCCCTTGCGTGCAATCCCTGACGCAGACCATTCAAAAAACCATTTCTCTCTTGTACAACACGAGGCCGCGGCTTCGGACTGGGAGATGAAGCCGCGCAAGCTGCTCCGGCTCGATGAGCTGGGCTAGAACGGCCTTTCGTCAGCGGACGGTCCGTAGATCGACGGAACGGGAATGTTGTTGAGCCTCATGTAGACAGTCAACTGGCCGCGGTGATGCACGAGGTGGTTGATGTTCGATCCGATGGTGTCGGTCTTCGGCGCGCTGGCGACAACCTGTCCGTTGTACTTGAGGGAAAACAGACCGGCGAGCTCCTTGTCCGAGACGCCGCGCAGGGCTTTCGCCGCCCCTGCAAGGTTCTCATCGAAATGCGCGACGAGCTCGGCGGTCGTCTTCGGCTGCGCATGTGTGAGCGTGGCGAAGTCGATCTCGGAATCTTCGATTGCCACCTGGATCCATTTCGGAATCTCGGCGACGAGCACGGAGAGGTAGCCCATGGGCATCGACTTCTCGTGCGGCTTCCAGGCAAAGAGGCTCTCGGGAATCCTTTCCAGACACTTCCTGCTCGCCGGCGCTTCGGCCTCCAGCTCTTTCAGGAATGCGGCTGCGTTCGCATTCGACACTTTCATGATGACCCCTTCTGCCAAAATATAGCGAGTGGACCCCGGCAATGGAAGATCATTAGATTCTCGCAAAAGGGGGACACGATGAAAAGGGCTGCGCTCGTTCTTTTCCTGGCCGGCGCTCCGATGCTCGGCTTTGCCCAGATCCCGGGGGGCGGCATCCAGCTCAGCGGCATTCTCTCGGCAAACCTCATCGACGATTTCAATTCAAACACCGCGTATTCCGACAACAACAACGGCTACACGTACTTCCAACTGAACGGCTCCTTCAGGGACGGTCCCTTCGGGATGGAGTCTCAGCTGCAATTCGGTCCCTCGCCCGGCACCGGGGTCTCGAACCTCTATATCCATTACACGTACGGCTATGCGACCGTTCTGAACGGCATTCTCTCTATGGAGCGGTCGGGAGGGTCGTCGACCTCTCAACGTTCGGCCTTATCAGCTACTATCAGACCGGACCAAACGGCCCGGGCGTCTACGGAAACGTGGCAGGGAAAGTCGGAAGCAGCGGGTTCGGGTTCGATGGAATCGAAGTCAGGATTGTTCCCGCGACATCGTTCCGCCAACGAGCCCTACCGAGGCTTGCTGTCGGGATTCGAGCTTGCTCAGCTCGAAGGAAAACCGGGTCCGGGGGGACACCGTGATCGTCATTGCAGGGGCCTTCGGGTTGTCGACGCTGACCTCGGCGGTTCCGTCGGCTTCTGTCCTGACCATGTCGAAGTTCTGGATCTCGAGGCCCGTTTGGACATCGGACTGGTCGAGCTGCCGGCCGTTTCTTTCCAACGACACTCCTCCGTCGATGTAGGCCGCCTCCCCGATCTTGTCCTGGGCGAGCGCCGGATAGCCTGTGGCAAAAATCAAAGAAGAGAAGATGAGAAGCGAACGCCGTGCCTTCATCGCACCCCCCTTGCAGTCGGCTAGAAAATATCGACTCCGGGGGGTGGGGGAAAGCCGGTGCTCCTAGTCTTTTCGTCCCGTCAGCCGGATGATGTGGTAGCCGAAAGACGATGAGACGACGTCGCTCGTGGAACCCGAAGACAGCCGGCGGCAGGCATTTTCAAAGGCCGCCACCATCTTCCCCGGCCCGAACCACCCCAGGTCGCCGCCGCGCGACTTCGAGGGGCAGATCGAGTGCTCGCGGGCGAGCGCCTCGAAGCTTGCACCCCGCTTCACGCGCTTCAGAAGTTCGTCTGCCAGCCTCTTGTCCTTGACCAGTATGTGGCTTGCTCGCCATTCCATGACTGCAACTATACACCCGACACCCGACCGCGTCACTTGTGCTCCCCTCTGCCCCTGATCTACAATGACCGCATGGTCACCGAGATCCTGCGTCCCGCGACCGTTCAGGAAGCCCTGAAAGCCAGGACGCTGCCCGGTTCCGCCTACCTCGGGGGCGGCACATGGTTGAACGCATTGCGGGGCGCCGAACCACTCATCCTCATCTCCCTGGAGAAGCTAGGGCTGGACTCCATCGAGTCACCGCAGAATCTCTGCATCCTCGGGGCCAGGGTCACTTTCCAGCAGTGCCTGGATCATGGTGATGTGCCCGCCGCGGTGCGCCAGGCGATGGTGCTGACTGCTTCTCGGACCTTGCGGAACATGATCACGGTTGGCGGAGAAATCGCTCTTCATCCTTTCGATTCCGCCCTGGTTCCTCTTCTCCTCGCCATGGAAGTACAGGTGTCCGTGGCGGAAAAGAAAAAGCCGGTGCCGTTCCGGGCGTACCTCTCCGATGACGGTGGAGACCTCGTGCTGTCCGTTTCAATCCCGGAGCCGGCCCGTCCTGGCGGCGTTCGCGCGCTCTCGCGCACATCGCACGGCCCCCGGAGCCTTGTCGTCGCCGCAAGCGCCCGGACGCTTCACCCTCGCGTCAGCGGCCTCCGGCTGGTTGCCTCCGATTGCCTGGGAACCGTGACTCGTCTTGCGAAGCTCGAGGACCAGTTGGAGGGCGCACGCCTTCCGCCGCGAGAGGATGTGGAGCGGGCGCTCGGGGACGAGTTTTCTCCGCAGCCGGATATCCATGCTTCATCGCGCTACAAGCTGTATATGACTCGCACGCTGATTGCAGACATGCTCCACGAGATGGCGCGCGCAAAGGTCCGGCCGTGAACATCGACTTCACGCTCAACGGCGCCTGCCGCTCGGTGTCGGCCGAACCGGGAGAGAACCTGCAGGTTCTTCTTCAGAGAATGGGCGTCCCCTCCGTGCGCGCAAGCGACGATGGAGAGGGTTTTGCCGGCAGCGACACGATCCTTCTCGACGGCAGGGCGGTGCTCGCCGGATTGATGGTTGCCGGTCAGGCGGCGGGTCACTCCATCGAAACAATCGAAAGCCTGAGACAGGGCCCCCGACTCTCGGCGCTGCAGGACGCGATGATCGAGGCCGGCGTGGTGCAATCCGGCTACAACACTCCGGCGGCTGCCCTTCTCCTGGAGGAGCTTCTCCGCCGCAAAGCCGCCCCGACCGAGGAGGACATTCGGGATGCCCTCTCCGGCCTCTTCAGCAGGGCGACGGGATACAAGCAGTTCTTTCAAGCCGTCGCGATCGCCCGAGCTCGGCGTTCAGATCGCCCGTGGCCAGGGCCGGTCGCTCCGTCATTCAGCGATGGCCTCCGCGTCATCGGCAAGCCCCGCAGGAAGATCGACGGGGTGAAGCTCGCGGCCGGCATGAAGGCTTTCGTCGAAGACCGGATGGAGACGGGGAGCTGCGTTCTCGCCATGCTGCGAAGCCCCCACGCTCACGCGGTCATCAGGAGCATCGACAGCTCGCGGGCGCAGGCCGTGCCCGGCGTCGTGATGGTGATCGATCACCGCAACTGTCCGAACATCGTGTATACCCAGGCTGGCCAGGGTTTTCCCGAACCCTCGCCGTACGACTACCGGATGTTCAGCCGCGTGGTGAGGCACGTGGGAGACAGGGTCGCCGCGGTCGTTGCGGAAAACTCTGACGCCGCGCGTCGGGCGCTCGGACTGATCGCTGTCGAATATGAGGTCATCCCGGCCGTGCTCTCCCTTGATGATGCCATGTCGGGTCGTCTGCCTCCGGTGCACGGAGACCATCTTTCCGAGATCGTGTACCAATTCGGCATCGGCGCCGACGCCGCGAAGAACCTGGCGGCAAGCGCATCAGGCGGGACTGGCAACATCGAGGAAGGGTTCCGTGCGGCTGACGCTGTCATCGAGAGAACCTACTCGACGAGCCGGGTTCAGTGCACGCCGCTCGAACCGCACATCGTGTACACGAAGATGGACGGCGATCGCCTCATCGTGCACGCCTCGACGCAGGTGCCCTGGCACCTGCGTCGCATCCTTGCGCGCGTGCTCGGTCTGTCGGAGAACAGGATTCGGGTGATCAAGGAGCGGGTGGGCGGCGGGTATGGAAGTAAGCAGGACGTCCTGATGGAGGAGGTGTGCGCGTTCGCCACGCTCAGGACCGGCCGGCCGGTCCTGTACAAGTACACCCGCGAGGAGGAGTTCATCGCGGCCACCACGCGTCACCCTTTCCGCATCGCC
>DATKLB010000214.1:0-3767 GCA_035542615.1 Spirochaetia bacterium | reverse complement strand
ATATCCCCATCTCGTGGATACGCCGGATTGATTCCAGCACATTTTCGATCTTCCCGCCAAGCTGCCTGTAGTTCTTTTCCCGGAAACTCTTCAGATCGATTTTGTACAGGTCGATGTAGGGCCGGATGTACTCGAGCACCTCGGGAGTGCCGTTGCCGTTTGATACGTATGAGCACTTGATGCCGTGCTTCCGCGCGATCCTGAAGATATCGACGGCCCATTCGCTCGTGATCAGCGGCTCATTGTACGTGCTCGTGATGACGGGCGCACGGTGCTCCACCGCGAGCGCGACGAGCTTCTCCGCACTGACAAGCGTCGGGGAGGTCCCGGCTTCGGGATCCCTGATTGCCTGTGACGTGATCCAGTTCTGGCAGTAGGCGCAGTGGTAGTCGCAGCCCAGCATCCCGAAGCTGAGCGCGTTCGAACCGGGGAGGGCGTGAAAGAAGGGCTTTTTTTCGATGGGATCGAGCTGGATCCCCGCGGCGTACCCGTGCGGCACGTAGAGGACGCCGTCGCGGTTGTACCGCACCTTGCAGATGCCGTCGCGGCCCGGCGGGATCTTGCACCTGTGGCCGCACGCGAAGCAGCGCACCCAGCCGTCCGGGCCCTTCCGGTAGACTTCCCCCTCCCTGGCGTGTTCCGCCAGGAGGTCATGTAGTGTACGTGCCTCAGGCATAGCGACGATCCGCCGTTACCATAAGGTACACCCGGGGCGGAGAGATGTCAAGCCGGAGATTGCTTCGGGCGCGCAGAGCGCGCCCTCGGAATGACACGCGCTGCCATTGCATGACAGCCTCCGTACCCGGATCGACAGTAAATTCAGATTAAGCCGAGGACCAGGAACGCGCAGCCGCAGAGGCCGAGGAGCATGCTCGCGAACCACATCCAGCGGCGGCGCGTGAGGACGGAGATGGCCGCAATCGCGATCGCCACCTGGAACACGGTGACGCCCCTGGCGAGCGTCTCGTGGCGCACGAGATGCGCCTCCGACGAGCGCGTCTTCTCCTCGGCCACGGCCTGGATCTCCTTCTGATCGGATTTGTATTTCTCGAGCTTCTCCCCGTCACCCGCCTCCGGTTCCTTCCCCAGCGTGCGGAGAAGCTCGGTCTTGCTCTCGAGCACGGCGGCCTTGATTCCTTTCGCCTGGTAGAACGCCCACTGATCGGATGCCTGGATCTGGTCCATCATCGCCTCGTTGGCATGGCTCCCGGCAAGCAGGGCCGTAATGGCCGCCAGGACCGCCACCACGGCAGTGGAAAGGGCCACCGCCATGACCCAGGAAGCTCCCTTTTCCGCCTCTTCATGGATTGATTCATGCAGGTGTTCTGTGGGGACTTCCGGATCTTCGGGCATTTGTGGTCTCCTGTATGAAGTGGATAATTGCTTCGCTTAAAACGCTCGCAATGACGCCCACGACGACGCTCGCAATGACTGCCCTGTCATTGCGAGCGCTTTTTGCGACGCAATCTCACCAATTACTTGAGTATTCTCTCGATCCGGCGGTCGGGGATGAGCCACATCACGGCCACAAGCGCGTAGAGCGCTCCCGCGGCCCACGCATACACGAGCGCGAGCGGAATGGACACGACGTATATGCCGACGGATATCCTCCCCTTGATGTCCGCCCCGAGGGCGCTGGCCAGGACGGAGTCGCTCTCGTGGATGGAGAGGAGCGTCCTGACGAGTATGAAATACGCGATTGCCGAGAAGAGGAGCACCCCGCCGTAGAGAGCCACGGGCCATGCCGCGAACCGGCTCGACCCCATCCACGCGGTGACAAACGGCGTGAGCGAGAGCCAGAAGAGGAGATGGAGGTTCGCCCAGAGTACCCCCCCGCTCACCCGTTTGACCGCCTGGAAGAGATGGTGGTGGTTGTTCCAGTAGATCCCGAGGAAGAGGAAGCTGAGCGCATAGCTGAGGAGCACGGGCACCAGGGGGAGGAGCCCGGAAGGATCCGCCGTTGCGGGAGTCCTGAGCTCCAGGACCATGATCGTGATGATGATGGCGAGAACGCCGTCGCTGAAGGCCTCGAGACGCCCCTTGCTCATCTTCCTCCCTTCCTTCTGCGCCGGCTAACCCATGGCCATGTACTGCGCCCGCTTGCGCGGGGGAAATTTCTCGATCGCGTAACGGAGCATCGTGCGGGGCATTGAGCCCGCATACTGTGCCAGGAACTTCTCCTCCGCCGGGAGCGACCTTTTTCCCACCTCGCGCAGCATCCAGCCGACCGCCTTGTGGATGAGATCCTGCTCGTCCCGGAGCAGGATCTTCGCTATCCGAAGCGTGTCCGCAAACTCGCCGCGCCGGATGAACGCCAGCGTGGCGATGATCGCGATCCTCCTGTCCCAGAGCAGGCGCGAGCGGGCGAGGCGCGCAAGCCTCTCCCTTCCCCCCTCGATCAGATGCTCGCCGACGATATCCCCGGCCGAAATATCGACCAGATCCCAGTTGTTGATCCGGCGCGTGTGGGCCAGGTAGAACCGGAATATCCGCTCCCGCCCGGCCCGGTTGGCATGGGCGTAGGCCCATTTCAATATCACGAGCGCGGCGGAGCGGCATTCATGCACATCATTCTTGAGAAGAATTTCAATCTCATGCAAGGGCAAATCCCGGTATTTGCGGGCGACCTCGCGCATTCCGGCGGTCGTCAGCCCGAAGAACACATCCCCTTCTCCATATTCCCCCTTGCCGGTCTTGAAATACCTGGCCGAGGCCCGGGCGCGCGCCGGAGTGCCGAGGCGCTGCAGGTCGTGGGTAACAGAATTTGCCGTGAGATTGCTTCGTGTCGCCTGCGGCGCCACGCGAAGAGCGCGTTTCGCTCGCAATGACGGGGATTGCTTCGCAGAAAACGCTCGCAATGACGGGGGTTTTGATACTCGCGACGGCATGGGCGTTATCTCCTCAGGGATGCTTTGGATAGGAGGTAGTCCGGTATGGGCGCGTCGAGCGTCACGCTGTCGGTGAAGAACTCGGTCCCCTCTCCCTCCTTGAGCACGTCCTTGTAGAGGACCGACTTCGCGAGCCAGTGGGTCTTCACGCGCATGACCTCCCGCACGTCCACCGTTTTCAGCAGCTTCCCGCCTTTCGCGAAGAGGTCTTCTTTCAGGATGACATACCGCTCCTTATCCACCCACGCCGTGCGGTGGTCGTAGGCGATGTCCGTCTTCTTTGCCGCCAGGTTGAGGATCCAGACCCTTCGGCCGTGCACGGTATCCTCCCCGGCGACCGTGGCGCTGTACATGTTGGGGAGGTGGGGGTCGTCCATCATATCCTCGTACGAGAGGTCGGAGCCCATGACCGACTGGCGCAGCAGGTGCCCGCTGATCATGATTGTCCGGTCCGTGGAGGGGGAGTACTCCCAGAGCATATCCTTCTGCTTCAGCATCTTCGTCCCCTTCTCGCGCGCAGGAGCGAGGAATTCCGTGTAGGATTCGTCCGTTCCCCGCTGCCACGACTTCGACTCCACGGTGCGCGTTTCGCGTCGGCCATGGATGACCATCCGTGACTCCGCGATTCGCGTCTCGGCAAACATGTTCTGGTCGGCGTGCTTCAGAATGTCGTTTCCGTCGGGCGCCTGGGCGAATGCCTGCGCCGCGAGGAAGAACATTGCGGCGACAGACCCGCGCTTCATGTTCCAGCTTCCTCGCATGGCTCTTGTCATGTTCCCAGCTCCTTGAATAACTCAGATGTCCGCCGCCTGTAGATGCCGAGACCCGAGATCGCCGTCCCGGTGAGCGTCGCGATGAGTCCCGGGAGGAACCCGATCG
>DATKLB010000213.1:0-15151 GCA_035542615.1 Spirochaetia bacterium | reverse complement strand
AGATGGGGAAGGGGCAACGGGAGGGTTCGGGATCGGTAAGAACCACGCCGTCTACCTGCACAAGCTCGGGGTCGATGTGATCACCACCGGGGAGTGCAGCTATTACAAAAAGGACATCGTCGAGCACTTCGGCCGGGCATCCTATCTCCTGCGCCCCGCGAACTACCCCCCCAAGAATCCGGGCAGAGGATTCATGATCTATCCGTGCAACGGGAGAAAGCTGGCCGTGCTGAGCCTCCTCGGGGTCGCGGGATTCAAAAGGGTCCACCTGAAGAACCCGTACAGCCTTCTTCCGCGACTCCTGGAAAGCATCACCCCAGAAACCAGAACAATCATCCTGGACTACCACGCCGTGACGACTGCGGAGAAAGCAACGATGTTCGCAGTTGCTGATGGGAAAGTCTCAGCGGTTGTGGGAACGCACACGAAAGCGATCACCGCGGACGAGCGCATCCTGGCGGGAGGCACCGCGGTCATCACGGATGTGGGGCGCACGGGAAGCCTGGAATCCGTTGCCGGGCTTGACCCTGTCATTGAGATCCGTAAGCTGACGAGCCTGGTGCATGAGTACTCAAAAGAAGCCTGGAACAAGCTCGAGTTGCAGGGCGTGATCATCGAGATCGACGATGAAGGAAAGGCAACCTCCATCACCCGCCTGCGGGAGACCTGCGCGGCGCCACCACCATCGGCTGCGCAAGCGGAGCTGCCCACGCAGGAGGAATAGATCGCCTTTCCCCCGGCTCCCTTCCTGTGTAAGATTGAGGAGAAGCACTCAAATCATTTCTCAGGGAGGTGTCCAATGTTCATCGACTTCCTGACGCTGATGCTCATGAACCTCGTCGTTGCCCTGGTGCTCTTTGCGCTCTTCATGGGCAGGCTTATCGACAGGGACCCAAAGAAGGTCGTGCCGGGTTTCCTGCTCACGGGCTTCATCGCCCTCATGACGGGTTTCCGAATGATCTTCACCTGGCCGCTGCCGGGACCGTACAACTTTGCCTACGGCGAGATGACGGTGGCATACGGCGGGCTGTTCTTCATGGCAGGCCTTGCCATCGTCTTCGGCTGGGACCTGATCACGGTCGGGATCTATGCGTTCTTTGCGGGAATAGCGGCAGTGATCATTGGCCTGCGCATCCTTACCCTCGGGCTGACGAACGAGCCGGTCCTTGCTTTCGCGGGGTTCGCTCTCACGGGGATCTCCGCGATCCTCACCCTGCCGGCGCTGTTCTTCAAAGAGGCGCGAGTGCTTCGAATCATTCTGTCCGTGCTGCTTCTTGTCTGCGCCGTGATCTGGGCGTTCACAGGGTATGCCGCGTACTGGGGGCATTTTGACGCGTTTGCAAAGTGGGCGCCGGCAACCATGAAATAGAAGGCATCATCAGGCGAATCTCCGGCAGGGCGTCTCGCCCTGCCGGTTCGACACTCGAATAATATGCTTTACGGCACCCTGTCCGATCGGATAGAATGCGCGTGCTTCCATGAAGTGGCAGGAAATTCTTCGAAAGTCGTCGACCGGAGAGACGATCAAAGCAACAGCCCTGAGGAAAGTCCCTCACCTCAAGGACTGCCCTCACTGGGATCGGGCGGTCTTCATGGGGTGCATCTCCTATCGCGTTGCCTTCGCCAACTATGATGGCGCCCTCGTGAAGTACGACAACAAAGTCTACTATGTGAACAGGTCCCAGATCGAAGCGCTTCGTCCCTGGGTGCGATGGGACCTGCGCAAGAAAGTGACCGTGGTCCAGGATTAGTTGCCCTCCGGGACGCAGTCCCTCCCACTTGGTCCTCCCTGCCGTTTGTGCTACAATCCAATCCCCATGAGCAAATACATTTTCGTCACCGGCGGCGTATGCTCTGGGCTCGGAAAAGGCGTCGCCGCAGCCTCATTGGGGAGCCTCCTGGAGAACAGGGGATTCAATCTTCGAATGATCAAGATCGACCCGTACATCAACGTCGATGCGGGCACGATGAATCCGTATCAGCATGGGGAGGTCTACGTCACCGACGACGGCGCGGAAACAGACCTTGACCTGGGCAACTACAGCAGGTTCACCTCATCGCCTTTGAGTCGCGACAACTCCATCACGACCGGCCAGGTATACCAGGCGGTGATCACCAAGGAGCGCGAGGGTCGGTTTCTCGGAAGGACCGTGCAGGTCATCCCGCACATCACGGATGAGATCAAGGCCAGGGTCTTTCGCGTCGGAGAGCAACCGGGGGTCGACCTCACCATCGTGGAGATCGGGGGGACGGTCGGTGATATCGAAAGTGTCCCGTTCCTGGAAGCGGCCCGGCAGTTCATCCACGACCTGGGCAAAGAGAACGTGCTCTTCATCCATCTCACCCTTGTGCCGCATGTCTATTGGGGGGAGCCGAAGAGCAAGCCCACGCAGCACTCCGTCAAGGAGCTGCGTGAGATAGGAATCCAGCCGGATATCCTCCTGTGCCGCGCCTCCGGTCCGCTGGACGAAGACCTGCGCAGAAAGATCTCCCTGTTTACGAACGTGGAAAAAGAGGCGGTCATTTCCGCCTACGATGTTCGCACGACCATCTACGAGATCCCCCTGACCTTCGTCGACCAGAAGGTCGACCAGATCATCGTCAAGAAGCTGGGCCTCGGCGAGAAAGGACCGACCCGCGACGGCTGGCGGAAGGTCGTGCAGCATTTCACGGAAGCAAAGAAGACGGTGCGCGTGGCAATCGTTGGCAAATACACCGGTCTGCACGACGCGTACATCTCGATCTTCGAATCCCTCTTCCACGGGGGGATCGCGAACGGGGCCCGCGTGCAGTTGGTCAAGTTCGAAAGCGAGGACCTGGAGGATGGACGAGACCTTTCCCTGGCGTTCGCCGAGTGCGACGGGGTGCTCGTTCCCGGAGGTTTCGGCCTTCGCGGGATCGAGGGAATGGTTCGCGCCGCGCAGTACGCCCGGGAAAACAAGGTCCCTTATCTCGGCATCTGCCTGGGGATGCAGATCATGGTCATCGAGTACGCGCGCAACGTGCTGGGGCTCAAAGAGGCCAACTCGACGGAGTTTTCCCCGGAGACCAGGATGCCCGTGGTGAGCCTGCTCGAGGAGCAGGTGGATATCAAGTCATATGGCGGCACGATGCGCCTGGGAAAGAGCGACACTCATCTGAAAGTCGGCTCGAAAATTGCCGCGGCGTATGGAGCAGAGACCATCTCAGAGCGACACCGCCACCGCTACGAAGTCTCCAACCAATACCGCACTGCACTGGAAGAGGTGGGGCTGCAGGTGAGCGGGCTCACGTCGGATTCTGCTCTTGTGGAATCGGTGGAATGGCCCGATCACCCGTGGGGCGTCGGGGTGCAGTTCCACCCCGAGTTCAAATCCAAGCCGCTTGCCCCGTCACCGCTGTTCTCGCACTTCATCTGCGCATGCATGGTCGCCCAGGACAAGCTCGCGGCGGTCCACGCCTGAGCATCGCCCGCACCTGGGGCGTCGTGTCGCTCGCCGCCCTGGCGGGTGCCTTTCTGGCCTTCGCCGGTTGCAGCATGGATTACCGGGTGACACAGGCCGAGGAAAAGACCGCCGAGGGGGTTCCGGACACCGTGGCCACCGGCATCGTGCACAAGATCTACAAGAATGGGCACCTCTCGCTGGTCCTGGAGGCGTCCCGGGCCGAGACCTTCAACTCGCAGAAGAAAACGGTCCTTTCCAACGCCAGGTTCGAGGAGCTGGATGACAAAGGCGCGATGGCCACCGAGGGCCGGGCGGGAACCATCGTCTACCATACGGACACCGAGAACGCGGAGATCTCCGGATCCGTCAGCGTCCACTCCGCCTCTGAGAAGGCGGTCGTTTCCGCAAGGTCCCTGGCCTGGGCAAACAAGGAAAAGAAGCTCAGCGCGCCACCGGCGGAAACCGTGGTGGTGAAGAAGGATGACGGTTCTTTCATCCAGGGAACGGGTTTCGTCGGTGATTTTCGCATCCGTGAAATCACGTTCTCGGGCCGGGTCGAAGGCAATTATGTCTGGAAAGAGAAGAAGTAAGGCCGCGGCCGTCTGGGTTGCCCTCGTCATTGCCTGTCCCCTGCTTGCGGCGGCAACCCAGACCTTCACCTATTCGAGCGACAGCATGAACACGGTGCTTGCCGAGGGAAACCAGCAAGCCCTTCTCAGCGGTCACGCCAGGGTCACGACGGAGGATCTGCGCATCACGGCCGACCAGATCCTGCTGTTCGGCAAGGACTTCGTCTACGCGCAGGCGACCGGGAGCGTTCATGTCGTGGATGCCAAACGGGGGCTCGATCTGACCAGCGACCGCCTGTTCTACGACAGGGACAGGAAGATCGCGCGCGTCACTGGCAACGCCGTCATGGCAGACATCAAGAACGAGCTGGTAGTAAAAGGCGGGTTCATCGAGGATCGCGATACCGACAAGCTCACTCTGGTCCAGATCGGGGTTCGCATATTGAAAAAAGACCTGGTCTGCAGGGCGGAGTTCGCGAAGTACTGGAGAGACAAGAAGCTCGTCGAGCTGTCCGGCCTGCCGTGGGTTTCACGCAGAAGCGACGTCTACCAGGCCGAGCGGATAACCATCAACCTCGACACCGAGGAGATCAGCCTCGAAGGCGAGGTCCAGGGCACGATTCAGTCGGAGAAAACGGAGCAGCCCTCGACGAAGCCCGTGCAGAGCCCGGAACAGCAACCCGCTCCCGCGACGGGGCCCACGACACCGCCGGCGTCTGGATCGACCCCTCCAGGAACGGGGACCGCGGCTCCTGCGGGACCCGCCGGGGGAACCGCTCCAGGAGGAACCCCGGGGGCGGCACCGCCCCCATCTCCGCCGTCCGCCCCCGGAGCCGGCGGCACGGGGACGCCCGGTGGCTGAAAACGGAAAGCTCTTCCTCGAAGGGCTGGTCAAGTACTTTGGCCGCAAGGAGGCGGTCCGAAGCGTCACGTTCTCGATGGAAGGCGGCGAGGTCGTCGGGCTCCTGGGACCCAACGGCGCGGGCAAGACCACGGTCTTTTACATGGTCGTCGGGTTCATCCGCCCGACCGCGGGCCGGATCTGGCTCAACGGGAGGGACGTTTCGGGATTGCCGATGTTCAAGCGCGCGCGACTGGGCATCTCCTATCTGCCGCAGGAACCCTCCGTGTTCAGAAAGCTCAGCGTCGAGGACAACGTCGCGGCGATCATCGAGACCCGTGCCTCGCTGACGCGGGCGGAGAAGAGGCGACTCCTGGACAGGCTGCTCGATGAGCTCGGAATCGCCCATCTGCGCCGGCAGAAGGCCTACACGCTGTCGGGCGGCGAGAGGCGCCGCACCGAGATCGCGCGATCCCTTGCCATCGAGCCCAAGTTTCTCCTGCTGGATGAGCCCTTTGCGGGCATCGATCCCATCACTGTTGCGGAATTGAAGGGAATCGTGCAGAGGCTGTCCACCAGCGGGATCGGGGTCCTGCTGACCGATCACAACGTCCGAGATACACTGGAGATCACGCATCGATCGCACATCATCAACCTCGGGGAGATCCTTGTCAGCGGCAGCCGGGAGGAGATCCTGGCAAGCGAGCTGGCACGCAGGATCTACCTGGGCCACGAGTTCGAGATCTAGCAAAGCCGGAGGCTTTGCGGAGGGACCCAAGGGCGGCAGCGATCTCGAAGAAATCGCGGGAGCCCTTGGGATCTTGGCATCCGATAAACGTTGACAAACGCCCGCGCGGTGCCGCACAATCTGTGCGGAGGTTTCGTGCAGTCCCAGCGGCCCGTTCTGAAGCAGGTCCAGAAGCTCAAGATGACGCCGCAGCTCTACCAGGCTGTGAGGCTCATGGCCCTGCCCCTCCAGGACCTGCGCACCACCATCGAAGAAGAGCTGGAGAAGAATCCGGCGCTTCAGGTGATGGAGGACCGTTCGACGGTATCCCTGGACGCCCTGCCGGCCCGGGAGAAGGGCGAAGGGGAGGTGGACTACTTCGACCATTCCTCCGACACCGGCTACTCCCGCGCCGACGCGGAGGCGGCAAGCGATGCGCGCCGACAGTTCATCGAAGGCGCCCTCTCTCTTCCCGAGAGCCTCCAGGACCATCTGCTGTGGCAGCTCGAGCTGCAGCCCATCCCCCCGGCCTGGCGAACGGTCGGGGAGCTTGTCATCAGAAACCTGGACGAGAACGGCTTCCACCGCGAGCCGCCCGAGATCCTGATCAAAGAGGATTCGGACAAGGAGATCCTTCCCAGGGTCATCGACCTCATCCAGGGCTTCGAGCCGCTGGGGGTGTGCGTGAAGGATGTCCGTGAGAGCCTGCTCGTGCAGATCCGCCGCCATCCCTCCCCCCATGCCCGGGCCGAAGAGCTTGTCGAGAAATGGTTCCCCGAGCTCGAGAAGCAGAAGCTGCGCGAGATCGAGAAGGGGATGCGCATCTCGGAGGCGCGGCTGAAGGAGATCGTCGCGTTCATCCGCACCCTGGACCCGCTTCCGGGAAGGAACTACAGCCGCGACGTGGTTCGATACGTCCTCCCCGACGTGCAGGTCACTCTCCGCGACGGAGAGTTCGTGATTATATTGAACGATGAGGTGATCCCGGTGCTCGGCATCAATCCCCTGTTCGAAGAGATGTCGGGGGGAAAGGGAAAACCAAAGGATCCGAAGACCCGGCAGTTCGTCACGCAGACCCTGCAGGACGCGCGCTGGTTCATCAGGACCATCGGCCAGCGCAACGAGACGCTGCTGAAGGTGTGCCGCGCGGTGGTGGAGTTCCAGCGGGAGTTCTTGCTCAAGGGGCCGAAATACCTCAAGCCGCTGACGCTGAAGGACATCGCTGGGGAGATCGGCGTCCACGAGGCCACGGTGTCCCGGATCACCTCCGCAAAGTACGTGCAGACGGAGTGGGGGATTTTCGCTTTGAAGCATTTCTTTTCCAATTCCGTTGCCGGCACCGGCAGCACGGGATCTCGATTCTCAAAGGAGGGCGTGAAGGAAATCATACGCGAAATCATCGGGCAGGAGGGCGGGGGTGCCCTTTCGGACCAGAAAATCGTCGAAATGCTGGCCGCGCAGGGGGTTTCCATTGCCCGCAGGACAGTCGCCAAGTATCGCGGCGAGCTGGCCATTGATTCTTCCTACCAGAGGAGGCGCTCATGAACGTCGAGGTAAAAGGGATTCATCTGGAAATCACCGAGAGCATACGACAGTACATCGACACCAAAATGCCCCGCCTGGATTTCGCAAAGGATCTCATCGTGGATTTTCTGCTGAACCTCACGCGGGAGAAGAATCTTTTCAAGGTGGACGCCACCATCAATTTCCGCTGGGGAACGGCCACGCATGTCGGCGCGGAGAGCTTCAATCTCAACACGGGCATCGATGAACTCTTCGACAAGCTGGAGGCCAAGGTAGAGAAGGAGAAATCGAAGATTCAGGAGCATCACAGGAAGCAGGAGCCGGCAAAGGAACACGGGTAGGAATGGCATCTCAGATCGAGGAGTTTCGCGTGCTCGATCTCCTGCAGCTCGACCTGCGGGAGAACGACGCGCTCAACCTGAAATGTATCGGGGGCCGGCCAGGCCTCATCCGGAAGATCGCGGTCACGGAGATAAACAGGCCGGGACTGGAGCTGGGCGGGTTCTATGAGAACTTCGCCTGGCAGCGCATCCAGATCTTTGGCAGGGGAGAGAACGCCTTTCTCCAGAAGCTGGCCAAGGAAAAGCGGCGCGGGGAGATGGAGAAGCTCTTCACGTACGCCATTCCCTGCTGCGTGTTCACTCACTCACTCGAGCCAACAGCCGATTTCTATGACATCGCTGAGAAGGCAGGCTGTCCCATCCTGCAGACGGACCTTTCATCCTCCGAGTTCACCATGCGGATCCTTCGAGTGCTGTCCACCATCTTCGCTCCCAAGCAGACCGTGCACGGTGTGTTCGTGGAGGTCTTTGGCATCGGGGTGCTGCTGGAGGGGGAAAGCGGAGTGGGGAAAAGCGAGTCAGCCCTGTCCCTCATCGAGCGCGGACATCGGCTCGTGGCAGACGACTCGGTGGAGATACGCCGCGTCAGCGGGAACATCCTGATGGGAAGCGGGGCCCAGGTCGTGAGCCACCACATGGAGATCAGGGGCCTGGGGATCATCAACATCACCCACCTCTTTGGAGTAGGGGCCATCAGGGACAGGAAGCAGATCCAGCTCGTGGTGCAGCTCGAGTTCTGGGACGCGAAGAAGAATTACGACAGGATTGGCTCCGAGGAGAACACCATCGACATCCTCGGCGTTCACGTTCCCCTCGTGGTCGTCCCCATCAAGCCGGGACGGAACATCCCGGTGATCATCGAGACGGCGGCCCGCAACGAGAGGCTGAAAAAAATGGGCTACTATTCCGCCCGCGAGTTCAACAGGAACGTCATGAACTGGCTGGAGACGGAGAGCACGCGCGTCAAGTTCCTGAATGAGAAATGAGGACGCATGGTCGAGCGCATCGTCACGATCCGCAACCGAGCGGGCATGCACGCCCGCCCCGCGGCTCTCCTTGTCAAAACGGCAAGCGAGTTCGAGTCGCGGATCTACATCGAGAAGGACAGCGAGCGGGTCAACGGAAAATCGATCATGGGCGTGATCACCCTGGGCGCCACGTACAACACCCCTTTGAAGATCATCGCGGATGGGCCCGACGAGGCGCTGGCCCTCGATGCCATTGAAAAACTCTTCGAGAATCGCTTCGAGGAGGAGTAAGGCGGCTGTCCGCTTTTGTCTCGCCCTCCTTCTGCTATCTGCGGGAGGGGCGTCTGCCGCCGCCCAGTCCCTGAGCCTGGGAGTGAGCATTCGCGGGGATGGAATCCACGCCAGCGTCGCGTTTCGGTGGAACAAGGAGAGCGATCTGGTCACCTCGCTTCGGGACGGAATGGAGGCACGGATCGTGTTCACCCTCCGCGTCTACCAGAGAAGAAGCGGCTTCCTCCCCTTTCTTCGTGACCGTGTTCTGGTGGAGACAACAGTGGCGAGAAGCGCCTTCTGGGATTTCCTGGACAGGACGTTTGTCGTCGAGTCGGATGACGGCACGCGGACGGTTTTCCGGAGCGCGCCCGAGCTCCTTCGCGGATTTTTCACTCTCACCGATTACCCGCTGCTGCAGGCTCCGCCTCTTCCCGGGGAGCTGCGTTATGTGACCGCACGGGCGCGCCTCGAGCCGGTACGGCTGATGCCTCCGCTCACCATCGTGACCCTTGCCGGAGCTGCCGCATCCTACACGACCGCGTGGGAGCGGCAGGAAGCCCAATGAGACGGCCCCTGGGAGCCCCTGAAAACACCTCGCGGGGCCTCATCATCCTGATTCTCCTCTTTGTGATCCTGATCGGCGTGATCATCGCGTTCTCCCGGACGTTCATCACGACCATTGCGGGCACCGAGACAGCTCCAACGTCGATCGCACTCGCCGTGTCGATTGCACTCTCGCTGGTCCTTCTCGGGGTCATAGTTTTCCAGATCGTGCGGCTCCTGCGCCAGCGTGCAATGGGCCAGGCAGGGGCGGGGCTCAAGCTGAGACTCACCCTGTTCTTCATCCTCATCACCGTGCTGTCCGCTGTGCCCCAGTCCCTCCTCGCCATCGCCTTCATCAACTCGGCAATGGGCACCTGGTTCAGCTCCTCCATCGGCGAGGCGCTGCGGGGAGCGTCCCGGATGGCCATCGACTACCAGGACGAACGAGTCCAGAACCTGCGCTCGTTTGCCGAAGGATCGCTTGCGGCGTCGCTGTTCCGCCAGTTCGCGCGGGATCCAGACGCCGCCTGGCAGTCCGTCCAGGAGATCAACGCGGGCATTGGCGCTCTGCAGGTCTTCGGGCCCGACGGCCGGGAAATCGCATTCCGTGGTGATCGGCGGGCGCGCCTCGACGACTCCTCCAGCGTGGAGGGCACCGGCGGGATCCAGCCCCGGGAGGACCGCAGCGACGTGAGCATCCTGCGCGACGTAAGGGCCTTCAGGCTCGACGACCGCCGAGCGACCGCCGTGGCGAGCACCCTCCTCCCGGGGACGCTGCGCGCGAACGCCCGCCGACTTACGGAGAGCCTGACGCTGTTCACCGCGCTGGACCGATTTCGTGAGCTTTTCCAGATCGTGCTCGTGGGCTTTTTCTTCCTTTTCTCGCTGCCCATCTTCTTCATAACGATCCTTGTGAGCCTCCTTCTCACTGAGAGGATCATCAGCCCCATTGCCCACCTGGAAGACGCAACTCGAAGGGTCGCGGAGGGGGACTTCAGCTTCCGCATCCTCACGCGGCCCCGGGACGAGCTGTCCGGCCTCGTGGAATCCTTCAACGGCATGGTCTCCGAGCTGGACCGATCCCGCCGAAAACTGCTGCAGGCCGAGCGCATCACTGCCTGGCAGGAGATCGCCCAAAGGCTTGCCCACGAGATCAGGAACCCCTTGACCCCGATCAAGCTCTCCGCCCAGAGGATCCTCAAGAGGCACGCCGACGGCGGGACCTCCCCGGGAAGCGAAGAGTTCGGGCGGGTTCTGGGCTCTTCTGTGTCAGCCATCATCCAGGAGGTGGACAACCTGGAGAGACTGCTGCGCGAGTTCGGGGACTTCGCGAAGCTTCCCGTACCGCAGCCGGTGGCCGTCAACATGAAGGAGATCCTGCACGAGGTGACTTCGGTGTACGCCAGCCTGTCCTCCACGGTGAAGATCGACATCGGTGGCGTCCCTGACTCCCTGGTCCTGAACGTCGACCGAAACCAGATGAAGCGCGTGTTCGCGAACCTGTTCACCAACGCGATCCAGGCCATGCCCTCGGGCGGACTTGTCGGCGTGCGCGCAGACATCGTGAAGAAGGCGCACACCTCGTACTGCCGCATTGCAGTCAGCGATACCGGGACGGGCATCGCGGAGCAGGACAGGGAGCGGATTTTCGACCCCTACTTCACGACCAAGAAAGACGGCACCGGTCTGGGCCTTGCGATTGTGCAGCGGATCGTGTTCGACCACAAGGGAAACGTGTGGGCGGAAAGCGATGGGACCAGCGGCACGACGATTTTCATCGACATCCCCACCACCGCAGGAGCTTCCGCATGAGCACAATTCTCATCATCGACGACGAGCCGGGCATCAGAACCGTGCTGCGCGACGTTCTGGAGGACGAAGGCTACTCCGTGATCGACGCTGAGGACGGGATCCAGGGCCTGGCGGAGCTTGCCGCGAGCTCGGTGGACCTCGTCTTCCTCGACGTCTGGCTTCCCAACATGGGCGGCATCGACGTGCTGAAGCGCGTGCGCGAGCAGCACCCCGACGTCGAGGTGATCATGATATCGGGCCATGCCAACATCTCCCTGGCTGTCCAGGCGACGAAAATGGGCGCCTTCGATTTCCTGGAAAAACCTCTGTCCCTCGACAGGACGATGACCGTTGTTCGAAACGCCCTGGCCATGGAAGACCTGCGCAGGGAGAACCGGTCGTTGAAAAAGAGCATCTTCATCGACGACCGCATGATCGGCTCCAGCCCGGGCATGGTTGCCGTGCGGGGGCTCATCGAGCAGGCGGCCGAAAGCGACTCCCGCATTCTCATCCTGGGGGAAAACGGGACGGGCAAGGAGCTGGTGGCCCGGGAGATCCACGTGCGAAGCTCGCGCACCGCGGGTCCGTTCGTTGAGCTGAACTGCGCGGCCATCCCGGAGAGCCTCATCGAAAGCGAGCTCTTCGGGCACGAAAAAGGGGCTTTCACCAGCGCGCTGTCGCGACGGAGGGGGAAGCTGGAGATGGCGAATGCCGGCACGCTGTTTCTGGATGAGATTGCCGACATGTCGCTTGTCACGCAGGCCAAGGTCCTGCGGGTGCTGCAGGAGATGCGCTTCGAGAGGGTGGGAGCCGAGGAATCCATCTCCGTCGATGTTCGGGTGATCTCGGCCACCAACAAAGACATCCAGGACCAGATCAGGAAAGGGAAGTTCCGTGAGGACCTGTACTTCCGCATCAACGTGGTGCCCATCCTGCTCCCGCCTCTTCGGGACAGGATGGACGACCTGCCCGAGCTGGTCACCTACTTTATGGAGAAGTTCAAGCGGCCCTCGGCTCAGTCCCCCAAGACAGTCTCCCCCGAGGGGATGCGCATCCTTCGTTCCTACCACTGGCCGGGCAACATCAGGGAATTGAAAAACTTCGTGGAGAGAACTAATATCATGTGCGAGGAGGACGTTATCTCCGCCGATTCGGTGAAGTCGTTCCTGGGAGGGAGCCCGCGAGGGCAGGTCAACGACGCTCTCACCCCCTACGCGGACATGACCCTCGCACAGGCGCGCGAAGGCTTCGAGCGGGACCTGATAGCCGCCCGTCTTCGGGAGAGTGGCGGCAACATATCCCGGGCAGCGGAGTCCCTCGGCGTCTATGCCAGCAACCTCCACAGCAAGATGAAGAAATTGAAAATGACGGCGGAGAAGTAGCGGACCATGAAGGGCATCACTCTGCGCCAGAGGGAAGTCTTCGACTTCATCCGCGAGTTCATCCACAAGAACCGATATCCCCCCACAATGCGCGAGATCGCCATCAATTTCCGCTTCTCCGTCAAAGGGAGCTACGACCACGTGAAGGCCCTCGAGAAGAAGGGCTACCTGCGCTGCCATGAGAATCGCTCCCGGGCCATCGAGATCATCCGGGACGCCGAGGCAGACAAGGATGAGATGGCTTCCGTGCCGCTGCTGGGAAGCGTGGCCGCCGGGAAGCCTCTTTTTTCGGAGGAGAACCTGCAGGGCTTCGTCCAGGTGCCGTCCGCCGCCCTCGGGGCAAGCGCTCACTTTGCCCTCAAGGTGAAGGGCGACAGCATGAAGGATGCGGGGATCATCGACGGGGATGTGGTCGTCGTGGCGCACCAGAGCTCCGCGGACAACGGAGACATCGTCGTTGCAATGGTGGATGACGCCGTTACCTTGAAGCGATTCTTCATGGAAAAAAACCGGGTACGCCTGAAGGCAGAGAACTCCAAGTATCCCCCCCTGTATACTCAGAACGTGCGAATCCTCGGGAAACTCGCTTTTCTCATGAGAAGCTACACATGAGCCCCGCTGCCGCCGGGGAAGCCGCTCTCCTGCTCCTCGGACCCGAGGAGGGAGAGAAGTCTGCCTTCATCGAGAAGTTCAGGGAGACCCTCGCCTCGCGCCATGGGGAACAACCCGAGGTGACGCGCTTCTATGGCGGGGAGTCCCGTGCCGCGGACGTGGTCCTCTGCCTTCGCAACAAGACTTTGTTCGCCGGGCGCAGGCTTGTCATTTACACAGGAGTCGAGCAGCTCAAGCGGGCTGAGGAAGTCCGCGCCATCGTCGAGTACCTGACTTCCCCGTCACAGGACGCCACGCTGCTCCTCGTGACGAGCGGGTTTGCCGCCGAAGTGGACCGCAGGATCGTCGGTGCAGTACCGAAGGATCGGCAGAAGATCTTCTGGGAGATGTTCGACAACCAGAAGCAGGGCTGGATCGTGAGCTATTTCCGCCAGAGGAAGATCACGATCGAGCCTGCGGCGGTGGATTGCATCCTGGACATGGTGGAGAACAACACCCGTGACATGCGCGCGGAGTGCGAACGGCTCGCGCTGTTTTTCGGCCAGGGCGCTGCCATCAGCCTCGCGGACGCTGAGCGGTACATCTACCACTCGAAGGAAGAGAATGTCTTCACCCTGTTCGACAGGCTGTGCGACAGAGAGCTCGCGGCAGCCGAGGACGTGCTGGAGAAGATCCTTCTTTCCCGAGAGGCGGAGTCGACCCAGATCGCAAGCGGCCTGCTTGTGCAGTTTCGCCGTCTCGCTTCCCTGAAGCGTCTGCAGGGGCAGAACTACGAGTCCTCGGAGGCTTTCACCCGCCTGAGAATATTGGGCAAGAGAAACCAACGGACCTACCTCGAGGGAGCGAAAAAGTTTTCGGCGGGGGACCTGGAGAACATCCGCCTCCTCCTGGCTGCCTTTGACGAGCGGCTGCGCACGATCAGGAGCGATCTGCACGCGCTCCTTCTGCACCTTCTTGTGTACTATATCGTTCAGCGAGCCGGGCAAGGAGCATGGCGGCAGTCTCTCTAGGGAGGCCAGCCTTCTTCTGCACCTCGTCGACGCTTGCGCCCAGGATGGCTTCTATCGACCCGAAGACCTGCATGAGCCGCCGGCTCCTGGCCTGACCGACACCGGGCACGGCTTCCAGGAGAGTCAGAGCCACGCGCCTGGCGCGCTTCTTCCTGTTCAGTGTCGTTGCAAACCGGTGGCATTCGTCCCGCACGGCCTCGAGGATCCGAAGAGACGGGGATGCCTCATCCAGCAGGAGCGAATCCTCCCTGCCGGGGAGAAAGATTTCCTCCTTTTTCTTGGCGAGGCCGATGACCGGAGTCGCGTCCATGCCGAGCGCGCCAAGCACGCCGCGCGCTGCACTGAGCTGCCCCTTTCCTCCGTCGATCACAATGAGGTCCGGCTTTTCCAGCTCCTCGTTGAGCACACGGGTATACCGGCGCGCCACCGCCTCGCGGATGGACTCGAAGTCATCGATCTTGCCGTCCAGCGTCCTGATGGTGAAGGCCCGGTAGAGCTTGCGGTCAGGCCTGCCGTCGGTGAAGCGGATGAGCGACGCTACCGTATCCTGCCCGTCCAGATGCGCGATGTCGAATCCTTCGATGCGGCGCGGAAGGGCCGGCAAGCTCAGCTCGAGCTTCAGCCCCTCGAGGGCCGCGGTCATCTCGGCGCCTCGGGCCTCCTTTGCAGCTTCCTCCCGGGCGTTCTCCTCTGCCATGGCCAGGAGCTGGATGTGCTTGCCCCGTTGGGGGATCTTCACCCCGATCTGTCTGCCGGCGAGCTCACGCAGGTACGCGGAAAGGTTCTCGATGTCCACGGACCGCGATACGTAGAGCGCGTCGGGAAAGGCTTTGCGTTCCGAATAGTAGCGGGCGATGAAATGCGACAGGGCCTCCTCGTCGCTGGAGTACTCGGCGATGTGAAAGACCTCTTTGCCCAGGAGCTTGCCTTCCCGCACCTGGAGCACCACGACCGCCAGCGCCTCCCCGCAGGGGGCAAGCGCGATGTAATCCCGGTCATCCTCCGTGAACTCCATGACCCTCTGGTCGCCCGACAGCTCCTCGATCGCGCGGATCTGATCGCGGACCTTCGCCGCCCGCTCGAACTCCTGCGCCTCCGAGGCAGCATTCATCTTGTCGCGAAGGTCCCGCAGGAGCTCTTCGGTC
>DATKLB010000212.1:0-12358 GCA_035542615.1 Spirochaetia bacterium | reverse complement strand
CCGACACTATCCCCTGCACGCCCGAAATCAGGGAGCGCCTTCCCTGCCTGCAGGTCGTACGCTCGACGTCCCTCGCGGCGGAGATCGTTTTCCGCCTGAACAGCGAGCTGCCGCTCTCCCCTCTTCTCGCATCGTTCAATGCCGACGACTATCTGAAGAAGTAGCGTCCTTTTCGTTCCCTCAGGAAACCTTCGTCAACCAGCTGACCAAGCGCCGTATTCAGACGTTTGTCAGGCTTCGGGAGAGCCTGCTCGACTTGTGTGGCATCCGCGCCTCTCAGCGCGAGCATGACCTCCAGGACCTGGCCGCGCAGTTGCCGCAACGACCCTTCGAATGGCGACTGGCGCGCATAGGCGGCGCTTCGCCTGTTTGGGTTTCCGCCGACGTTTCGCAGGGACGCGCCGTAGTCCATCAACGCGTAGTACCACTCCCGCGGATTCTCCCTGTCCAGCGTCTTGGCGACGAGGGGAAGAAGATCGCTGTCGGCCACGTTCCTGCACTCGGGGAAGAAAGCGTGGATGTACGCCCTTCGAATGTTCGTTTCGATGAAGACGAGCGGGATGTTGCAGGAAAAAACGATGATGGCCGATGCAGTTGCACGCCCGATGCCGGGCAGCGCGCTCAATTCATCCACGGTACGAGGAATCCGGCCCCTGTGCCTTTCCCTGATGATGCGGGCCGTCTCTCTGAGGGCAAGGGCCCGGCGGTTGTATCCGAGGCCCTTCCAGACGGCGAGCACGTCCTGGACGCTGGCCTCCGCAAGCGCCCGCATACTGGGGAATGCCTCGAGAAACTCGCGGTACTTCGAGAGCACTCGGGTGACGCCGGTCTGCTGGAGCATGAACTCGGAGACGAGAATGCGGTAGGGGATCATTGTCTCCCGCCAGGGCATCCTGCGGCCATGCTCCCGGTACTGTTTCCAGACCAGACCGTTGAAGCTTCGAATGGTCAGAACTTTTTCTCCGAGTCCAGGAGAATCGTGACAGGGCCGAGATTCGTATAGGAGACTTCCATGGAGGCCTGGAACTCCCCGGCCTCGACCCGGAGGCCGGTCGAACGAAGCAGGTCGATCGCCTTCTCGTACATGCCGCGCGCCAGATCAGGAGGAGCCGCTTCGATGTACGAAGGTCTCCTGCCGTCCCGGGCGTCGCCGAAAAGCGTGAACTGTGACACCACGAGGATTCCTCCCCGCGCGTCCTGCACGGAGAGATTCATTTTTCCCTGATCGTCCGGGAAAATCCTGAGATTCGCTATCTTGTCGCAGATGACACGAAGGTCCCTGTCGGAATCGTTCCTGCCGACTCCGAGGTACACCAGGAGCCCGGCCTCGATGCTTCCAACCGTCCGGCCGCCCACGCGGACCGAGGCGTCACGCACTCGTTGAACCACTGCCCGCACGCGGCGCCTGCCTAGTTTCCGGCCAGCTTGTGAATGGAAATGGCGCTCAGGCCGATCTTGCCTCCCTTGGACGATACTTGTCCCAGAACCTCGATGCCGCCTCCGTTCGCGAGGTCCGCGGCAAAGTCGAGAGTGACCGGCACGATTCCCTCCAGCACCTTTTCCTTGTCGTATCCCACGAGCAGGTCGAAAGTAATGGCCTCCCTGAGAATCTTCAGATTCGCGATCTTCCCCCGCCAGATCACCGAGCATCCGTCGTAGAGTGGAGGTTGCGCCGCGACGACGGCATAGGGAAAGGGATCCTTCACGGTCAGGAAGTCCGGCTGCGTCACGAAGCCTTTGAGCAGACGCGCCTTCTCCTTGACGGGAAGCGCGGCGTTGGACAGCAGGATCCTGTTGATCTCCACGAGGGCCATGTTGTCACGATAGGCCAGGAGGAAGCTCTTTGCCTTCGTGAAGGCCTTGCGCACGTCATCCTCCGTGAGCATGTAGAGAAAATCGGATCCGGTTTCTGTGAGGCGGGGCAAGTCCTTGGGGATTTCCACCGCCACGACTCCCGGGCGATCGACAACCTGCCGGGGCAGAAAACGAACCCCCGCGTATCCCGCCGCGGCCAGCGCCAGGATCCCGAGAACAATCGTCACCACCAGCCCTGCCCTCCCCCGCGACGGCAGCGGGGGATACAGGCTCTTGAACTTTCCCGCGTCGATATACTCCTGGAGCTTCTCCCGGGAAAAGCCCTTTCGAAGAAGCTCCATCCCCCGGCGCGCCACCGCGTTTCCGGGATCCAGCTCGAGCACCTCGAGCCAGCGCTTGATGGCTTCTCCTGTCTCCTGGCGTCGGAAGTGGATCGCGGCCAGGCCAAGGAGCGCGCTCACGTTGTCGGGAGAAAGCTGGCGTGCCCGGCTGAGGTAGGAAAAAGCGCCGCCCAGATCGCCCGTGTGCAGGCAGGAGAATCCGAGGAGCGAGAAGTAATCGAAGCTTTCCCGGTAGCGGAACACTTCGGGCTCGAGGATGCGGATGACGTCGGGAAACTTCCGCGCCCGAAAGACCCTGCGCGCTTCGCCGAGGCCTTTTTCCTTCATTTGCCGCTCGTCGGGGAGCGAGCTGAAAGGTCCCTGATCGTCGACTCCACGAGGTCGAGGTCAGCGTCGCTGATGTCGGCCCCGGCAGCAAGCGCATCATCGAGGCGGGACAGAATCGCGTTCACGGCGTCGAGGTCCGCGTGGAGTCCCGAGGGGCTGTCGGGCGCGGCTTTGCCCGCGGCAAGGGATTGCTGCACGACGCTCTGGAAGTCCGAGGCCGGGGCGGCCGAGGGCGCGGGGAACCCCGCGGGATTGAACTTCCCGAGAACGAGGGTGACCGTGTACTGGCTGCCTTGCGCGAGCGGGCGGGGATCGTAGTACAGGGCCACGGCCGAGTCGTTCTTCGAGTACGGCAGCAGGCTGAAGTCGCGTGTGCTGGACGTGGTGTAGCTCCACGCGGAATCACTCAGCCTTTTCCAGTTCGCGAACACGATCCGGTCCGGCTGCGTGACGCCGTCTTCCGTCACCATGCATTGCAGGCCCACCTGCTCGGAATCACCAGCCTTCGGAGACACCCACCAGCGCGGGAGGTTGCCTCCCGAGAACATCGTCTCCCGCTTGATTTCCAGCCCGGTGTCCGTGGTGAAGTGCGCCGGGCTGGTCTCTCCCAGCCATGTATCGAACAGGTAGCGCACGCCGGCAGTGAGGTCCTGGTGCGACGTGTTCTTCATGGTGAGGTCGATGCGGATCCCATCCGCGACGGTCGAGCCGACGGATGAAATGAAGGAAAAAGCCTCCGTAACCACGAGGGAATCCGATTTCCAGACGAACCGCGCGCCGGCAGAGGTCTTCCGCAGAGTCGTCACAAAATCCGCCGAGTCTCCGAGGCGGAACACGCGTGAGCCGAGCACCAGGCTGAGCGTGCTCGTGCGGGGGTCCTGGGGAGAGAGAAGGGGGATCCAGTCCCCCGCGGCCGTGCGGTATGAAAAATTGAACCTTCCAATGCCTTCGAACAGAGACAGCTTGGTCCTGCCGGAGCTGATCTCCAGAGCGTGCAGCGGGAGTGCCGCCACAATGAGAAAGAGCGGAAGAACAACACCTGCGCGAAGCCTCATTTCGCTCCCTCCGCCGCCTCGAGCGTGGCGAGGTATTTCTCCTTCAGGGCAAGGGCCTGTTCCTTGAGCAACAGGAGATGCTCGCGACGTTGCAGATCCGCCTGTGACGCCGCAGCAGCCTGGCCCGCCGCGGCGCTCTGCTGGGAGAGCTTTGCGGCGAGGTCCTGTGCCTCTGCCGCCTTCTTTGCAAGCTCGGCTCGAAGATCAGCAATCGTTTTCTGATCCTGGTCAGAGGTCCCGCTGGAAAGCTTCTTCTGATATGCCTCGATGGCCTGTTCGTAGGTGATCTCCCGCTTCTGGTATTCTTCCAGGCTCTTGAGAAACTCCTCATGGCTCCATTTCAGGAGGCGCTCGAGCTCGATCTCTTTTTTCTGCAGCTGGATGAGGGAAACCTTGTACCGGGCCGCCTCGACCTTGACGCTGGAAGGGAAGTCGGAGAGAATTTTCTGGTACATTTTCTCCGCCTCATCGACATGGCCGAGATTGTACAGATCCTCGCCAACCCAGAACCAGGCGCTGGAGACGAATGGCGAGGCCGGGTATGTGGAGATGAAGGATTGCAGGACCTGGATGGATTGCTCGAACTCCTCCTGCAGGAACAGAAGCCTTCCCTTCTGGTAGAGGGCCTCGGGATAGTCGGCCGCGCCAGGATACGTGGCGATGTAGTATTCCAGGCTCTTGTCAGCGTCATCGAGCCTGTTGATCGCCATCTGGGATTTCGCGAGCAGCAGCAGGGCATCCGGTTTCTTCGAGGTGGCGGTGGGGTCAGCGATCAGCGCGCGGAGAATCGGAATGACCTTTTCGAATTGACCGTCGCGGAACAATCCGATTGCCTGACCGAGATCGTCCGCGAATGAGAGACATGGCCCGACCAGGGTCAGCAGGAAAAGGAAAAGTACCCTTGTCCGATGCTTCATGCGCGTTTCTGAGCCTCTCCTAGACTTTCGACTTGCCCGATGCGAAACATGACCACGGTTGACGCGGATCCTACCACGCGCCGCGGAGGAACGCTACTTCCCGCGCCGGATCCGGTGCGTTGAAGATGGCCGACCCGGCCACGATGACATCGGCCCCCGCGTTCAGCGCGGAGCGAACGGTATCGCGGTTGATTCCGCCGTCGACCTCGATGAGGTACTGGTGTCCCGCCGTTCCTCTCATCCTGTCGAGGGCTTCCACCTTGCGCAGGCACCCAGGAATCAGCTCCTGTCCGCCGAACCCCGGGTTCACCGTCATGACGAGCACGAGATCGACGAGAAACAGTATCTCGACGATGGCCTCCGCGGGAGTCGAGGGAACGATGGCGATGCCGGGACGGCTGCCCCTGCGTCGGATCTCGCTGAGAATCCGGTGCATGTGAGTGGCCGCCTCCCAGTGAACCGTGACAAACGTGGCTCCCGCATCGCAGAAGCTGTCGATGGCGCTCTCGGGCTGGCAGATCATGAGATGCGTGTCGAAGGGCAGCGAGGAGACCGGCCGGAGGTCGGTGACCGCTTTCTGTCCGAAGGTGATCTGGGGAACGAAACATCCGTCCATGACGTCGAGGTGGACGAAATCTCCGCCGCTTTTTTCCACCAGCCGGACGGCGTCTGCAAGCGAACCGAAGTTCGCTGACAGGACCGAGGGTGCGATGAGGACTTTCCGCCCGCTCGTCGTCGGTACAGCGCGGCCGGCCGCGTGAGCTGTCTCGTCGTGCATCCTGCTCTCATTGTATCAAAAGAGCCCATATTTGCAAACCTGACCGCCTCGGCGCATTGAAACGGCCGTGACGCGCCAGCACCCCGCGGGCCGTTTGGCGTCGTTTGGCGAGACAGCATTGACGAAAAACACACGGGATGCGATACTCGTGGCGGGGTGTGATAGACAGTAATTGCTCTTTCCGGCTGTGTTTACGCTATCTTCCTATCGAATGACAGAGAGGCGGCTCATTCACCCTGACGACGCGATCAATCAGATCCTGACAACCGCCTGTCAGAATCTGAGAGAGGGAGAGTTCTCTGAGGCAGTCGATGCGCTCGAGCGTGTGCTCGAATTGGACGTGGAATATCCCGGAGCTGCCTCGATGCTGAAGTGCGCTTCGTTCTGGAGCGAGCGGCTGGAGAGAGAGCTGGTTCCGCGGGACGACTTCGAGCGGGGAGAAACCCTGCTGGCGTTGTGGAGACTGTTCCTCGCCTTCGAGCAGAAGCTCGCGGACGTGCCGGAGAGATGTCTGTTTGCGATCAAGCAGTACGTATTCTCCTCGGCCCTCGCGAGCTATCTCAGCGCCTCCGCGGAGCATGAGCCGACGGACCCGGACCTTCTCCTGTCGGTCGGGCGCTGCTGCAAGGGCCTTGGGAACTACGAAAAGGCCATCGAGCACCTCGAGCGGGCCAACCAGGAAAAGAAAGAAGACGCGCGGATCCTGGCGGAGCTCGCGGACTGCTACTCGCTGGTGAGCGAGACTCGGGCAGCCAAGATCTTTTTTCGAGAGGCTTTCTTCATCGACGCGCAGGCCATCGACCTCGGCGCGCTGGAGTCACCGCTCATCACGAGGCTCGCGGCGCGGTTGCGGGACATGGGACTCGAGGGTCCGCCGCTCGCCGAGTGGATGCCGGTGTACGGAGCCATCTGGGGCGTCTTCAACATGAGGCGGGAGATGAAACCGCTGGAGTTCGGCAAGCTGAAGCAGGCCATCTACCAGCTGGAGAAGGACCTGGCTGCCCGCGCCGATCGAGACCTCGCAGTGCCTCGCCTGATCAACCGCTACTTCTGGCTGATCGACCACTACCTGGCGGTCGGCGAGCAGCGGGAGCGCATCGAGGAGGTGCTCGCGAAGATTCGCGATCTCGACCCGCGGGTGCACAGGGAATACACGAGATAGAGAGAACCATTTCGCCATAGAGGAGCACAGGATGGCAACGGAACTGGTGAAGACGATTACCGATCTTCTCAACGAAGAAAAGTGGACCCGGGCGACTTTGAACAGCTACTCGATCACGAATTTCAAGGACCTCGACTCGCTCATCGAGCAGGCTCGCGCGGAGGGGATCTCGGAGGAGGTTCGCGAGCTGGCCGGGGAGCATCTGAAGCACACGAGCAACTCCATCATCGCCCTCTACCTTTCGGGGGTGCTGGCCCTTTCCCGCGAGCTCGTCGATGACACCAACCTGATCATGCTCATCAGCATCTTCATGGACAACCACAAGTGGAACATCGTCGAGTTCCTCGCGGAGCGCATCCTCGAGTACGGGGAGAACAAGTACGCGCTTCGCACCCTCGGGGAGGTCTACGAGAACAGGGACGACGAGGCCAGGAAGCTCGAAGTCTGGGACCGGCTGATCCGCGTGGATTACGAGGAAGCGGAGATCGTCAAGATCCTCGGGGAGAAGCGCGAGCAGGAAGGAGACCTGACCGCGGCGGTGGATTACTACAAGAAGGCCATTCATCGTTTCATCAACAAGAAGCAGTTCGCCAGCGTGAAGGAGCTCTGGGACAGGCTCATCCACCTGTGCCCCGAGGATATCGACTTCTTCTTCCACATCGAGGGCCGCATCGCGCGCGCCATCAGCGGGGAACGGGCAGCCGCCCTCCTCCAGACCCTCATTCCCCACTACAAGGAAAAGGGGGATTGGGACACGTCTATCGAAATATTGAAAAAGATTCTTGCCTACGATTCCAAGAACGGAGCCGCGCGCAAGGACATTATCGAAAGCTACCGCCAGAAGTACGCGAATCACAGCCAGCTGGAAGAGTACATCAAGATATCGAATCTGACGCAGAACTGGAGAAACGTGCACGAGGCCATCGCCGACTTCGAAAAGCACATAGCCTTTGACACCGGCAACTACGTATTCCATCGCACCTGGGGAATCGGCCGCATTTCCGCCAGCAAGGATGACACCTTCACGATCGATTTCTCGAACAAGTCCTCGCACAAGATGTCCCTCAAGATGGCGGTCAGCGCGCTGGAGGTGCTCTCTCCCGAGCACATCTGGGTCCTGAAACGGACGCTGCCGAATGAGGAGCTCGCGAAGAAGGTGAAGGCCGACCCCGCGTGGGCGCTCCGGACCATCATCCGGAGCTTTGGCAACCAGGCTGACATGAAGAAGATCAAGGCCGAGCTCGTTCCCGATGTGCTGAGCGCCGGGGAGTGGTCGCGCTGGAGCACGGATGCGCGCTCGATTCTGAAAAAAGACTCGGCTTTCGGCAACCTGCCGGACAAGGTGGACCAGTTCGTCGTCCGCGACAAGCCGATTTCTTTCGAAGAGAAGGTCTACAACAAGTTCAAGGCGGAAAAGGGATTCTTCGAGAGGGTGAAGACCATAGAAGACTACATCCAGGGAGGCCGCGCAGAACCGGACTCCGACTGGTTCACCGAGATGTTCTCCTATTTCATCACGTTCCTGAAAGGCTACACCACGGTCTCGGAGACCGTTCTCGGAAGCTGGCTCCTCGTGCAGAAGATAACCTCCTTCTATCCCTTTCTCTCCACGGGAGTGCAGATCCCCTTCGAGGAGCTGTTCGGAAAGATCGACAACCTCGAGGAGACATTCTCCCGACTGGACGACCCCGACCTCAAGAAGGATTTCCTGGTTGCCGTGAAGAAGAACATCGCCGATTGGCCCTCGGTGTTCACACGCCTGTTCGTGAGCTTTCCCTCGAAATACATCGTCGACGAGCTCGTCAGCAACGCGCAATGGGAGGTGCTCGGGACCATGCTGTCCACTGTCGTGGCGCGCTACCGCGAGCAGCGGGACGCCTTCGTCTGGGTGGCAAGGAACCTCCTGCGGGAGCGATGGCTGGAGAAGATCTCCATATCGAGGGAGAAGGTCTTCATCGGGTTGATTCACCTCCTGGACATCACGTTCCGCGATATTGCAAACAAGCAGAACTCGAGCGGGAACCGGAAGACCAACCGCCAGATCCACGAGTTTCTCTTCGAGGAGGGCAGGCTGCTGGAGTTCCTCATGGCCGCCGACCGGGACTCCATCACGCGCCTGTTCACGCTCGTTGATGACGTCAAGGAGCTGGACCCCTCGTTGAAGATCCAGCTCAAGCACAAGATCAAGGAGAAGTTCCCCGACTTCCATTTCCTGGGAGAGCCGGGCGTGGAGAAAGTGAGCCTCGGGCTGCTCGTGACGCGTGCCAGCTTCGAGAAGAAGCAGCAGGATCTCAAGCGGGTGATCGACGTGGAGATTCCCGAGAACTCGCGGGAGATCGGCGTCGCCATGAGCAAGGGCGACCTGCGGGAGAACGCCGAGTACAAGGCGGCCCTTGAGAAACAGGAAATGCTGAAGGTCACCGCGTCACGCCTGAAGGAAGAAGTCCAGCAGGCTCAGATCTTCAACGAGAACGAGATCCGCACGGACAGGATCTCGTTCGGAACCCGGGTACGCCTGAAGAACATCAGGACAGGCCAGGAGGAGGAGTATGTCATCCTCGGACCGTGGGAGTCGAATCCCACCAGGAATGTCATTTCCTATCTCTCGCCCCTGGGCGTCTCCCTCTGGGATCACAAGGCGGGAGAGGAGCTCGCGTTCACGATCAACCAGAACGAGTTCCACTACATCGTCGAGAGCATCGAGAAGGCGGATCTGAAAACCCTATGAGAAAGATGCCGGTGCGCGCGTCAATCGTTGCTGCGGCTGTCATCGCGCTCTTGCTTGCGGTGATGCCGGCGGCCGCGGAGAACATCGATCTCGTCGTGATGGTGGACACGTCGGCCAGCATGTTCCCGTATTTCGACGACCTGATGAACTACCTCGTTCACGACCTCCTTGCCAGTCGTCTGCACCGCGGGGACACCTTCCACCTGCTTTCCTTCGACAGCTCGCCGGAAGTGGAGATCGCCCTGGAGATCAACAGCGCCGAGGCGGCTGACCGGGCCTTCGGAAGGATCCTGCTTCTCCATCCCCTCGGCAGGTACACGGACCTCGTCGGCGCGCTGCAGTTCCTGCACAAGTACGTGAAAGAGCTTCCAGAAACCAACCCGAAGCAGATCATCCTGATCACCGACGGCGTGCATGATCCCCCTCCGGGGAGCCCCAACGCGCTGGGAGATGCCGCCGTGCGCCAGGCGGTGAACGACGCTGCGGCTGCCATGCGGAAGGAGGGGTGGACCTTTAACATCCTCAAGGTGCCTCCGCAGCCGGCCCCGGGAGAAGAGGGCCTGAAGAGCTACCTCCCTGATCTCGCAAAAACGCTCGGGGTGCCGATTGTGCCATACCAGGCCGGAGAGAAGCAGGCCGTGACGGGCATGACCACCGGGTTCCCCACCCTGATTTTCCCGGGTGCCCTCGGGAAGGTCGGCAATCGCTTCACGGCTCCATTCCGCGTGAAGAACTGGAAGTCGGAGCCGATCATCGTACGTCTTGCCGGCGTCCAGAGCGAAGGAGCCGAGCTCCTCGACAGAAAGATATCGATCACCGTTGCCTCGAACGCGGAGGCTCCGCTGGATGTTCCCATCCGGCTTCCCCTGTCGTATCCCACGGGAGACCACGCGGCCACCGTCCAGCTGATTTTTGAGAATGACCTTCGAATCTCACCGACCTCAGGGACTCTGTCGTTCACCTACACGGGCAGGGGCGGTCTGCCAATTCCGCGGCTGACGTTCCTGTACGTGATCTATATCCTTATCGCGCTGGCCGTCCTGTACGCGCTTGTGCGCCTCTTCCTGTTCCTGAGGAGCAGGATGCAGGAAGGCACGGTCACGGGATTCGCGAGGTCCCGTGGTGTGCCCGCGGCTGTCGAGACGGAGGCCGGCGGAGCCGCACGGCGACGCGGCAGGACAGAGGCGGCGGCTGGAGGAACCGCCGAGCGCCCCGTGACGGGAAAGAAGGTCGCACTCCTGTCGACCGGCGGACCGGCCGGTCGACTCACCGGCGCGCCGCCAGAGCATGAGGCCGCACCGCGGGCTCCTGCGAGGAAGCGCGTTCGCCCGACAATGGCGAGCCTCAAACGGTCGCTGCCTCGATCAGAGCTCGAGAAGGGAACCCTGCCGTCTCTCATCGAGATGCGTGTGAGCCTGCAGAACCATCACATCGGGTTCCGCAACGTCCACAGGATCCCGGAAAGCGGCACGCGTTCGATCGGGGGAGGCTTCTCCTCCTACCTCATCTTTCTCGTGCGCATCCCTGCGTCGATCGCAGAAATCACCAACCGGGACGGAAAGTATGTGTTCACGCCTTTGCGGACCGAGATGTTCCCCGGGCTCAGCGGGCCCATCGAGGACTGCCTTGGCGTGGAGATCCCCTTCGTCGCGCCCAACGGCCGTGAAATGAGTCTTCATTTCAGGGAGTGGGTGTCGCCGCTGGACGAGATCAACAGGATCATGCGCTCCATACGGCCCAATTGATAGGGACACGGGCAGGCGCGCTCATACTCGCGTCGAGGTCCCGCACGACGTGAGCAACCTCGATGATGTCGCCTTCCTTCAGGCAAAGTCCCCCATGACGCCCTCGAGGTTCGTGTGACGTTTCTGCATTTCCCGCGCGGAGACGGAACGCTTCTCCATGAGCAGCATGACAACGATGTCCTCGAACAGAAACAGGGCCTGCTCCAGGAGGGATGCCATGGGTTGGATGGACCTGATCTCGGGCTTCCTCAAGGGTTTGGAGCGCGAGAATGGCAGCTCAGATGAGGGCTTTGGTCAGAGCTTCGACAGTGCTTTCTCTGCTTCCCTTTGGACCAGGGGAGAGGCATCCTTCGTCGACAACTCCTTTACCCTGTCCCTCATGTCGGAGATTCCGTTGGCTCCGATTCCGCGAACCGCATACGCACGGACCACGGCGTCTGAGCTTCCAAGGAGAGTCGAGTAGATATCCTTCAAACCTGCACCCTGGGCTTCCGAAAGCACTCGCGCCGTGGCCTCGATGGGTTTCTGATCGAACGCTTTTCCCTCGGCGGCAAAGACAGCCCGGGCCGCGTCGATTGCCCGGGACAGGGATCTGCCCGTCAGGGCACGGAGCGCGCTCTCGCGGGTCTCCAGCGGGTTCCCGCTTGTCTGGTACAGCCTTGCCAGAATGTCATCGGACTGCCCGCTTCCCAGGGATCCGATTGCTTTGATCGCGGCACTGCGAACCTGGCTGACAGGATCATAGCGGGCTTTGTACTCGAGAGCAGGCAGCGCCGCATCGATCTGTCCCCCGGAGAGCGGCCCTCCGAGCGCCCTGGCGCACTGCTCCCGCACCCTCCAATCGTTGTCCTTCACACCCTGAATGAGCATGGGGAAAACTTCATCGACGCTGAAGTGCGCAAGGGCTGACGCGGCGTATGCTCTCACCAGGGCGTCATTCTCCGCGAACATCCCCTTGAGGACCGGCAGCGCGCGGGCATCGCCGATCTTTCCCAGGGCGTCCGCGGAATACAGGCGCCGTACCTTGTCCTCGTCCGGGTTCTTCGCGATTGCGATCAAGTCGTCGAGGGCTTTCTGGTCCTTCAAGTCGCCGAGGGCCAGGATCAGGTCCGCTTTCCGGGCATCGGGGAAGTCGGGATTTTTCAGCTTTGCCTCCAGCGCCGCCGTGCACCCTGGCTCGGCGGATTTCCCGCAGGCTCGTATGGAGGCGGAGGCAACGCCGCTGTCCGCGGAATCGATCAGGGGAACCAGCAGCGGCGCGAGGCCGGCTGCGCTGATCGCGGAAAGGTACTGTATCGAGGCGATGAGAACATCGCCCGACTGGTGCTCGGCGTCGCTGAGGAGCTGCCGGGCTGCCCCCTCCCCTTCCTTCAGCCGCTGCTCCTCGAACACGCCGAGAATTGCTTTCTTTACGTCGGCCGAGCGCGTTTCCCCGACAACCGAGACGAGCTCTTTCGTGAAGCGGCCGTCCCGGGTCGAAGAGATCCGCT
>DATKLB010000211.1:0-3796 GCA_035542615.1 Spirochaetia bacterium | reverse complement strand
CATACATGAGGGGCAAGACGTGATCAACCTCTGTATCAAATCTCCATCTGGATCAGGGTGTCGAAGCGTATCATCTTCAGCAACTGCAACATCTCCGAGCTGCAATGACGGATAGACAGCCGGATCCCCTTCTGATCGCACTGCGCTTTGAAATGCAGGAGCTTGCCGATGATCGACGAGTTGAGGCTTTTCAGCGACTCGAAGTTGAGAACGATCGCCCCCTTGGCGAGAACAAGCGCCTCGGCCAGCCCCTTTGAGAGCTCATCCATGTCTTCCCGCGTCAGATGCCCTGACGGCAGAACTTCCACCTCGCCGGTGGCGATCTCGCGCACCTGGACCATTGTGTTCTCCCGAGCCAGTATACTACAGGGTCTTCAGCAAATCTACGAAATAGGGAAGAACCTGCTTCTTGCGGGAGAGTATGCCTTTCATCTCGAAGAGATTTTCTTCCGTTCGGGGGTACGAGATCGTCCCAAGCACCCGGGGTTCCCCCCGGCACAAAAGAAGGCTCATTTCCCGCGTGACATCCGTGATCATCAGAGCCGCGAACGAGCAGTCTTCCCTGGCGATGATTGAATCCAGCTCCCGGATCAGCTCGGCCTTCAGGTCGAGGATGTGGCCGAAGCCAACGGTCTCGAACTGGCTCACGCTGAACCTTCGCTCTCCCTCGGTGAACACCTTCCTGTCGCGCTCCACGATCTTCCGGGCGTCCATGCCTTCCAGGGAAGCGCCCGCGGCGAACATTTCTGCGCCGTGGCTTTCGATGTCCACACCCGAGAGAGCGGCGAGCCAGCCCGCGATGTCCCTGTCCAGGGCAGTTGTCGTCGGCGAGTGCAGGATGACGGTGTCGGAGAGCATGGCGGAGAGCATCAGGCCCGCGTCTTTCGCCGGAGGCTTTGCCCCTGCACTGCGATAGAGGTCAGCGATGATGGTGCACGTCGAGCCGACCACGAGGTTGATGAACGTGATGGGGAGACTCGTCGTGCGGGCGGCAAGCCGGTGATGGTCGATGACCTCCTGGACATCGGCTTCCTCGATGCCATCAACGGCCTGTCCCACCTCGTTGTGGTCCACCATGACAACACGAAGGCGGCTGTCGGTCAGGAAGTTCACCCGCGTGATGACTCCGGCAAGTCGCCCGTTGTCGCCGAGGATGATGAATCCTCCTTCGTTGCTCTTGCCGATGGCTCGCTGCACGTCCTTGACCAGCGCGCCGGCGCTGAAGGTTGTGTGCTCCCTGTCCACCAGCGCCCCGACTGTTCCCGCCAGCAGGTTCCGTTCGGATTCGCCGATCGGCTCGTCGTCGCGGCATCTGGCAACGAGGCCGCTCAGCACGGAGACCAGCCGAAGAGTTGTGAGCTTGCCCAGGCAGCTTCCGTCGGGGCCGACGACGGGAAGGAAAGAGAAACGGTTCTCCGTGAGCAGGGTGCAGGCCTTCTGCAGGGTGTCTCTTTCCGTCAGGGTGATCAGGTCGGCCCGGGGGATCATGATATCCTCTATGCGCGAACGCACATCCGTCACAAGAGGAGGGCTTTCCGTCTCGAAACGGGTGAGCACGAACTGGGTCTGCGGGTTGACGTTGCCCGCGCGCCGCGGCACGGCCGCCTCGTGGAGGACCTCGGTCTTGAAGCGCGCGTAAGCGAGGGCAGCGCAGATCGAATCAGTGTCCGGATTCTTGTGGCCGACGACGATCAGGGGCTTTTCGCTCCTCGGCACTGGTCTACCCCTGATCCTTGTAGGCCTCCAGCGCTTTCGACACTATTCTCACGGATTCTTCGATCTTGCCCGTCTCGAGCACGTAGGCCATCCGGACTTCGTCCCGTCCGTGATCGGGAGTCGAGTAGAACCCGGCCCCGGGCGTCAGCATGACCGTCCTGCCGTTCATCGAAAAGTCAGCGAGAAGGAAGCGGCAGAAATCCTCTGCGTCCGCAACGGGAAGACGAGCCATGAGATAGAACGCTCCGTCGGGTACGTTGAACGTCACCCCCGGGATCCCCCGCAGTCCCTGCACGAGCGTATCCCGGCGCCTGTGATATTCCTCCCTGATGGGGATGAAATACGAGGGATCCATTCGGTAGGCAGCGTCCGCGGCGAGCTGCCCGACCGTCGGGGGACACAGTCGCGCCTGGGCGAACTTGTCCACCAGCTCCATCACCCCGGTGTTGAAAGAGACGATGCATCCGATGCGTGCCCCGCAGCAGGAGAAGCGCTTGGACACCGAGTCGATGAGGATTGCGTGCTGCTCGAAGCCGGAGAGCGCCAGGATGGAGGTGAACTCCACGTGGTCGTCGTAAATGAACTCCCGGTAGACCTCGTCGGAAATCAGGTAGAGGCCGAACCGTTCGCACACCTCACGCAGTGTCTCCATCTCCCGCCGGTCGTAGACGATTCCGGTCGGGTTTTCGGGCGAGATGTACAGGATCGCCTTGGTGCGCGGCGTGATGTAGCGCGCAATCTCTTCCCGCGAAGGCAGCGCATATCCGGTATCAAGGGATGAGGGAATGGGCACTACCTTTGCCGATATCATGGCCGCGAACGCTATGTAGTTCGCGTAGAAAGGCTCGCGCACCAGGATCTCGTCCCCTGGGTCGCACACGGCGGAAAGAGCGAAGAAAATCGCCTCGGATCCGCCGACGGTGACCGCGACTTCCTGGGGCGAGACCGGATGGCCGTAGCGCTGGTAGTACCCTGATATCGACTGGCGCAGCTGCGGGATTCCAAGAGAAGGACTGTATGCAAGCACGTCGGCGTCATAGCCGCGGTAGGCCTCGATCACCGGGCGCGGCGTCTTTATGTCCGGCTGCCCAATGTTCAGGTGAAAAATCTCTATTCCTCGCTTCCTGGCGTCGTCCGCCAGAGGTGAGAGCTTGCGAATGGGCGAAAGCGGTACCTCGCCACCTCTGGCGGAGAGGGTCAGACGTCTCTGTTCCATGGTTTCCTTCCCGGTCCTCTATGTTTCCCTCACATCATCGATTGATTTTGCAAGCGGCGTGAGCACCCTGATGAGAGCCTCGCGGCCGAGACCGTCAACCTTCATGGTGACGCGCCCCTGCGTGGGATCATCGCCAAGGAACGTCCCCAGGGCCAGAATGTTCCCCCCGGCGCTCGTGACCGCCCCGGACACCCTGGCAAGCTCTCCTTTCACGTTGGGAACCGTGAGAGAGATCCGAATCCCCCGCTGTCGGGCGCCGAACAGCTCGATAAAGAGGCGGAAGAGGTCGCTCTCCGTGATGACGCCGACGAGCGTGCTTCCCCGCACGATAGGCAGACCCCCGATCCCGCGGTCTGCCATGATCTTCGCGGCTTCCTCCAGGGGGACATCCTCCGTCACGGTGATGACGTTCTTCGACATCACTTTTTCCACCTTCAGCTTCGCGAGCAGCGAGGTCATCTCGTACACGCTGAGCGTCGAGGCCGGAGAGGGAGAAGCGTAGAGCAGGTCTTTTTCCGAAACGATGCCCACCAGCTTTTCGTCTTTGTCCAGCACCGGAAGATGGTGGATCTTCTCCCGCTTCATCATGGCCTGCGCCTCGGTGACGGGCGTGTCAGGCCTGATCGTGATGGGATTGCGGGTCATGCGCTCCTTCACGAGCATGCTCTTCCTCCTGGGATTTCAATACTCTGCAATACTAAAGAAGATTCCAGGGCGGGTCAATCAACGGGAGCGCTCCCGTGGAATAGGTCAAATCGTCAGGCCGCCGGAGCGAGAGTGCTCATGAAATCAGTATCGAACCTATGGCTGGCCAAGGAACACCGTATCTGGACCATGCCATCGGCCCCTGCCGGCGACCATGTC
>DATKLB010000210.1:0-3477 GCA_035542615.1 Spirochaetia bacterium | reverse complement strand
GTCGAGACGAAGCAGGTGCGCGCCTGCCTGTGGCAGCGCGACCACCTGGTACATGCGGCTCTCCCGCGGAGCGAGTGTCCCGTCCTTCACGTCCGGAGTATCCCCTGCGGGCTTGCCGTCCACGCTGACGCTGATTGTCGTTCCCCGCGCCTGGGGCTCGATCACGAGGAAGACGTTCTTCGCTTCGAATCCGAGCTGCAGGGTCCCCGTGCTCTCCGGCACGATGTACTGCGGGGTGATTGTCCATCTGCCCGTGAGATTCCATTCGCCGTTGCCGGGCACCCGGGCCGGCCTGTAATCGGCTGGCCTGTCGAACACCGGATCAACGGCCGAGGCAAATCCCCGTCCCCTGTCGTAGCCGAGGTAGGTCTCGGGGGTTCCCGCCTGGATGTCAGGCGCGGGCTTCGCGACGATGCCGCCCACGTCCGCCCCTGCTTCCTTCAGGAGCGCCTGGATGACTTTCTCCGAGACGTCATACTCCCCTTCGCCGAAGTGGAAGTAGCGCACGTGGCCCTTCGCATCGATGAAATAGTGCGCCGGCCAGTACTGGTTGCCGTAGGCGTTCCACTGCTTGTAGTCGTTGTCCTGGACGACGGGCCAGTCCACGCGGAGATCCTTGATCGCCTGGGCCACGTTGGCGCTCTTCATCTCGAACTCGAACTCGGGAGTGTGAACGCCGATGACGACAAGGCCGCGGCTTCTGTAGGTGTCGTACCACGCCCTGAGGGAGGGCAGGGTGCGCACGCAGTTCACGCAGCTATAGGTCCAGAAGTCGACCAGGACCACCCTGCCTCGGAGGCTGTGCATCGTGAGTGGCGGGGATCCTCCCGTCGAGGGCTGCCCCTCCATCGGGATCACGCCCTCGGTATTGAACCACATGCCCGTTGTCGCGATCTCGGGTGCAAGACCGTAATCCCCGAGAACGCCGTTTTCGGGGGCTGCATCCATGGCGCCCGTGAAAAGACGCTCGCCCGCGGCGTTCGTCTGTGCGCTGGCGACTCCGCGTCCCGATCGTGCAGGCTGCAGCGCCTTCAACGCCGTGTCCACGGGCGGCGCCTTTTCGATAGCCGTCAGCCCCGTTCCATAGTTCGGGAAAGCCGCCAGCACGGCCGCCTGGAACTTCCTGTCCCATCCCAGGCCGATGGCCACCGCCATCATGATCATGAGGACGCCGAAACCCTTCTGGATGTTCGCCGAGTTCCTGGTGAGCGCAGGCACCCTCGTGAGAAGGGCCCTGCCTCCCAGCATGACCGCGAGCATCGGGATCGAGGTGCCGAGCGTATACGCGAGCGTGATGAACACCGAGCCGCCGCTCACCTGCTGGGTGAGGGCAAGGCTGATCACCGACGCCATGATGGGGCCGACGCACGGCGTCCACACCAGCCCAAGGCTGAGGCCAACCACCAGCCCGCTGCCGAAACCGGCCAGTCGAGCCGACCGGCCGGCTACGCCGGGGGTCGCGCTGACAGTGCCGCCCCGGCTTGCAATCCGGCTGGCGAGACGCTCGAAACCGTCCCGCAGCTGCGGGACCAGCATCACGATGCCGAAAAGAGCGATCAGAACGACGGCAGCCACGCGCAGGGCGTCAGCAGGAATGCCCAGCGCCCGCACGATTGCCGAGAGGGTCAGCGTAAATACGGTGAAGCTGAGAACGAAGCCGGCCAGGACGCCGAAGGGACGCGCCCTCCCCCCTCCAATTCCCCCGGAAAGCACGATCGGGAGAACCGGCAGGATGCAGGGAGAGAGAATAGTGATGACACCTGAGACGAACGCGAATGCGAGCAGCACCAGCATGGGTTTCCTTTCTCCGATGTCCAAGGTCGGATCGAGAGTTCACGGAAGTATCACGGATGGGTAAAGATTTCCCTCACAGGACTAATGTACGAAATTCCACTCTTTCGGGACTCTTTTGTGACCTGTCGGTTCTCTTTTCACGGGAAAGGAGGGCTCACACTGGCGGGAGAAAAGGATCTCAGCGGACGCGTCATCGACCGGGCGGGCAGGCCGACGTGCCACCGGGAAGCTACGAGATCGACGTCGGTCTGCCAGCGCCAGCGAACGCGAAAACAGAGCTCTCCGATTATTCCAGCGGCATCCGCATAACGAAGACGGTCTGGCGCGCGCTTCCGTGGCAGTCAGGCGAGCCTCACTCTGGCGAGGTAGATGCTGGTGGTTCCCTCGTGCGATGAGTAATAGCTCACCCACAGCATGCCACGGAACCACGCCAGGCCGGGATAGCTGCAATCGCCGCCGCTGGGCAACGTGAGAGCGGGACGCAGGGACCCGTTTCCCATTCGAAAAACACGAGTGGCCGGCCCGTTGCTGGTGGAATCGCGGCACACCGCCCACATGTCGCTGTCCGGCAGTATGATGAAGTTCGGCCCGCCTACCCGCCGCCCCGCGGGTCTCCACGTCCATTGTCTGTAGGGCTGGACACTCGAGCCGATCCAGCCGAACGCATCCCCGCCTTCCCGCCGGACCAGCGCGAACGCTCGTCCGTCAGAGCAAAACCTGACAGTTGTCTCGTTCGGCTTTCCCGACACATCCAGCGGACAGACCTGCCGATATTCCGCGCCATCACGAGTCTCGAAGAGGATGATTCTCCATGTCCGGGCGCTCTCCAACCGGTAGGAGACCCCATAGCCTCGAGACCGGTGCCAGGTTACCCGCCACAGCCAGTCCCCCGGACAGAGAACCCGTTGCGGCAGGCTCCACAGGCGCCCGTCAGTCGAGAAAGCCACCCGGGGCTGGCGATGATCGCTGCTCGCGGCTCCTGCGGGAGTGCCTCCCATCAGCAGCATGAGATTCTTTCCTGGAGTCACGGAGAGCTTCGGGTCGCGCAAGTCAGTCCCCGTCTCCGAGAGCACTGCCGTTGACCGCCACGTGGCGCCGTCCGAGGACTCGATGATCCGCACCGAGCCTTCCGATCCCACGTGCGTGGCGGCTTCACGAAAGACGCAGAACCACCTGCCGCGAAAGCGCGCAAGATCGGTGAAGGCGCAGTGGGCCCCACCGCCCCATATCTTCTTCACGGAGATGACCGCGGGGTCGGCCATGCCACCATCCTACGACTCGCTCTTGGAGCGAGTCCAGCGGAGACGGTATGATCCGGCTCCATGGAGACGCAGGTTCGAGTCGTGGGAATCGCGGGCGGGTCGGGTTCGGGAAAGACGACGATCGTGTCGCGCATCACGGAGATCGTCCGTGACCATGCCCTGGTGGCCCAGGACAACTACTACCGCTCCGCCGAGCATCTGACCAACCGGACGATCACGGAGTTCAATTTCGACCACCCCGACGCGTTCGACACGGAGCTGCTGCTCGAGCACCTTTCGACCCTGAAGTCGGGCAGGCCCATACGGATGCCGCAGTACGATTTCGTCCACAACCGCCGGCGCGAAGATACGGTTCTCGTGGAGCCGCGGAGGCTTGTGATCCTCGAAGGCATCATGATCTATTTCGACAAGCGCGTCCGGG
>DATKLB010000209.1:0-3874 GCA_035542615.1 Spirochaetia bacterium | reverse complement strand
CCGCGGGCGCGGTCGTCCTGCTTCCCGGCGCTCCCCTGGTCCTGATCACGCTTTTCGTGCAGGTCATCGCCACGACGCTGCTGCCGGCTGCCATGGTCTTCCTGATCCTGCTCCTGAATGACAAGGAGAGAATGGGTGAGTTCAGAAACACGAGAGCGCAGAACATACTCTCGGTATTCGTGGTGGTCGTCATCGTTGCGCTGTCCACGATGTATGCCGTGACAGCCCTTTTCCCGACCCTGTTGAAATAGGGGAGATGCAACATGAGAGAAACCGATGCCAGACCGCGCGGGGCCATCGCCGCATTCTTCTTTCGCAGGTTCTCGAAAATCCGGGAAGTCAACAGACGGTACGCCGGGCATCACGTCAGGATGACCCCCGCCGTCAAGGCCGCGCTCTTCATGCTGAGGATCTATCTCCTGGCGCTCGTCGGGATACTGATCGTCAAGTTCTTCCTGATTCTGGCTGGGAAGTAGGAGGCGTCGCATGCCGGAAGCAAGACTCGGGACCGCGGTGCCGGAGTTCTTCTTCATTTCGCAGTTGCTTCGCGACAGGGTTGTGCGGACGCACGGGGACAGGCTGGAGGTTCTCGGCACCCTCGTCGATCTGGAGATCAGTCTGGGGGGCCACTACCCGGAGGTGGTCAACATCATCGTGGGCCGATCCTTCGGGAGGCCTCCCCTCGAAGTCCCGGTTCGCTACGTGCGGTCCATCGATGCGAAACGGACCGTGATCAGCGTTCCCGTCGGGATAGCTCTGAAAGAGTTCGGGGGTGAGTCCTCGCGAATCCTCATCAGGGACATGATCCTGGACAAAAAGATCATCGATACCGACGAGTACGAGGTGGAGATCGTCTACGACATACACCTCCTGCATGCAAAAGGCCGCATGTTCGTCGCGCATGTGGATGTCACGAAGGCCGGGATGCTCCGACGGCTCCATCTGGGCTGGCTGGCGCACCTCCTATGGGGCACGAAGAAGCAGGCCGAACTCCTTCCATGGAAATACGTGCAGCCGCTTCCGAGCGACATCGATCGGTTTCACGGAAACGTGAAGCTGAACATTTCCCGTGAGAAGATTGCGGACATCCATCCCGCGGACCTGGCCGACATCATGGAAGAGCTGAGCAGCGACGAGCGGGTTGCGATCATGGACACCCTGGACACCGAGACTGCCGCCGACACCCTGGAAGAGGCTGAGCCCCGTGTCCAGCGGGATCTCGTGGCTTCGCTGCGCCACGAGCGGATCGCGGAGCTGCTCCAGACGATGACCCCCGCGCAGATTGCGGACCTGCTGGAGATCCTCCCGCGCATCGACGCGGAGGCACTCAAGAAGACCCTCGCGGCGGAAACGGTCCTGAAAGTCAACGACCTGCTTCAGCTGCATGAAGTCAAGCTGAGCGCAATCGCGACAGACCGTTTTCTGACGCTTCCCGAGACCGCCCAGGTCAGGACCGCCCTCAGCAGGTTCAGAAACAAGAAGGCGCGCTATGACGTCATCATGTACGTCTATGTCACAGCAGAGGATGGGACGCTCAAGGGTGTCGTGGACATTCGCGAGCTGATCCGCAGCCGTTCGGATGAGCACCTTGGCAGCATCATGACGGCGCAGGTGGTAACACTTTCCCCCGACGATACGCTTTCTGATGCTGTCAGCGAGTTCACCAAGTACGGCTTCCGCTCCCTTCCCATGGTGGACAAGAGCCGCAAGTTGCTTGGGGTCGTGTCCTACAAGGACTTGCTCGCCATCATGCAATAGGGGCGCATCATCGCCCTGTTGTCGTGAGCTTCTTCAGCGCTTCCGTTCCCCGCAGCCTGTCGTTGTCCTGCGCGTAGTCGAAGGCCGTCCTGCCCCCATCGCTTCGGAGGCGGGGGTCGGCGCCCGCCGCAAGAAGGGCAAGGACAACGCTCGGGTTCGAGGAGCTGTACGCGGCCATGATGAGGGGCGTCCAGCCCTGGGGACCGCGCGTGTTTACTTTCGCTCCTGCCTTGACGAGCGCGGTGATGACTGCAGGATCAGGATTGTAAGCGGCCGCGATCATCAGGACGGTTCTTCCGAAGCTGTCAACGGCATTCGGATCTGCGCCTTTGCCGAGTGCCTGCTGGATGTCCGAGGGAGTCGCGCCCTGGGCGATGTCCAGAAGGTCAGTCGACAGGGCCGGAAGGGGGAAGAGCGCTATCAGTCCGAAGAGGGCAACAAGAAACGGCTGCGTCATCGCCCCAGCACCGTGACACAGCAGATCGTGAAAAGGACGCCGATGGTCCCCATGATAGCGAGGAGCATCGGCCAGCCCTTCTGGAACATCTCGATGTCGATTGTGTCGCGGATACGGCTCCAGACAGTCTTCAGCACTTGCGCTTCTCCCCTCGTCCAGCCACACAAAAAGCTACTGATTCCATCGTCGAACGGGTAGCGAGCGGAGCGCGAAGCTCCTTGCCAGTTCTATCGACAGAGTATCATATTTCCGTCATATGTCGAAGAAACGGACGCAAGAGCTCTGCACTCACCGGGATCAGATCAGGGAGGTCACCCCGAGAACGAACGGGTGCGAGGAATGTCTGAAGACCGGTGACTCCTGGGTGCATCTTCGCATGTGTCTCACCTGCGGCCACGTGGGTTGCTGCGACGCCTCGAAGAACAAGCATGCGACGAAGCATTTCCACACAACCGGTCATCCGATCATCACGTCCCTCGAGCCTGGCGAGGACTGGAGGTGGTGTTACGTCGACGAAGTCCTTGTCGAATAGCCGCGACGCGCCTGACGAGTGGCCGGCGCTTCCCTACGAGGAGTGGAAAGAAACCTGCGACACTCTTCACCTGTGGTCGCAGGTCGTCGGCAAAGTCAAGCTGGCGCTGAATACGCCCGAGAACCACTGGTGGCACGTCGCCTTTGCCCTCACTGCCCGCGGCTTGACGACGGGCCCCGTTCCGTATCGCGGAAGGATCTTTGCAGTCGAGTTCGATTTCCTGGATCACAATCTCCGTATTCTCTCGAGTGAGGGTGGGGCCAAGGCGGTCCCGTTGGTTGCTCGTTCCGTAGCGCGGTTCTACCGGGAGTTCATGGAATGCCTGCGGGCCCTTGGGATCGAGGTTGCGATCAATACGCTTCCCAGCGAGGTAAAGGATCCCATTCCCTGCGACCAGGACGAAGAACACGCGTCCTACGACCCTGAATACGCCGGCCGTTTCTGGCGCATCCTGGTGCGGACCGCAAGCGTCCTGAAGCGTCATCGTTCTCGATTCGTCGGGAAAGCCAGCCCGGTACATTTTTTCTGGGGAAGCTTCGACCTTGCCCTCAGCTTTTTCTCGGGCAGACGGGCACCCGAGCGCCCGCAGGCCGACCGCATGACCAGGGAAGGCTACTCTCACGAGGTCATCAGCTGCGGGTTCTGGCCAGGCAACGAGGCTTTCTCCACACCGGCGTTCTATGCGTACACTGCGCCCGAGCCGCCCGGCTTCGCCCGGGCCGCGGTGCTGCCCTCTGATGCATTCTACAGCAAGCAATTCGGTGAGTTCCTCCTTCGCTACGCGGACATGAGGGCTGCCGATCGACCAGATCAGGCGCTGTTCGATTTCTGCCAGAGCACGTACGAGGCGGGCGCGAGCCTGGGGAACTGGGATCGTGAGTCCCTCGAGAGACCCGTCAGAGGGCTCGCGAGGAGCGGGTGAGGAGGCCAGGGTACTCACCATCCCGCCGCTTGAAATCCGACCTTCCGAAGGGTACTGTTTCAATGAGGTCTGCAAACGGTGGCGAAGGAGAAGCGCCGCATGCTGAATAACAGCCAGGATTTCAACAAGACGGTCATTTCGGACAGCGCGGTAGGTCAGCACCTTCTCAAGATGCGCCAGGCAGGCACGATGTTTATCGTCTTTC
>DATKLB010000208.1:0-10752 GCA_035542615.1 Spirochaetia bacterium | reverse complement strand
TCCCACCGGCACGGTGATCGAGCTGCCGGTGTCGATGATCGCGCACCCGCGGGGTATGCCGTCGGTGGAGTCCAGCGCGACCGCCCGGATCCTGTTGCCTCCGAGGTGCTGCTGGACCTCGCTCACCAGGCGGGTTTTCTTTCCGTCGATCTCCCGGTCGATCACCAGGGCGTTTCGGATCTCGGGAATCTGCCCTTCCTCGAACTCGGCGTCGAGGATGGATCCGATGACCTGGACCACGGTCCCCTGTGCCCCTTCGCTCATTCCCTCCCCCCTTCGCTCCCGCTGATGATCTCTATCATTTCACTGGTGATCTGGGCCTGACGCGCCCTGTTGTAGGTGCGCGTCAGCCTCCTGGTCATGGAGTCGGCGTTGTCGGACGCGCTCCTCATGGCAATGGAGCGCTCGGCCTGCTCTCCGAGCATGGCCTCCAGAACTGTGCAGAAGAGCTCGACTGCAACGGCCATCGGGACCAGGGTGGAGAGAACGTCGCTTCGGGAAGGCTCCACCAGGTACAGGGCCTCCTCGGCTCCTCCACCTCTGCGTACCGTTGCCGGTCCTGTCCCGGTGACGCCTGCAACTGACGGGAGCTTGAACGGAAGCAGGCGCGTCACCCGTACCACCTGGGCCACCTTGGTGAGGTACCGGGTGCTGACAATCTCCACCGAGTCAACCAGTCGTGCGGTGTAGAGCACGATGATCTCCTGGAGGGCCGCCTGGAGCCTCAGGAACGGGACGTTTTCATCGATGTCGGACAGGGAAATCTCCACGGGCTGATTGTGGTAACGGAAGTATGACTGTCCCTTCTTCCCCATGACGACGAGGCGCGCCTGCCGCCCCTCCCGGGCCAGCTCATCCATTCGCGCGCGCGTGGCGGCGATCACTTTTGCGTTGTAGCCGCCGCACAGCCCTCGGGTCGAAGTGACGACGAAGAGCAGAACGCCAGAACCTTTCGACCATGGAGCGCACAAAGGTTGGCTGGCCAGCGCATCCTGCGCGCGCTGGCTTCCCGGAGCCGCACCGAGAGCCTCGGGCAGAAGACGCGCAAGCGCCGCCCGGAAAGCCTTCGCGTCGGCGTAGCGCGCATTCAGCTTCATGACCTTGGACTGCGCGACCTTCTCCATGGTCCGGGTGATCTTGTTGATGTTGCGGACGCTCGCGATCCGCTTGCGGATCTGCCGTGTCTTCGCCATCGCCTATAGGCTCACTTCCGTGCGTCCCTGCACTCGTTCGCCTTCGACATCCATGTCTAGAACGTCTTCTTGAACGCGCTCACGGCGGCGTTCAACACCTCGGATTCGGACAACGTGCCCAGGTTCCTGATGCCTGCCAGCATCTCGGGTTGCTTGTTCCTGAGCCAGGAAAGGAACTTCTGCTCGAACTCGCGGACCCGGTTCACCGGCACGTCGTCCAGGAAGCCGCGGGTGGCGGCGTACAGGACCATGACCTGCTCCTCCACGGCCATGGGGGTGTACTGCTGCTGCTTGAGCGCCTCCACCAGCCGCGCTCCCCGGGCGAGCTGGGCCTGCGTGGCTTTGTCCAGCTCGGTCCCCATCTGGGCGAATGCCTCCAGCTCCCGGTAGGCGGCAAGGTCGATCCTGAGCGAGCCGGCCACCTGCTTCATCGCCTTGATCTGGGCATTCCCGCCGACCCGGGAGACAGACAGACCGACATCGATGGCGGGACGGATGCCAGCGTTGTACAGGTCGGTGCGCAGGTAGATCTGGCCGTCGGTGATCGAAATGACGTTCGTGGGGATGTAGGCGGACACCTCGCCTTCCTGCGTCTCGATGAGGGGGATGGCTGTCAGCGAGCCACCACCGAGGTCGTCGGACAGGCGTGCGGCGCGCTCGAGCAGGCGCGAATGCAGGTAGAAGACATCGCCGGGGTAGGCCTCCCGGCCGGGCGGCCGGCGCAGCAGGAGCGAGAGCTGGCGGTAAGCGTTGGCCTGGCGGGAAAGGTCGTCGTAGACGACGAGGGTGTCCTTGTGCTCCTCGTACATGAAGTACTCCGCCATTGCGCAGCCCGCATACGGAGCGATGTACTGCAGCGCCGCGGGTTCCGCGGCAGTGGCGGCGACAACGATGGTGTGGCCCATGGCGCCACGCTCCCGCAGCGCATCGACAATGCCGGCCACCATCGACGCCTTCTGCCCGATGGCGACGTACACGCAGATCACGTCCTTGCCCTTCTGGTTCATGATGGCATCGATCGCGATGGCCTCCTTGCCGGCTCCGCGGTCGCCGATGAGAAGCTCTCTCTGTCCCTTGCCGATGGGAACCATCGAGTCGATTGCCTTCACTCCGGTCTGCAGGGGTTCCTTCACGGGCTGGCGGTCATGGATTCCCGGCGCCTTGAACTCCACGGGCCTGCGGCGGGAGCCTTCGATGGCGCCCCGATCATCGACGGGAACTCCCAGCGGGTTGACGACCCTGCCGACAAGCTCGTGGCCGACTGGCACCTCGAGGACCCGTCCCGTTCTTTTCACCTTCCCGCCTTCGCGCAGGTCGAGGTAGTCGCCGAGAATGACGGCGCCGACGGAGTCCTCCTCGAGATTCAAGGCGAGCCCGAAGACCCCGGTCTCGAACTCGAGCATCTCCATGGCCATGGCGCCGCGCATGCCGTAGATCCGCGCGATTCCGTCCCCCAGCTCCACCACGGTCCCTACCTCGTCGACGGCGATGTTCCGGGAGTAGCTGCGGATCTCTTCGCGGATCCGCGTCGATATCTCTTCGAGGTTGATGCGCATTCCTTCTCCTACCGCGCTTGCGGCGTCAAGCTGTCCTGCAGGTCCCTGAGCTGGCCGGAAGCGCTGAACTCGATCTCCTGGCCCTCGCTCAAGGCAAGCACTCCGCCAATGAGAGACGGGTTGATCTCGATGCGAAGCTCCACGGTGCCTCCATATCGCTTCTCCAGGGCTCCGCGGATGCGTGCCTGCTCCTCCTCGCCGAGCGGGAACGCTGAGAGGATTGTCGCCCGCCGAACGCCGCGCGCGATGCGCGACAGCCGCTCGTACTCGTCGTCGATCTCGCCAAGGAGCCTGGCGCGGCCGCGCTCTGCCACGAGCAGGAGCAGCGTGAGCACGCGCGGGTCGACCGTGCCCTGGAATGCCGTGAGCACGAGCCTGCGCTTCGGAGATCTGCCGACAACGCGGGAGGCAAGGAAGTCCCGCGCCTCCCTGTCCTCGAACAGCGCATCGCGCGCGGCGCGCAGGTCTGCTTCCACCGCCGGGATGGTGGAGTCCTCAGCGGCCAACTGGAAAAGCGCCCGCGCATAGTTGCGGGCCACGCCGCTGGTCATTCCGTCTCCCGGGCGCCGGAGCCGATCAGTCGATCGGCAAACTCTTCCACGAAGGTGCGGTTGTCGGGCGTTCCGGTCTCCCTTTTCAATATCGCCTCGGCAATCGTGAAGGACATCTCCACGATCCGGCCGCGGATGCCGAGCTCGGCGGTCTCCCGGGCCTTCTCGATCTCCTGGGCGGCCTTGTCCTTGACGTCCCGCACCTCGGCCCACGTCTTTCCCAGCATCTCCTCACGAAGGCGCGCCGCCTCGGTGCGGGCGTCTTCGATGATCTGGGCCGCCTCTGCCTTTCCCTTGCGGAGAGTGGCGTCGTACTCCGCGAGCACTGCCGGGGCTTTCTCACCGGCCAACCGGGCGGCCTCCAGGTCAGAGGCGATTTTCTGCGACCTCCTGTCCAGGGCGCCGGTGATCCGGTTCCAGGCGGTGAAGCGCAGGATCAGGAGAATGATCCCGAATGTGATCCACAGCCAGATCACGAGGCCGGGATCGACGCGCAAGAGGGCCATGGGGAACCTCCGCTACATGACGATGGCGAGGATGCAGATGACCAGCGCGATGATGCCGACCCCTTCCACGAGCACCGCGACCAGCAGCATGTTCGTCTGGATCTTGCCCGAGGCCTCGGGCTGGCGCGCGATGCCCTCTGCCGCGGCCGAGCCGATGCGGCCGAGCCCGGTGCCGACTCCAAGCACGATCAGCCCCGCACCGATGGTGGCGCCGATGAATGCCCCGAACTTCATGATTGCGGGAGCGAGGGATGCGATGTCCATGTCGAATCTCCTTTTCAGTGCGTGCGCTGAGCAATCCCGATGAACAGCGCTGAGAGGAACGAGAATATGTAGGCCTGGAGGACCGCAACGAAGAGCTCCAGCGCCATGATCGCGAGGTCGACGACCACCGCGATGGGACCGATTGCCAGGGTCTGGAACTTCAGGATCAGGAGCAGGATGAGCAGGAGCGCAACGTGTCCGCCGATCATGTTCGCGAACAGCCTCATGACCAGGGCGATGGTCTTGGAGAGAATGCCGACGAGCTCGAAAAGCAGAGTGAAGGGAAGCATCCATCCCGGCGTGCCCTCGGGGGCGAGCCTCCGCCAGTATCCGAAAGGTCCCTTCGTTCGCATGCCCGACACGTTGAAGACCACGAACGTAATGAGCCCGAGGGCGAGCGTTGTCGCGAGGTTGCCTGTCACGGCCCCCCCGACCCACACCGCCTCGCTTTCCCCCGGCGGCTTGATGGCGGCAAAGGGCGGGATCATTCCCAGCAGGTTCGCGTAGAGGATGAAGAGAAAGAGGGTGAAGCACAGGAGATGGAAGCGCCTGCCCTCGGGCCCCAGCACCGGCTCGTAGACCTGCTCGCGCATGAACTGCAGCAGCGCCTCGAAGAGGCTCTGCAGGCGCGTGGGAGTGCGGAAGGGGTCCTTGAGCTTGTGGGCGAGGTAGAACATCGAGGCGAGCACGAGCAGCCCGACCGCGGTCATGAGGATGAAGTGTTTCGTGATCGAGATCGCGACGGGAACGCCGCCGACGGAGAAGAGAACGAGCCGGGCAAACGGGTGCTGGAAGCTGTCGGTGATCTCCGCGAAGAGAGCCGTGGAGAGATTGAACTCGTTCTGGATAGGCGTCCTCCTCGACACACCTTGCTTCGTGGCGCCGCGGGTGTCGTCCAGTGTAGAGCTTCTCAATTCATGAATCGGGAGTTCCTGGCACCCAGTGTAGCACTATTTGGTCCTCTTTCCAACGGTCTCCTATGCCCCTCAGCAGGAATTCAGTACCTTTCATTCGTCGAAGAAGGAGGCTCAAGCTTGCAGCTGCCACGGACCCTTGGAGAGTTGAAGAAGTCTGGATTCAAACCACGGAGCGTCAAGGAGGAAATGCGGGCGAACATCGTGCGCATGCTGCGCGCGAAGGAAGAGCTGTTCCCCGGCATCATCGGCTACGAGTCGACGGTGATCCCGGGTCTCGTCAACGCGATTCTTTCCCACCACGACTTCATCCTGTTGGGGCTTCGCGGCCAGGCAAAGACGCGGATCCTGCGCGGCCTTGTGCGATTCCTCGACCAGCAGGTGCCGATGATCGCGGGCACCGAAACGAATGACGATCCGTTCAACCCCGTAAGCAGGAAAGGCCGGGAGCTGGTAGCCGCGAAGGGGGATGATACCCCCATCGAGTGGCTCGCGCGGGAGGATCGCTACCGGGAGAAGCTGGCCACCCCTGATGTCACGATCGCCGACCTGATCGGCGACATCGATCCCATCAAGGCCGCCACGCGAAAGCTCACCTATGCCGACGAGGAAGTGATCCACTTCGGGATCATCCCGAGGACCAACCGCGGAATATTCGCCATCAATGAGCTTCCCGATCTCCCGCCCCGAATCCAGGTCGGCCTTCTCAACATCATGGAAGAGAAGGACATCCAGATCCGGGGCTTCCCGATCCGGATGATGCTCGACATCGTCATGGTCTACTCCGCCAACCCTGAAGACTACACGAACCGGGGCAACATCATCACGCCCCTGAAGGACAGGATCGATTCCCAGATCATCACGCATTATCCCCAGGACAGGCAGGCCGCCATGCGCATCACGGCGCAGGAGGCGTGGACAGCGCGGGACTGCGGCATCGAGCTTCTCATGCCGGACTGGTTCCGGGAGCTGGTGGAGGAGGTGGCCTTCGCTGCTCGGGCCAGCGAGTTCGTCAACCAGGCCTCGGGCGTTTCGGCGCGCATGAGCATTTCGCTCCTGGAAAACGTGATGAGCAACATGGAGCGGCGCGCGATCAAGCACGGCGAGAAGCGCGTGTACCCGCGCATCGGGGACCTGCACGCCGCGGTCACGGCGATCACCGGCAAGGTGGAGCTCGTGTACGAGGGTGAGCAGCAGGGAGCCGCCATCGTGGCGCGCAAGATCATTGGAGAAGCGGTGAAGGAAACTTTCCGCCGCAGGTTCCCGGACCCGACTCCGAAGAAGAAAAAGAAGGAAAGTCTGGAGGATCAGCCGGCGCGTGCGGAATCTTCCCCCTTCCACGCGGTGCTGAGCTGGTTTTCCAAGGGAAACACCGTGGAGACCTCTGACGAGATGCCCTACGACGAGTACATGAAGCGCCTGGAGAAGGTGCAGGGCCTCAGGGAGCTTGCCGCCCGACATCTGGACTTGAAAGAGGGCGACGGGATCGGATTGGGCATGGAGTTCGTCCTGGAAGGCCTGCACCAGCACTCCATGGTCTCCAAGCGGGAGGAGGGCGTGAAGGTCGCCTACCGTGATATGCTCAAGGCGATGTTCGACCACATGGCGCAGAACGAGGACTAGGAGAGCCGGGCATGCAGTGGGAATACTCCGAGTGGGACCAGACTCTCCAGGATCTCCTGAAGAGCTTCCAGGACCTGATGAGCCTCTTCAACTACCTTCTCCTGATGGCCGGCGGCGATGTGGACAAGGTCTTCAAGTGGATGGAGTACCTCCAGGAGAGGGGCAGCATCGATCCCAACGTGGATCTGGAGGAGTTCCGCCGCAAGCTGGAGGAAAACCGGATCGTCGAGAGGCTGAAGGAGGGCGGGTACAGCCTGACGGCAAAGGGCGAACAGGTCATTCGCAAAGACTCGCTGAACCAGATCTTTTCCAACCTGCAGAAATCAGGTTTCGGCCAGCACCGGGTGCCATCCACCGGTGCCGGGGAGGAGCGACTGACGGAAACCCGCGCGTGGCGGTTCGGAGACCCGGTCACGCAGATCGATGCGCTGGGGACGATCTCCAACGCGGTCAAGAGGGGAGGGGTCGAAGAGATATCGCTTGCGGAGGAAGACCTGGAGGTCTACGAGACCGAGCACCTCTCATCGTGCGCCACGATGCTCCTCATCGACATCAGCCACAGCATGATCCTCTACGGGGAGGACAGGATCACCCCGGCGAAGCAGGTTGCCCTGGCGTTGACCGAGCTGATCCTGACCCGTTATCCCAAGGACACGCTGCGCGTGGGCACCTTCGGGGACGAGGCGCGGGAGATCGCCATCAGCGACATCCCGTACCTGCAGGTGGGCCCCTTCCACACGAACACCCGCGCGGGGCTCGAGATGGCGCAGACCATCCTGGAAAGCACGCGCCAGGCCAACCGGCAGATCTTCATGGTTACAGACGGCAAGCCCACGGCGATAACCGAGAACGGGGAGGTCTACAAGAATCCCTACGGGTTCGACCCGAAGATCCTGGCCCAGACTCTCGAGGCCGCGGCCGCCTGCAAGAAGGCGGGAATCACCATCACCACTTTCATGCTCGCGACGGATCCCGAGCTGGTGAACTTCGTGGACGAGATGACCAAGTTGAACCGGGGCCGCGCGTATTTCGCCTCAGCCGACAAGCTCGGGGAGTTCCTGTTCGCTGACTACATTCGCAACAAGCGCCGCATGCTGCACTAGCATGGCCGAAGGCCATGCGGAGGGACCCTTGGGAGTGGCTGAACTGCCTCAGCCGTTTTTCACTTCACCGTCAGGTTGAAGACCCCATCCCAGTCCTGGGTTGGCGGTGCCGCGCGGAAAACCTGGATCCGCCTGAGAAAGATCTCACTCGGTCCATCGCGGAACTTTTCCTTCAAGAAGAAGAAGCATTTCTCGGCCCCGGACCAGACCTGCTGGCGGTACAGGGAAAGGCCTTCCTCGAAGACGCGCTTGATCTCGTGGTCCCTGTCGGAGGACTTCTCCCGTTCCTGCAGCAGCTCGAAAATCCTCAGTGGAGTGCGCTTTCCCTTCACTGTTATGAGGTCGATCTCGCGGCAGAGGTAGAGGTCCTTCACCCTCTCGTGAACGACCTCGGAGATGAGGGCCCTCGTCTCGTAGCTCTTGTTCGCGCCCTCCAGCCGGGCGGCCATGTTCACCGTGTCTCCAATGCTCGTGCAGTCCATCCGGTCCCGGGCACCGACGCTGCCGAAGACGACGGGACCGCTGTGGATGCCGATTCCCACTGAGATGGAGTACTCGCGGGCAAGCTCCGCCAGCTCTTTTTCCAGCAACATCGCGGCCAGGATCTGAATGCCTGCCCGGCAGGCGGCCAGCTCCTTGCCTGGTCCCTTGAACATGGCCATGACCTCGTCTCCGACGAACTTGTCGATATCGCCGCCGTTTGCCGCAATGATGCCTGTCTGCAGATCGAGGCAGCGGTTGAGCATGTGGACAACCCTTTCCGGGTTCTGTCCCTCGCAGTATGTCGTGAACCCCCGGATGTCGGTGAAGAGGAAAGCGAGGTTTCGCTTCACTGTTTTCGGCGTGTCCCGCTCGGAGTGGGTCAGGGTCGACGCCGAGATATACGGGATTACACCGCGGATCACGCGGGTCATCGCGCCAACCTCGCTGGAAAGCATCTTCAGCTCGTCACGGGTCCTCACGCGATCCCGGTATTTCGGCAGGCTCACGCGCCCGCGACGCCTCCCGTTGATCATGTCAGAAACGGCGTGCGAGACTTCGCTCACGCTCATGCACAGGGACAGGATGGGGAAAGCGATGCTGCGGCCGAAAAGGGAGAGCAGGAAAATTGCGGCGTACGCCGACACCGCGGCGATCAGCAGGACTTTCACCGTCATGCGGAAATACGGCTCATAGATGACATCGCGGGCCATTTCGACGCTCACGTACCCGGCCTGTGCTCCCGCCTGCGATACGGGCGAGACGAACTCGAAAAGGTCTTCGTCGGCCGTGGTTCGATACCCCGTCCCCGAAACGACGGGGCCCTTCGACGCCGGCCTGCTGCCGATGCGGGACTTGTCGGTGCTCGCGACCACTTCCAGGATGCCCGTCCGTGCCTGCCTCCCGACGTAGCTGATCGTGAGAAACGGGGAATCGGAAATCCTGTTCCTCCTGCCCTCGGCCGACAGGTAGCTCGCCAGCGCGCCTGGTGTCGATGCGCTTGTCCGAACAACGCTCGCCGTCCTCTCCGCCAGGGCCTTGCCGTCCGCGATGGAAGAGGCCAGCGTGGTGCGCCGGAAATCTCCCAGCATGATGAGGGCAGGCACGAAGATGATGGCGAGCACGAACGGCAGCACGGTCAGACCCATCCGTCTCTGGATCCCCGGGCGACGCAGCGCCTTGAGCGGTCCGCGAATCCGCGCTCCCTGCTTCCTTCGGTAGTCGAGGAACTCCCGGAATGCAGGGTTCGATCGATTGATGGCGGATACCAGATGGGACAGGGAAAAGGCGTTCCATGCGACTGAGGAGAAGAACACCACGTAGGCGATCCACGGAACCGTTCGGAACCAGCTCGAACCCGGCGCGAAGCTGATCAACTGAATCATGAGGACCGCGATCGCAAGGCCCGAGCAGAGAACATTCAGGACGATGGGCGCGATGCGGGTTGGGTCAGCGACGGACGGCGCGCGCTTCTCCAGAAATACAGCCGCCAGCTTGAAAACGCACACGAGGGGAATGGGATACGCGACGCAGGTGGCGGCCAGGAAGCCGAGGATCTCCCCGTGAGCGATGTCGAGGAAGGAGAGAGGAAGAAGAGGGGGGACCAGGCCCCCGCGCGCACCTGAGAAAAATGGCGTGAAGAACCAGGCCAGCAGGAGAATGGAATAGGAGACCTCCGCGGCGTGAAGAAGCACAACCGGGCTGAGAGCCTTGCGCACCGGTGAGGAAGCCGCCTTGATCCAACGAAGGAGATGGCGAAAAAGCGAGGAGCTGCTCATGGAAGAATTCTCAGAACTCGTCACCATTATAGAGCATCGGCAGGTGCCGAACAACGGCCATTCTCAGCATTTTGACTCATGTACTCCGTCACCACCCGGGAGCGAACGTTCACTCTGGCCGGTATCAGGGTCGCTCTCTTTCTCGGCGCGCTCGATCATACGATTGTCGGAACCGCGATGCCGAGAATTCTCCAGGATTTGAACGGTCTGAATCTCTACCCGTGGCTGGTCACCGCTCACCTCTTGCCTCCACGTCCATGATTCCAATTTATGGAAAGCTCTCAGACCTGTACGGCAGGAAGCTCATCGTTCTCATCGGGGCGATCCTTTTCCTGTGCGGATCCGTGCTTTCGGGACAGTCGCGAAGCATGACGGAGCTGATCGTATTTCGCGCGCTCCAGGGCCTGGGCGCGGCGGGGATCTTCTCCATGGTTTTCACCGTGATCGCAGACCTCTTTCCCCCGGCGGAGCGGGGAAGGTACAGCGGGCTGTTCGGCGCTGTCTTTGGCACCTCCAGCATCGCCGGCCCCCTCCTCGGAGGCTTCCTCACCGACACTCTTTCCTGGCGATGGGTGTTCTACGTGAACATGCCCGTGGGGCTCATCGCGCTGTTTTTCATCGTGCTCCAGATGCCTCCCCTGAAACCGGCCCTCGAGAGGAAGGTCAGCATCGACTGGGGGGGGTCGGCCTCACTCCTGGCGGGAATCATCCCCATCCTTCTTGCCCTGAGCATCGGCGGAACGGAAGTTCCCTGGGTCTCCTGGCAGATCGCGGGACTTTTCGC
>DATKLB010000207.1:0-11325 GCA_035542615.1 Spirochaetia bacterium | reverse complement strand
CTCGCGGACCTTGGCGAGTCTTTTTTTGAACTCACCCATGTCGTAGTAGGCCATCTGGGAATCCCTCCTGTTGGCTCAAGATTCAAGGGCAACGATGTTAACGGTATCGTTAGTCTAACATCGCGATTTTACAGGGGCCTGTTTGCGATGTCAAATTTTTTCCCGCAGAAATCGCGGAAGCGACTCTCTTCATGGTATGATCCTTGCATTTCTAACAGTTAGGAACTCGCAAGACTAACATTTCGCTGATACTCTCACGTCGGGGTACGCCATGAAGAGAAAACCTGTCTCGATTGCACACGTAGCCGAAAAAGCCGAGGTCAGCAGCATGACTGTTTCCCGGATCATCCGAGGTGAGCCCTCGGTCAAGGAAGAGACGAGGACGCGCGTCATCAGGGTGATGAAAGACCTCGGGTACGTCCCTTCAGCCGCGGCACAGTCATTGCGCTCGCGCGACCGCCTGCGCGCCGGCGGAAGACGCCTCTTTGCCCTGATCTTCGGACAAGGCACGGAATGCTCCGTCACTTTCTTCCACGACATAGCCCACGGGGTCGAACAGGCAGCGGCGGAATCGGGGCTTTACCCCATTCAGATCGCGCTCCAGGACGACGCGGAGCTGCGATGGCTTCGGCTGCAAACGGTTCTCTCCATCGGCGGCCTCTGTGGCGCGCTGCTCGTCGGGCAGTTCTCTCCCGAGGACGTTCGCTTCATCCGCTCGAACGTGAGGGAAGTCGTCATGGTGGACGGCCCCGCGCCCGCGGGCGAGCCCGTGGAATCCGTCGAGGCGGGCAATCTCGAAGGATCTCTCATGGCGCTGGACTACCTCTCAGGAATCGGGTGCCGGAGGATCGGAGTTATCACCGTGATGAGCGGCCATTACTTCGCCCATGCAATGGAGCAGGCGGCGGACTTTCGCCGAAGCGGTTCGCTCCAGATCGAGATGGTCTACGGCTGCCAGAGCAGCTCGGACGCGCGCGAGCAGGTCATCCGGCTATGGAACGCCGGCCAGAGATTTGACGGCATTTTCACGAATGACGATTTTGCCATTGGCGCCCTCAAGGCGTTCCGCGAGCTACGGGTCGGGGTGCCGGAGGAGGTCAAGATCGTCGGCTTCGACGACATCCAATACGCTTCCTTCACGGTTCCCTCGCTCACCAGCATCCGCATTGACAAGTTCCTCCTCGGAGCCGAGGCCGTGCGGACCCTCGCTCTCATGATGCACGCTCCCGAAAGAGCCGTAGGAGTGAGGAAAGTCATCAAGCCGACGCTCGTCATCAGAGAGTCCACGGGGGGCTGAACCAGGGCCGGCATCGCCCGGTCCCTTTCGTTGACAGGCGTTCGGCGGCTACACTACACTCCGCCAAGAGAGGAAGTGACGCCAATGGCAGAGAGAATCCGTATCCCCGACGAAGAGTATGCGGCGAGGATCGCAAAGGCTGCGGAAGCAGCGCGCCGCAAGGGTTTGGACGTGCTCCTGGTCAACTCCACCGAGTCTGATTTCGCCAACGTGCGCTACTTCAGCGGGTTCTGGCCCCTCTTCGAAGTTGCCGGCGTAGCCATCTCACCGGCAGGGGATGCGGCTCTCCTGGTGGGCCCGGAGAGCGGAGCGTTCGCGGAGGACGTCAGCCGGATCCGGAAAATCTTCCAGCTTATCGAGTACCGCGAATCCGCTGATCCCGCGTATCCCGAGCTGAAGGTGAGCAGCTTCCGGGACGCTTTCGGGGCCATCGGAGTGCATGGCGACCGGTTGAAGATCGGCATCGGAGGGTACCTTGTCACTTCGATCGCTCTCCTCGAGGGGCTCAAAGCCAACTTCCCCAAGGCCGAGATCAGCAGGGCGGACGATATCATGGTCGGATTGCGTTCCATCAAGTCGCAGAACGAGCTCGCTTGCTTGCGCGAGGCCTTTCGCATCGTGGAGATCGCCATGCAGGAAACCATGAAGGCGATGCGCCCCGGGGTGACTGAGCTGGAGCTGGTCGGGGTCGCTGAAAAGGCTGTGTATGAGAACGGCGCCGAGTACGAGGGTCTGCCCATGTACATTTTCGCCGAGAAGGCGACACGCCACGCCATATCGCGCCCGTCCTACCGGGTGATCCAGAAAGGGGATATCGTTCAGCTGAACCTCTCTGCTCGAGTGGATGGATACTCACCCAGCGTCGGGTGGCCCGTGAGCATGGGAAAGCTGGAAGGACGCAAGAAGGAGATTGTAGAGTTTGGCCTGGAGGCTCACCGGTGGACGCACAGCCAGGTACGTGCAGGAGTGACGGCCTCCCGGATCGCGAAGGACTACCTCGCGTTGTTCCAGCACAAAGGTTTCCGGGACGCCTATGTCTATGGGCCATGCCACGGGCTGGGGATGATAGAGGTGGAGCCCCCGTGGATGGAGAGCATCTCCGAATACCAGCTTGCCCCGAATATGACTTTTCAGGTCGACACCTTCGCGGCGACCCCGGACTTTGGGGTCCGTTGGGAAACGGGTGTCGTGGTCACCGCGGAAGGCTGCTCCCCGCTTTCGAAGCCCTTGGGAACGATCTACGTGGTCTGAGGTTATCACCCGGTGAGGTCAATCAGGTAATCAACGACCATTCGGATGGTCTTTTCTCCGTGCGCCGCGCTCGCCTCGCGCGCGTCCCGCGTGAACCAGAGACCATCCCCTTCCAGCCGGTGCATCTCCACGAGATCGGGTACCGCATACTGCATCAGCGACGTTTCCAGCTTCCCTGCATGATCGTATCCCGGCTTCGAAGGGGTGACGCTCACGACAACGGAAACCCCTGCGGAGCGTCGAAAAACATGGCGGTCCCCCGCCGGTGCGATCTCGGAGCACTGGCAGTTCCTGCCCGAGGCCAGGTGCTGGGCCCACGACGAGTATGCGGTAAAGAAGGCGGCAGACCTCCCGGTCCTGCTCGACATTTTCGAGCGGATGCGCTTCAAGGCATGTCCAGGGATCTACGCGCGGCTGGATGAGTGGATCGGCAGCGCGGGGCTACCTTTGGCACCAGCCCCGCGCAGCCCTCTGCCCGCTCTCCTCGCGGACTGGTGCGGAGTGGAGAACACCGTCTTCCTGCTTGCGGACCATCCCGGTCTCGTCGTTGAGGTCCTGTCCGCGATCGACAGGGCCAACGACGGTGCATTCGCCGCCGTCCTCGCCTCGCCCTGCGACCTTGTCCACTTCTGCGACAACCTGGACAGCAGCGCTTCGACTTCCTACTTCGATGCGTTGATGAGGGACTACTACGAGAAGCGGGTTGCGCAGCTTCATCGTGCGGGGAAACACGCTGTTGTCCATCTGGACGGCCGCGTGCGGGGGCTCCTGCCTCGGCTGGCCGCTTGCGGTTTCGACGGGGTGGAATCCATCACTCCGCTGCCGGTGGGGGACGTTTCGATAGAAGAGCTGCGCGGCTTGGCGGGCAACCAAAGCACGATCCTGTGGGGCGGGATCCCAGGCGCGATGTTCTGCAGTCCCTGGGAGCTAGATGATGTCCGCCGCCATATGCGCCGTCTCCTGGACTGCCTTGCGGTGGGCGGGCGGTTGATTGTTGGGAGCGCTGATCAGATTCCTCCCAACGGAAACCTGGACTATTGCCGGATGATCGCGGACGTCATCGACGAGTGGGCCGGGTGAAAGTCACCGTCTGGCGGGTGTCACGGCTGCTCATACCGCGAAGGCGCCCATGAGCTGGGTGATCCGGTCTTCGCCGTTGGCGCTGTAGGCCTTGAGCAGGCCGCCTTCGGGAGCTTTGCCCTTCTCGAACTGGTCGAGCATGATGCGAGCCACGACCTCGGGGCCGATGACCACATCGAGTTTCCTCAGTATCTCGACCGATCGAGCAATGACCTCAGACCTGACATGACGCTGGCCGTCTGCTCCCTTGGGATTGAGGTAGCCGACGAAGCGCATGACGCCCATCATGGACAGCAGAGGATCCTTTTCGAAGGCCTCCGCCACGATCTTGAAGTCTTCCGTTTCGGTAAGCGCGCGGCCCAGGAGTCCTTTCAGGGCTACCGCGGGGGCAACGCACGCCGAAATGCCGGCCAGGGCGAGGACTTCCTTGTTCAGGGGGTGGTTCGCGTTTCCGCCAAAGATCCTGGCTGCTCCCATGAGCAGCATCCCAAAGACCAGCTCGTGCCGCGTCATGGGGGTGTCGATGGCGCCAGGAGCGACCGCGAAGCCTTCGACGCCGAGCCCGCGGGCTTCTTCGGTGGCGATCCTCTTTGCCTCGGCCTTGGTGGACTTGTACTCCTCGTCTCCCTGGACCGCTATGCCCTCAGCCGCGACGATCGAGCTCAAGCCGACGAAGAGACCGCGGCCGACTGGGATATCGTTCGCGAAATAGTAGAGAAGGTTGAATGTTCCCCCTTCGTTGATGTCCTTCATCAATTGAACCTGAACGGGATCGCCCCGGCGGCTGATGCCGGCGCAGGCAACGACGTTCAGCTTGTCCGGCATCAGTCCCCTCTCTGTGAAGGACCGGATGGTGCTCGCCCGGAAACACGCCATGTCGTCCGGCTTCGTGACATCGGCCTGGATGTAGAGCGATCTGTCGGTCAAGAGTGATGGATCGATCTTGTCCCGCGTCTGTACATCGCAGAAGGCGACTGGCCATCCTCTTGCAAGTGCCCCTTTGACGGCAGCAGCGCCGATGCCGCTGGCGCCGCCGGTGATCACGAGTCCGTTTTTCAAGCTTCCCATGTGGGTCCCCCCTCAATTCCTTTTGCGAAAAGATTCACTGTTTAACGTAGTATTTTCCCGCGTGCACGAGACGGCTCAACGAAGGATAGCTTGGAAGCGAAGACGTATCTTAAGCTGAAAGTCGCTGGCTGTCAAGTTTCGAACGAGCGTCGTTTTTCAAGAAGCGGCTGCCCGGCCCCTTTATGATCGAGTCGATGAGAGGCCGAGCCATGCGGCCGGACCCGACGAAACACTGCCGGGCGCGTGCGGACGTCTGAGACGCTCGTTGCGATCCACGGAGTTCACCGTGAGCTCGCGAATGCTGTCCCCCTGCAGCACCCGAAGGTGCACGCTGACACCCGCTTTTCCTGTCGACCAGACCCGACGATAAAGCTCGGCTATCCCGGTTACCGGTTGCTGCCCCACTGCCAGGATGATGTCTCCGGGACGCAATCCCGCCTGCTCCGCCGGACCTCCCGGGGTGACCATCGTTACCACAACGCGCCCTTCAGTCTCGGAGCTGTTGAGACCGAGCCACGGACGCGGGGGCAAACCCGAACGACCGGAGCGCACCAGCTCCTGCAGGATCGGCTTCAAGAGGTCAATAGGCACGAACATGTTGCAAGCCACACGGCCCACGCCTGAGAGGCTGAAGGAAGCGAGTATGGAACCGACTCCAACAAGCTTCCCTTCGCTGATGAGCGCGGCGCCTCCGAAATCGGAAAATGCGGGCGCTGTATAAACCGCGCTGTCCAGAAGATACTCCCAGTACCCGACGAACTCTCCCCGCGAGATCACTCGGACAGATTGTGCTTCTTCGCCGAATGCTCCGACCTGCAAGCTGTCTCCCACATCCACTCGGGAAGACTCGCCCAGCTGGATGGGCCGTGCCCTGATCAATGAGCGCACCCGAATCAGCCCGAAGCCGGAGTCCCCATCGTAGCCCACGAGGTCGGCGGGAAAAGCTCCCGAAGGGGTCTGCACCTCGATGCTGTCCGCTTCGACAATCAGATACCCGATCGTCAGGATGAGGCCGTTTGAGTCTATCAGAATCCCATTGCCCTCGCGCTCGGTTCCCAGAGTCTGGGCCGTGGTCGCGTCAGCCGGGACGGTGGCCCGCACGCGCACAATCGCCCGCAAAGCTTCTTCCGCATCCTGGGCTGCCACGGGCGGGCTCGCCGGTGCCCACGCCAGAAGGACTGCCGCCAGGGCTGCGCCCAAAACCGGTCTCCCGGTGCTTTTCACGGATCCCCTCCCGCCTCGTGGAGACACCGTGCCGAGCACTCGTGACTCTGAGGCGTCAGGTCAAATATACTGACGGGGAGCACCCTGCGGCTCATCAGCAGAAGGCGTGAGAGCCGTGCCGGGAGGAGTTGTGATGATCAGCGCAACAATCGACGAGGAGCTTGGCCGTCTCCGCCGCGAGCTCGATCGGCTTCATCGAGAAGCCGACCGGCTCAGGATGGAGCTCGCCAGAAGGCCGCGCGTGGAAAAGTCCGGTTCCGATTCGACGAAGGCTGGAGTTGCCGCACGCGACCTGCTGGCCGCGATCGAAGATGCTCTTGCTTCCTGTGAAAGGGAGGAGTTCCTCGCGAAGTATCGCGTGCCGGCGAGTGACCTTCTCAAGCTTGTCTCACTCTGCGAGGACGATGCGGCCAGGGCCGGTCCGCTCGTCGACGTGGAGGCTCGCTGGTTTGCCAATTCCATCCGAAAATTGATCGTCTGAACGCAGAACACTCAGTTCGCTTGAACTGCAGAGCCGTGAGTCATCGTGCAATGGGGAAACTCGGCTCGGCCAGGCGAATGGTTCTCGATAATCACATTCGCGTATGGAGTCGGACTCTTCGTGCGAAAGCACAAACGCCAAGCATAATCGCAGCTCCCAGAGAGTCGATGGCTACGTCCACGGCTGACGAATGCCGGCCCGGGACAAAACGCTGATGGAGCTCATCCGTAACTGAATAGAGAGCCGCGAGCAGCAGCGCCAACCACCAGAGTCTCCCGCTCCAGTTGAATCCACGCCAGAATGCGGCGGCAAGGAGCCCGTACCCGATCGCGTGCCCGCCCTTTTTGAGCAGGAAGTCGTACTGGCCGAAGCGAGGCATTTCCTTTGAGGGGATCGAAGAGAAGATGAAGATGGCCGCGATCATGAGAAGAACAGGACCCCATCGAAAAAGGATGGGGAGAGATCGATCTCTTCTTCCAGGGAATTTCATCGTCCGATTCCTCTCTGGAGAAATCTGCCGGATTGTCCCAAAAAGCGCAAGTGCAAGCTTCTCTTGCAGCGTGTGAGCTTGACTCCAGCTTCTCCTCGTGGTAGGAAGCGACGGACTGTCATGACCGTCGGCATCACCTACGACCTGCGATCCGAGTGGCTCGCGCTGGGCTACTCGGAGCTCGAGACCGCTGAGCTCGACCGCGAGGAGACCGTGGAGGCGGTGGATGCCGCGCTGCGGGCTGACGGGTTTGCCACCGAGCGGGTGGGCAGCTTCCGCAGCCTGATGGCCGCGCTCGCCGCGGGCAGGACATGGGATCTCGTCTTCAATTTCTGTGAGGGAATGCACGGCCTTGGCAGGGAGTCGCTTGTTCCCGCCTTGCTTGACGCCTACCGGATCCCGTACACGTTCTCCGACCCCGCAGTCCTGGGGGTCTCGCTGCACAAGGGGCTTGCGAAAAGGGTTGTGCGTGACGCTGGAGTGCGCACTCCTGACTTTGCTGTCATCGAGAGCGTGTCTGACATCGAGAAGGTCACCTTGAGCTATCCGCTCTTTGCCAAACCCCTCGCGGAAGGCACAGGAAAAGGCGTCACCCCGCGATCACGCATCTCGGGACCCGATGAGCTTCCGGGGGTGTGCCAGAGGCTTCTTGTCGAGCATCGACAGCCCGTTCTCGTCGAGGAATATCTGCCCGGCAGGGAGTTCACGACAGGCATTCTTGGAACCGGTGCCGAGGCCGAAGCCGTCGGAACAATGGAAGTGGTCATGCGGGAAACCGCTGAGCCGAACGCCTACACCTACATCAACAAGGAGGACTGTGACGAGCGGGTCCTCTACGAGATCGTCGGCGGAAAAGAGGCCAGATCCTGCGCCGAGATCTCGCTGCGAGCCTGGCGGGCGTTGGGCTGCCGCGACTCGGGAAGGGTGGATCTCAGAATGGACAGCAGGGGCAGGGTGAGCTTCATCGAAGTGAATCCGCTCGCGGGCCTGCACCCGAAGCATTCCGATCTCCCCATCGTCTGCTCCAAGGTGGGAATCAGCTTCCCGGAGCTCATCCACAGAATCATGATGTCAGCTCGAAGCCGCTGCGGGCGGTGAGGCAGCCGGGGAGCCGGGCACGGCATTGGCCTGCCCGGAGGCGAGCTTCCGGCGGACGCACGCGCAGAACCGGTCCACGATCCAGTCAAAGCAGGAAGCAGGCAGCTTTTCGGGGCGGACATCGGGAACATCGTTGTAGCTGTCAATGACAACAGCCGCCCGGTCGCGGGTGATGCTCCACTCCACCGTGTTGAAATCCAGGCCCTGCGCCGTGGTCAGCGCGGCGGTCTTCCGCGTGATCTCATCCTTTACGTCCTCGAGGTCCCCGCCGGCAAGCAGCGAATATTCGCCCATGTCGAATGGCCGCGGCGTCCAGCGAACCAGGAAGACATCGCTGCTTTCCACGCAAAAGGCGCGCACGTAGTCCACGTGCTCGATGAGCTGTTGGACGATGAGGACCCGGGAGTCCGACAGAGATTCGTAGATGCCTCGCAAAGCAACGGGGGTTTCCACGCGAAAGACGTCCTGCCAGGCGTACCCATCCGCGGGCTTGAGGATACAGGGAAAGCCGATGCGCTCTTCCACCCGTTTCCAGTCTGGCGCGGCAACGAGCTCCTTCACATCCTCGACTCTGTTGACCCTCGGCAGGATGACGGTCGCGGGGTAACGAATGGCAAGAGCGTCGTAGAGCAGAAGCTCTGAGAACTTGTCCGTCGTCAGCGTGAAAAACGGATTATTGATGACATAGGCGCCGCCACGCGACCAGTAGCGCATGATCGCACGCAGGTAGGGATCGCAGAAGCTCACCCTGTCGATGATCACTGGGTACGGCGACGGCCGAGGATGGGTCAGCTCGCCGACACGGATGAACTCAGTCCCGGGATCGGAGAGGTTTCGAGCCACGCTGCGGATGAATGCGTTGTCCTGAAACTCGAGAATGCCCACCTTCACGGAAGGCGCAGCCCCGTGGGCCGTTCCGTCCTCAGAACCAGATCCGGAAGCCGATGGCAGGCTGAACCTGGAACGTCAGCGCGCTCAGGGCGCTGCTGCTGATCGGGATCCAGGCAGGAGCAATCTCGAGGAAGATCTCCAGGACGCCCCCACGCAGCGGCCAGATTTGCAGTCCGATGGGCAGCCGCGCACCCAGGTCGAACGAGAGCTGGTTGGACGCCGAGGCGAGGGCCAAGTACCCGCCGAGCCCGACGTAGTAATCGAGCATTCCTGACAGGTTTCCGCGATTGAACCAGTAGTCCACCGTGAAGTCCACAGCGGTGTTGTCCGGATTCAGGATAGCTCCAACTCCGAAATACAGTGGCACGCGGGGAATGTGGAAGACGAACCTGCCGCCCCAGCCGTTGAAGTCCGTCGAAGCGGCCTCCGCCCCGATGGCGATTCCAGAGTCTTTCGCAAAAGCTGTCGTGGACAACGTGAGCAGGCCGACAATGATCAGGATGGCGTTCCTTTTCATGGGAGAAATATAGCCTGTTCAACACGATCCCGCAACACGCCGATAATCTCGGCAGAAGGCACCGGGATGGACTGGAGAGTGCGCATGAGGAGGGACGAGCTGGAGCTGCGCCGCATGATTCGAGGCCTGGCAGAGATGCGCGGCAGCGATCCGTTGGTGGTGGCCGCTCGTGAGAAAGCCCTGCGCTGCCTGGCTCGAAAGGTCACACGCATGCGAACTCTCGTGGAAGACTGCATCAGCGGTCGAAACGCGTACGAGCAGTCGGTCATGGAATATCGGGTACGGATCGAGTTCCCCCTGTATTCCCACCTGGGATCGTTGACCAGGATCACTCCCGGGTACATCGACTGGTTCTGTGCCTGAAGAAAGGGCCGCGCGGCCCGATCGAAGCTCGACGAATATTCTTTCATGCCTCGGATAGTCTTCCAACGTTGACAGCTCATTGAACCCGTAGTAGAACGGAAATCGCAATGAGTCCAGCATTACGGGCCAGATCCCTGCTGTCGGGCAACGAAGCGATTGCACGCGGCGCGTGGGAGGCCGGCGTGACCGTCGCCACGGGGTACCCGGGAACTCCGTCCACGGAAATCCTTGAATCGGCTTCACGTTACAAAGACGACATCTGGTGCGAGTGGTCGCCGAACGAGAAAGTGGCCCTCGAAGTTGCCGCGGGCGCATCCCTGGCCGGGGCCCGGGCAATCGTGACAATGAAGCATGTCGGGTTGAACGTTGCCGCGGATCCCCTGATGACCCTTTCCTACATAGGGACAGTCGGCGGCCTGGTCGTCTGCGTCGCCGATGACCCCGGCATGCATTCTTCCCAGAATGAGCAGGATACACGGCATTACGCTCGCCTCGGCAAGATGCCGGTTCTCGAGCCCTCGGACTCGCAGGAGGCCAGGGACTTCGTGGCTCTCGGCCTTGAGATTTCGGAGCGGCACTCGACGCCTGTCATCCTGAGGTCGACCACCCGCGTCAGCCATTCCAGCGGCGCCGTGGCCCTCGGGGAGAGGGTGGCTCGAAATGCGGCAAGCGGTTTCGTGAAGGATCCCCAGAGGTTCGTTCCCATACCGCTGTACGGGAGGCCCATGCGGGTCAAGCTGGAGCAGCGGCTCGCCGCAATGGCGGCGGAGGTAAATGTATCCCCCGCCAACACCATCGAGTGGGCGGACCGCTCGATCGGCATCATCGCGGAGGGAATCGCCTATCAATATGTGAGGGAGTTGGCGCCGAAAGCTTCCGTGCTCAAGATCGGCTGGGTCTGGCCTTTTCCGGACGAGCTGATCCGCGAGTTCGCCGCGGGTGTGCAAAGAGTCCTGGTCGTCGAGGAGCTGGACCCCATACTCGAGGAGCATATTCGCTCACTCGGCATTCGATGCGAAGGAAAAAGCGTCGTCCCCGGCATCGGAGAGTTGTCACCAGACAGGCTTGCCGATGCGCTGGGGAATGGGGAACCGGTTCCTGCATCCCGAACGTTTCATGATCCGACGACCACGGACGGGCTGCCCGCTCGTCCCCCGGTTCTCTGTCCCGCCTGCCCGCATCGGGGAATCTTCTACGCCTTGGGGAAGTTTGACGTCGTTGTGACCGGCGACATCGGCTGCTACTCCCTGGGGGTGTTTCCGCCTCTCAAGCGGCTGGACACCATCCTCTGCATGGGCGCCGGCGTCTCGATGGCCCACGGCATGCAGAAGGCAGGTGAGAAGAAGAAGGTGGTCGGCATTGTCGGGGACTCCACGTTCTTCCATTCGGGCATCACGGGGCTCCTCGATATCGCTTACAACAAAGGCGCATCGACCATCATCGTCGTCGACAACAGGACCACCGCGATGACTGGCCACCAGGAACATCCGGGGACGGGGCGCACCCTGATGAGCGAGGAAACGATCAGCGCCAGCATCGAGGCCTTCGGACGGGCGTGCGGCATC
>DATKLB010000206.1:0-5188 GCA_035542615.1 Spirochaetia bacterium | reverse complement strand
CTTGCTCTTCTTGGCGATGGTTTCTCTTTTTATTTTGTTCTGCAGCTTGATGATTCCTTCGAGCAGCGACTCGGGGCGCGGCGGGCATCCGGGAATGTACACATCGACGGGTACGATTTCCTCCACGCCCCGCACGATCGTGTAGGAGTCATATACGTAGGGTCCGCCGGAAATGGCGCACCCGCCCATGGCGACCACGTACTTCGGGTCCGGCATCTGGTGGTACAGGGTCCTGATGACCGGCACGATCTTTCGCACCACGGTGCCGGCAACAATCATCATGTCGGCACGCCGGGGCGATGCCGAGGGCACCTCGAAGCCGAACCGGGCCCAGTCGTATGTGGAGGCGCCGGCGGCCATCATCTCGATGGCGCAGCAGGCAAGCCCGAATGTCAGCGTCCAGAGGGAGTTGCTCCGGGCCGCGTTGATGACCCGCTCCAGCGAGGTGACGACGACGCTGCCGCCAGGCATCCGCAATATCGTGCTGTTCCTGTCGATGCCATTCATCAATCCCACTGCAGCGCTCCCTTTTTCCAGGCGTATGCCAGGGCGAGCACCAGGATGAACAGGAACGCAATCACCTCGCCGAGGGGGAGGAGCCCCGCGATTTCTCGAAAGACCACGGCCCACGGGAAAAGGAAAGCGGCCTCCACGGCGAAGACGACGTACAAGAGCGCAAAAATGTAGAACCGCACGTTATATCGGATCTGTGCGGTTCCGACCGGTTCATTGCCGCACTCGTACGTCGAGTTTTTCAACGGGTCGGGCCGATAGGGCATGAGCAGCCTGTTGAGCCCAAGCACGGCTGCCCCCAGGAGCACCGCAACGGCCAGGAACATGAGAAGCGTTCCGTATTCCATCGAAGCCGCAGTCTATGTAAGTCCTACTGATCTTGTCAAGATTTCTTCGACGGCCGAAGGCGCCTCGTGGCGAAGGTGTCCTACAACGGGGGGACGTCGAAAAGATTTTCGTACTCGAGCCGGGCGCGCTTGTCTTCCGGATTCAACTCCAGCGTCTTTCGAAAGCATTGGATGGCCTCGGTGTTCAAGTGCATCCGCTCGTAGACCTGGCCCATCAGGTAATGAACCTCCGCGAAGTCGGGGCTGACCGCCAGCAACTCACGCAGCAGCCGAAGTGCCTCTTCGTGCTCATTGCGTCTCATACGCAGCTGCGCGAGAAAGAAGTTCGCCAGGAGAGACTCCGGGGACTCGGTGTGAAGAAGCGTGAAAGCCTCCAAGGCATCATCATCCTTGCCCAGGAAGCTGTTGATCAGGCCCATCCAATAGAAGGACATCGCGTGGCTCCCGCACTTCTCGTCCACGTTTTTCCGGAATGCCTTCAGCGCTTCGTTCAGCTTGCCCATTCGCACGTAGCAGACGCCGAGCCGGTAGTAGGCCTGGCAGAGGCCCGGGTCCAGCTCGACGGCCTTCTCCAGATGAGAGCTTGCCTCCTTGAGAAGACCGACGGTGTACTTGATGTTCCCAAGGAGGAGCTGGAGAGAAGAATCGTGCGGATACTTGCGAAGCAGCTCCGCAACCGCCTTCTCCGCGGCATCCCGGTCCCCGGACATGTACGATGACATGACGGACAGGAACTCGGGCTGCGATTGGTAGTCTCTCACGATTGGCTCCTTTGGTGACGAAGCATACTACCATCCAGGCATGCAGCGGGCAAGGGCGCTGCTCGCTCGAGCCCGCGATCCCTCACGAATCCGCCAGGACTTCTTCCTCCCGTTCGCGGAAACAGCGCGCGGACTGCTGCACGAGATCGTCCAGGGATTTCGGATCCGGCTTTCCGTACATTGCCGGATACGGATCTCCGCCTGGGCCCAGGGGCTCGGGTGTGACATAGCGTCCGTCCGAGTTGTATCCGATCAGGTAGAGCGCCCGGATGATCGTGTCGAGGTCCATGGACCCCTGCCCGAGCGCGGTGCGGTTGGAATCCGCCATGTGGAGGTTGACCAGCATCTCCCCCGCCTCCACGATGGCCTCTCCGATGTGGCTTTCTTCCGCCTGCATATGATAGACGTCCCCGTTGATGTGCCTCACCCCCGGGTGGTTGACCGCCGCGATGTAGGCCTTTGCATCGGCTACCGTGTGCACGAAGCTCACCTCCGCGGACCTGATCGGCTCGATTGCCGCCTTGACCTTGTGCTTCACGAAAAGATCGGCAACCAGGCGCAGAGTTTCGACGCTGCGCTCCAGTTCGGTGGAGTCGTACGCCTGCGGCCTGCCCACGGCCCCCGGCACGACGAGGATGTAACTGGCCCCCACGTCGGCGGCAAAAGGCACCTCGCGCTCAAGGTAGTCGAGCGCCGCCTGGCGATGCACCGCCCGATTGCTGGACAGGTCGTTGTCCGCGGAGAACATGCCGCAGATGCCGCCGACGGTGATCCCGTTGTCGCCCAGGATCTTGAGCGTCTCCTTGGGCCGGTAGCCCAGGTCAGGACCGTAGTGGTTGCCGTGCAGCTCGATGAACCTGATCCCCGAGCGAGAGAGCCGGGCAGCGGAGGCGGAGAGCGGCTCGATTCCAAAGCCCCAGTTGCTCCAGGAGAGATTCAGCTTCCTGGAGAGCCGCTCGGGATGCTTTTTCTTCAGGTCGAGGAACGACTGGCGGATTTTTTCTGATTTCTGCTCGAACGTCTGCTTTTTCATGGTTCGCGTCCAGTCTCAGATCTTCAGGTCGGGATTGCCCGGACCGAAGTGCTTGAGCATCACGATGGGATCGGTTCTTGAGGGGTTGGAGATCACCACGCCGGCTTTCGCCGCGCTCTCCGTCACAAAGAACTCGTCCTGCGTGAGCTGTCCGAAGCGGATCAGTGCCGGGGTGTCGACGTCCCAGGCGCCCATCTTCCCATGCCCCTGGAGCATGATCATCCCGTATGCCCCGCCGTCCTTGATGGTAACCGTTTTCCCGGGGAGAACGGTGAGCTCCTTGGCGCTGTATTCTGTGGACTTGTACGTGATCCAGTTTTCCACGTATCCCTCGGCTTCCATCTGCTTGAACGGCTTCACGGGCCTGGGAGTCATGAAGTGGTTGGCCACGAAATTGGGATCCACGTTTGCCTCCCAGTCGAGCACTTCGATCATGAAGTCGATGTTGCCCACCTTGTCCGGAGGCGTGTTCTTCCAGAGATCCGCCTCCGAGATGACGGTATCTCCGGTGAGCGATTGGTACATGGCAAAGATGTCGGAGGCCTTCTGGGGCTCATACGTGCAGAGGCTTCCCGGCGCGTGGAGCATCCCCGCCGGCACGTCCCATCCCGTTCCAACCTCCAGCCGGACCGCGGTCGACAGGTTCGTGATCTTGTTGTCCCCCTTGGAGAAATTGCGCAGGCACTCGGCCACCTGGTCCTTCGTCGTGCCGGGGCGCAGGCCGAAGAACGTGTAGGGGTAGTCGGCGCCGTAGTTGTTGTTCTGCACGGGGAAGTAGTATGACTCGGGCTTTCCGTTCTGGCCGACCAGCTTTGCATGCTGATCGCGATGGTGGACATGGTGCGGGAGAGCCCCCTTGTTGTCGAAGAACTTCGAATACATAGGCCAGGACTGGTACGCGTTCCAGATGCGGTCCCCGACGATCGCCCCCTTCAGCTCCGCGATAGCCTCACGAAGCAGCACCTTCTCGGTCGTATTCCCGTCTTCGACGACGACGAAGCTCAACCCCTCGTTCCGGCTCGTCTTGGGGCCGTTGTCCGCCGGCGTCGTCGACGAGAACCAGCGCTCGTCGATGCCTCCGCGCTCTCCGCCGTACGCGTAGTAGTCGGCCGGATGGAGCTTGATCCTCCTGCCCGGCACACAGAACGCGCGGGGCACCCAGTTGGGGGCCAGCCGCAGAATTCCTTTGCCCTGCTCGAGGGCTTTTTCAACCGTGGATTTTACGGACATTCCGTCCCTCCTCTGACTCTCGATGTCTATGCCTGCTCCTGACGCAGCCTGTCCAGAAGCACCGCGCCGATGATGATGAGACCCTTCACAACGAGCTGGAAATACGCCGATATGCCAAGCAGGTTCATTCCGTTGTTGATCACGCCGATCAGCAGGGCGCCGATCAGTGTGCCCCACACGCTGCCCCGGCCGCCCATGAGGCTCGTGCCTCCGATGACGACGGCAGCGATGACATCCAACTCGTAGCCCGTTCCAGCAACCGGTTCGGCGGAGTTCAGCCGCGAGGTGAGGATGAGCGCGCTGATGGCAGCGGCCATGCCCGAGATCATGTACACGATCGTCTTGTAGAGATCGGAGTTGATGCCGGAGAGCTTGACCGTTTCCTCGTTGCCGCCAATCGCATACGTGTAGCGTCCCAGGCGCGTCTGCGTGAGAACGAGCCAGGCGACAACGGTGGTCAGAATGAACATGATGATGGGGAAGGGGATGGCGATGATATCTCCGCCCCCAATGAAACGAAACGCGCCTTGGAACCCGCTGATGGGATAGCCCTTGGTGTAGATCAAGGTGAGGCCGCGGGCAATGCTCATCATGCCGAGGGTGACGACGAAAGGCGTGATCCGACCTGCCGTGACCAGGACACCGTTCACCAGTCCGCACCCGAGGCCGATAGCCAGGGCGAGGATGACGGTCGCCTCGAATCCCATGCCTGCCTTGATCGATCCGGCGGCAATAGCGCCTGCAATAGCGAGTATGGAGCCGACCGACAGGTCGATTCCGGCGGTCAGGATGACGAATGTCATCCCGATGGCCATGATTCCGTAGATCGAGCTTTGTCGGATGATATTCCGGACGTTTGTCACAGTCAGGAAGACCGGCGAGAGGACTGTCATCGCGATGCAGATCAGGATGAACGCAATGAGGATCCCGTACGAGCGCAGGATATGTCTGACGTCGACCTTCATACGGACGCTCCTCTTCCCTTGCTCAGGAGGCTTTTCCGCCCAGCCCGAGGGCGTAGCTCATGACTTCTTCTTCCGAGGTTTTTCCTCTGTCGAACTCCTTGACGATCCGGCCGTTGAAGACGACCGCGATCCTGTTGGGAACATTCATCACCTCCAGGAGCTCCGAGGAAACCATGATGATCCCCGCCCCGCCAGCGGCAAGGCTCTCCATGAGCTTGTAGATCTCCACCTTGGCTCCGACATCGATCCCGCGGGTAGGCTCGTCGAAGATGTAGACATCGCAGCGGCGGACGAACCACTTGGAGAGAACCACCTTCTGCTGGTTGCCGCCGGAAAGGT
>DATKLB010000205.1:0-4196 GCA_035542615.1 Spirochaetia bacterium | reverse complement strand
AACGGTAAAGGCTTTCCCCTCGACGGATCGGGCACATTCATCATCAAGCGGAGTCTTCAGGACGGACGGTTCCTGCAGACAAAAGTGTTCGTGCAGGATGACTCCGGCTGCTACCTCCGCCTTTTTCCGCAGGGCGACAGGACAGCCATGGATATCGTGCTGTACAACGAGGTCTTCCAGACCCATGTCGTCGTCCCCGCTCCGTTTGCCGATCTCCTTACCTCCCCGTTCTCGAGGATCATGCAGCTCACTCGGTCATCCGTGGATTGGCCTCTTGTGATCGCACCCGCGCAGGGCCCCGGCGATGCGCGTCTTGAACAGATCGTGCGGTCGTTGCGGGCGCGCCTGGGAAGCCTCCGCGACATGGATGACGGCGCGATGGACGCGTCCGGCAAGCTCGTCTTCATCGCGACAGGAATGCCTGCGCCTGCCGGGACCGGCGGATTCAACTGCTCCGGTTTTGCGAAGTGGGTCACTGATGGCTTCTACCAGCCCCTCACTGGCTCTCTCACCGACATCGATGCGCTGCGATCACGGGATTCCGACCTGTTGGGCAAGGCGTGGAGCGCCCGCTACGAAGAGGAGCAGGATCCCTATTTCGGCCTGGACTGGTCCCGCGGTCTTGCGCGCTGCCTGGCGTACGCCCGGACCGGACGAATGCCGGGTCCCGAGGCTCTCGATGTCATCGATTCCAATCGGTTCGAGTACGTGAAGGACGTCGGCTATCGCATTGAGCGCCTGCCGGCGCTTCTGTACTTTCTCGCGCGCGAGCGGCCCGGAACGCTGTACGTCGGTTCCGTGAATGCACGGGCGAAAGGCGCGCCCCCGGGAGCGAGCATGCTTCTGCGGCAGCACCACCACCTGATCGTGCTTTTTCCTTTCTTCGACGCAGCCGGAAGGTTCCATCCGGTTGTCATGGAGAGGAACAAGGAGACGAGCGTGGCCTCCCTGACGAAGCGCCATGGTGGAGAGTACGTGAACCTCGTGCGGATCGACTCGCTGGGCCCGTTCGACCCTCCTGAAGTGACTCGATAATTTCCCTGACCGTGCGTTGACACCACTCCTTGTTCGGTCTACAATTGTCAAAACCTCTGGGAGGGGGACAATGCTTTTCTCAATCGGTAATTTGATTACCTTTTTTGCTGTCCTTCTTATCCTGGTCATCCTTCGAGCGCTCGACCGCAACAACAGATCACTGGAAAAGCTCAAGAGATTCAGCGACAAGATCACGGGAAACATCACTGCCCTGGTGGAAGAGAAAGCCGCGCAGCTTCACGATTTCTCCGTCGGCATTCAGGGCAGTCTCACCGCGGGCAAGGAGCTGATGGCCAGAACGCAAAGCGTGGACGAGGCCCTTCAAGCGCGGGCGGCTGAGGTCGAGGGAATTCGAAAAAGCCTCGCCGAGCTTGGGGCCACCTCGTCGCGCGTCGATCAGACTCTGAAGAAAATCCGCGCCGATTCCGAGCTTGCGGATGCGATGGGCAAGAGGATCGTTGAAGTGGCCGCAAGGCTCGAAAAGGTGGAAAAGAAGCTGCCGGAGATCGACGCAGATTTCGGCTCGCGGGCTCGAAAATCTCTGGAAGCCGCCCGAGCAGAGTTGATGTCGGCTGTCGAGGCGAAAATCGGATCGTTCGCCACCGATCTGGATTCTTCCGAAAAGCGGCTGAAGGACTTCTCGGCATACATGGCACGCCTGGAGGCCCGCGAGGAGCAGGCGGAGAAAGAACGAGCGGCATTTCTCTCCCGGTCGCTGGAGGCTTTCGAGGCGGATCTCAGTGCAAGGATTTCGCGAGCCGTTCAGCGCGGTGAGACGCTGGAGGGGGAGGTCTTCGACCGTCTTTCGGCAAGGATCAGGGACGACGAGGCCACTTTTGTGAAAACGGCTCAGGCCCTCGAGATGCGGCTCGCGGATTACCAGGGCGATGTCGACTCCCGCGTCAAGGCTCTGGAGGAATCGGAAGGGGACCTCGAAGCCCTTCGGGCCTCTCTCGGGGAGAGCCTGCAGAAAACAGCCGCGGGCGTGCGCGCCGAGATGAAGACCATCGCCGCCGGCCTCGTGGCCGGGTGGCAGGCCGAGATTACGGCAGCGGGCACTGCCCGCGAGCAGATCCGCGCCGGCCTGTCGGAAGTTCATGCCAGCCTGGAAGACCTCAAGGCCCGCGCCTACCAGGACACGGAGAAAGGGCTGACCGCCTTCGAGGATGAGTTCTTCGCCGACCTGCGCCAGCGAGCCACGCAGGCGCTGGAGAAGTATCAGGGGTGGCAGGCGGATATCGAAAAGCAGATGGAAGGCTTCGAAACGGAGGTGAAGTCCCGGCTTGCCTCCGCGGATGGCGCGGCGCAGGGAGCGCAGGCGCGGTTGGCAGCATTCGAGGCGGACATGGCCAGTCGACTGTCACGCAGCCTGCAGACGATCGAGATGCGGCTCACCGACTATCAGGCGGACGTGGACAGTCGGATCAAGGCTCTGCAGGAGTCCGACGGGGAAGCGGAGTCACTGCGAGCATCGCTGACAGAGAGCGTGGAAAAGACGGCAGCATCGGTGCGCGCGGAGATGACGGAAGCGGCAGCCGAGCTTGCGGCGGGGTGGCAGAGGGAGGTTTCCGCCCTCGAGAAGGAGTTTTCGGTGGATCTGCGCCAGCAAGCGGCGCAGGCGCGGGAGCGGGTGTCGGCATTCGAGGCGGAGATGACCGGCCGACTGTCGCGCAGCCTGGAGACGATCGAGCAGCGACTCACCGACTATCAGGGGGACGTGGACAGTCGGGTCAAGGCACTGGAGGAATCAAACGGGGAAGTGGAGTCGCTGCGGGCATCGCTGAGAGAGAGCATGGAAAAGACAGCCGCATCGGTGCGCGCGGAGATGAAGAGCGTGGCCGCCGAGCTAGCGGCGGGATGGCAGAGGGAGGCAACGGCCGCGGCGGGGGCGCGGGAGCAGGTACACGCTGCGCTGGAGGAGCTGAAGGCACGTGCGGCGCAAGAGGCGCAGAGCGATCTGTCCGCCATCGAGAAGGAGTTTTCCGCGGATCTGCGCCAGCAAGCGGCGCAGGCGCTGGAGAAGTACCAGGGGTGGCAGGCGGACATGGAGAAGCGGATCGAGAGCTTCGAAGGGGAGCTGAAGTCGCGGCTTGCCTCCGCGGACGAAGCCATGCAGGGCCTCTGGGACGCGTTGCGCGTGGATGTGGAGAAGGCTCGCAGGGATTCGTCCCTTGCCATCGAAAAAGAAACGGCCGGCGTCCGAGAGTCCCTGGACGCGGGCGTTCGCAAGATGCAGCGGGAGATCGAGACAAAGCTGCATGAGCTCTCCGCGGAGCTCGACGCGGGCCGCAAAGAGGTGACCGAGGTTCTCGACGCTTCCCGGGCGGAGGTCGTCGCGTGGGAGGGCAGGGCCCGGCAGCAGCTCGCGGAGACGGAAGTCTCTGTCGCGGAGAAGATATCCCGGCTCGCCTCCGGCGCCGAATCCTCCATCAACACGGTGCAGGATGAGTTCGCCTCACAGCGGGAGGAAATGCTCGCCGCCCTCAGCCAGGAGCGGTCTGCTCTCAAGGGAGAGCTCAAGGAGATGGCCGAACGGATCTCGGCCTTCGAAGGCGAGCTGAAGCGTTCAGCAGAAGCAACCGTCGAGGGCATTCGCGTCCAGATGGACAGGACGGGCAGGAGCACGACGGCGGCACTAGAGAAAGAGCTCGCCGGGTTGACGGAGGCATTCGAGTCTCGAAGCGCGGCTATGCACAAAGAGATCGACGCGCGGATGAAGGAGCTCGCCGCGCGGCTGGACACCGGCAGCAGAGAAGCGGCGGCGAAGGCAGAGTCTGCTCTCGGCGCCATCCGAGACAGCTTCGCGGCGGAGAAGGAAGAGCTCCTGGCGGCGTCTAGCGCGGAGCGCGAAGCGCTCAAGAAGCAGATCGCAGAGATGGGCGAGCGGATCTCGACCTTTGACGTCGAGCTCTCGCGGACCACCGACTCGACGATGGAGGCGATCCAGGTGCTTCAGGATTCCCTGCACGAGGAAGTGGAGAAGGCGCGCCGTGAGTCGTCGCTCGGGGTGGAGAAGGACCTCGCTTCTCTCAGGGAGTCACTGGATGCCGGATCGCGCAGGATGCAGAAAGAAATAGAGACGCGGATGGCCAGCATCGCGGCGGAAATGGAGACCAACAGAAAGGAAGTCTCGCAGCTCCTCGAGGCATCCAGCACGTATA